>NZ_LBJW01000016.1:0-344098 GCF_028128865.1 Bradyrhizobium sp. CCBAU 11357 | reverse complement strand
GCACACACCGAGGCCGCCTGCTCGGCACCTTCCAGCCACCGGAAGCTCTCTTTCTCCTCAATCGGGGTGGCTCGCCGCCCTGCACGCCGGCCGCCATGGCGCTCCAAGAAGCAGCCGTCGATCAGTCCCAGGATTGCGCCATCCTCCGCATCCAGAGCCAATACGGCATGCAGATACTCGCCTCCCCCGCCTTCCGAGCGCAGCACGGTCGTGTCCCTGAATCGCCAGCACATGCCGCCCCAGGCAACGTTCCGAGGTCCGTCTGGCCGCCTCTGCCAGCATCTCCTCGCAGGTGAACGCCTCGTTACGCAAAAGCCGGGTCAGGCGAATCTCTCCCGCCCGATTGCCGCCCAATCGACGCACCCGCAGCCTTCGGCCGCCCGACGCCACCAGCCGGCCCAGCAGAAAGGCCCCCCTTTTTCCAGGCGACGGTCGCCAAACCGTCCCAGTCCAAGCTCCATGCCATCCTCCTCGACAATGAGAACAACACGGAATCAGACATTCTGCCCGTCTTCAACTTCGATGTGTGAATGCCGTAGCGTAAGCGGGAGAGGGAGCGCACCTCCGTCGTTGCGCGATCAAGCCTCATTTCATCGCGTTCTAGACCTCGACCGGAATGGCCAGCGACGTTTCCTGAAGCTGCGGCGCGAATTGCTTCACCGCTTCCTCGATCCCCAGCGCCGAGCGGATCCAGATGATGGAGATGCAGCCGAACACGGCGCCGCCCCGCACGATCGGGACGGCGATCGATGCGGTCTTCGGATTGTATTCGCCCTCGCTTCGGATGGCGTAACCTCGCGCGGCGGTTTCGGCGATCATGCGGTCGAGCCGGCCCTGGTCGAGAAAGGGGCGGTCGTCGGCTTCGTCGATGCGGCGGAGATGATTGAGGATGAGGTCGCGCTCGCGTGCCGGGCAGGCGGCGAGATAGGCGCGGCCCGCCGACGTTCGCAGCATCGGCAGGCGCTTGCCGATCATGCCGCGGTCGATCGAGAGCGGGCTGCGCGAATGCGTGGTTTCCTGCACCACCATCGCCGCGTTCTCGTAGGTCGACAGATCGACCGGCCAGACCAGTTTCTTGCTGAGTTCGGCGAGATAAGGTGCGGCCGCCTGGCAGATCACTACGCTTGGGTCGTAGCCATCGCCGAGGCTCAGGGCGAGCCGGGTGACGCGAAAACGATCGTCGCTGGCGCTGCGGGCGATATAGCCGAGCTCCTCCAGAGTTTCGAGCAGGCGATAGACGGTAGGTCGAGGCAGGTCGAGCGCGCGGGCGACATCGCCGGCGCGGATGCCGCCGGAGCGGTTGACCTCCTGCAGCACGTCGAGCCCGCGCTTGAAGGCGCGGACGCCCTCGGACTGTCGCGGCTGGCCGTTCCGCGTCCGCTCCTTGGACACTTGGTATTTCCTCCCTTGTGGCAGATCCCGGCGCGCTTATTGTCGCCTGCGAACGCGAGGCGATTGCGGAACGCCACCGTAGGATCGCGCGCGGCCGGTATCAAGCTCGCCGCGGAACGGCGACCGCGATGCCTTCGGGAGGAATTCGATGGAAATCGCAGCACTCGGCTATATCGGAATCAGTTCATCCCAGCTCGAGCAGTGGAGCCGGATGGCGACCGGGCTGCTCGGCATGCAGCAGGTCGATCGCGGCGGCAAGATGCGGGCCTTCCGCATGGACGACCGCAAGCAGCGGCTGATCGTCGACGGCGCCAGCGATGCCGGCCTTGCGGTGATGGGATGGGAAGTTCCTTCGGCCGCCGAGCTGGACAAGTTGGCAGGACGGCTGGAAAGCCATGGCATCAAGGTGGCGAGAGGCTCGCGCGCGCTCGCTGACGAGCGGCATGTCGCCGAGCTGATCGCGTTTGCCGATCCCGCCGGCAACCGGCTGGAGGCTTTTTGCAAGCCGGAGCTTGCGAGCGAGCCGTTTAGGCCGGGCCGCCCGATCTCGGGCTTCCGCACCGGGGCGCTCGGCATGGGGCACGTTGTGCTCAACGTCGAGGACGTCGAGCCGCTGCTGCCGTTCTATCGCGACGTGCTCGGCTTTCACGTCTCCGATTTCGGGCTGAAGCCTTACGGGCTCTATTTCTTCCACGTCAACGGCCGCCACCACTCCTTTGCGATGGTCGGCTCTGGGCGAAAGGCGATGCATCACTTCATGGTCGAGCTCGGCTGCCTCGATGATGTCGGGCAGGGCTACGACCTCGCGCAGATGGACGAGGGACGCATCGCCTACACGCTGGGCCGGCACACCAATGACCACATGACCTCGTTCTACGTGAATACGCCGTCCGGCTTCTTCATCGAATACGGCTGGGGCGGACGCGTCATCGATCCCGAAACCTGGCAGCCGCACGAGACCTTTGATGGGCCATCGCTCTGGGGGCACGAGCGGCTCAATATGCCGGAAGAGCAGCGCAAGCGCCTGCGCGATATGCGGATGGATGCGGCTGCGCGCGGCGTGCGCGTCGCGGATCCGCGCGTGCCGCCGCTCAACTGCGCGTGGCTGGATTCAGTGGTCGCGCGGGAGTGATCCGCGGGCGCCGCGATCAGGCTTCGCCGAGATCGACCTCGGTCAAGATGCCCTGGCGCAGCGCCAGCCGGACCAGCTCGATGTCGGAGCCGACGCCGAGCTTGTCCTTGATCAGGGAATGCAGGTTCGCCACCGTCTTCGGGCTGACATGCAGCGTCTCGGCGATCTCCTCGGTCGTGTTCTCGGCGAGCAGCAGCCGCAGCACCTCGAACTCGCGCGGCGTCAGCACGTCGGCGGCCAAGGTCTCGCCGCTGATCCGGCTGAGCGCAAGCTCGTGGTCGATGTCGGGGCTGATGGCGATCTTGCCGGCGAGCACGTCCTTGACCGCGCGCACCAAGGTCTCGGGCGGACTGGTCTTGGTGACATAACCCCGTGCACCGGCGCGGATCGCCTGCACGGCAAAGCCGGCGTTCTCGTGCATGGTGAAAACGAGAATCCGCGCACTCTTGTCCCACTGCCTGATCCGCCTGACCGCCTCGATGC
The DNA here is from genome assembly GCF_028128865.1 of Bradyrhizobium sp. CCBAU 11357. NCBI lineage: Bacteria > Pseudomonadati > Pseudomonadota > Alphaproteobacteria > Hyphomicrobiales > Nitrobacteraceae > Bradyrhizobium > Bradyrhizobium sp. CCBAU 11357. Next base: position 341,091 of record NZ_LBJW01000016.1, on the reverse strand, counting down.
CGCCGATGCCGGGCATGCTGAGGTCCATGATGACGAGGTCGGGCGTCTCGGATTTGTACAGGCGATAGGCTTCCGCACCGTCGGCCGCCTCGGCGATCACGCGCAAGCCCGGCTGTTTCTGGAGCACCGAGCGATAGCCCTCGCGGACGACGGAATGGTCGTCGACCAGCAGGATGGTCGCTTCAACTGCGCTCATGCCGCATGCTCCAGGGCCTCAGACGCGGCAGCCGCGAGCGGAATGAAGACGCGCAGCGCCGAGCCGTGAGGGCCGGTCTCAAAGCTGAGCCGGCCGCGAAGCGCAGCGACGCGCTCGCGCATGCCGAGCAGGCCCATGCCGGACTTGGCGGCAGCTTCGTTCGGCCGGCCATCGTCCTCGATCGCCAGTGCGATCTCGCTGTCGGCCATGGTCAGATGCAGGCTGACCTGCGTTGCGCCGGCATGCTTGGTGGCGTTGGTGAGCGCCTCCTGCACGATGCGATACAGGTTGGCACTGACGGCGGCGGGCACGCCTTCGAAAGCGCCGTCGAACCGGATCTCGAAGCGGGGCTGGCCGCGGCTGCGGCCGTTCCATCCCGACACCAGGCCTTCGAGGCTGGCGACGAGGCCGAGCTCGTCGACATCGGGCGGCCGCAGCCGGAACAGCGCGCCGCGCAGCGTCTCCATCATGCCGGTCGCAGTGCGGGCAATGCTGTCGCATTCGCCGAGCAAGCCGGGACAGTCCTGCGCCGCAGTCTGGCGGGCGGATGCGGCCAGCGCGCGGATCGCGGCCAGCGACTGGCCGAATTCGTCATGCAGCTCGCGGGCGAGATGGCGGCGCTCCTCGTCCTGGAGCGCGATCAGCTTCCGCGTCAGTTCGCTGCGTTCGGCGAGCGCGGTGTCGAGGCTTTCGGCGAGATGGTTGAAGACGTCGCGGATGGCGGAGAGCTCGGCGAGGTCGAATGGCGGCAGCCGGGTGGTGAGGTCCCCGGCGGCGATGCGTTCGAGGCCGCTGCCGATCATGCGGGTGGGGCGCAGCGCGCGGGCCAGTGCGGCATAGACCAGCGCGCAGAGCAGCGGCAGCGCGATCGCAAGCGCGATCATCAGGCGGCCGGCCTCGTGCCAGGCCTCCGCCGTCTGAACCGCCGGATCGAGCGAGGCCACGGTCTCGCCGAGTTTGGTTCCGCGCACGATCACAGGTCGCGCCGCCTCGCGGCCGGGATCGAACAGGCTGCGATAGAAGGCGGCGAAGGCTTGCGGCGGCGGGCTGGCCGGGGCAGGCGCGCCGCTACAGAAACGTTGCAGCATCTCGCCGCTCGGCCCACGGAATCCAAGACACAGGCCGGGCGTCATGACATGGGCCGACACCGGGTCGAGGTTCGGAAAGTCGGAGCGGGGGCTTGCCGCCCACTGCACCTTGCCTTGCTGCAGCTCCAGCGTCTTCGCCACGATGGCGGCGATCCCGTCGATGCGCGTATGCGCGGCGCGGTCAGCCGTGACAAGGAAATAGGTGGAGATCGCGGCGAAGCAGGCGGCCGATATCGCGGCCACGCGCAGCGTCAGACGGACCTTGAGATCGAACCTCGGGCGATTCCACATCGGCTTGCACCTGGTGCGAACGGGCTTGTCGCGCGCTCATTTAAAAGCAGAACGCCAGCGGCGGGAAGCGTTCCCGACTTGCCGCAGTGCAACGTCGTGAAATTTTCCCGGGTGCGCCGCCCTCAGAACGTCAGCTGCACCTTCATCGACTGCGAGCGGTCGCTGGCGAGCTCGAAGGCGGCGACGGCGTTCTCGAAGGGCATGGTGGCCGTGATCAGCGGCTTGACGTCGATCAGGCCCTCGCCCATCAGACGCACCGCGAGCTCGAACTCGGGATCGAAACGGAAGGTGCCGCGGAGCTGCAATTCCTTGGCGACGATCGAATTGATCGGCAGCGTCATCTCGCCGCCGAGACCGAGCTGCACCAGCGTTGCACCAGGCCTGAGCACGTCGAGCGCGGTGCGGAGCGCGGCCTGGTTGCCGGAGGCCTCGAACAGCGTGTCGAACACGCCCTTGCCGGCGCGCCAGGGATCAAGCGCGGCGGCATTGGTCGCGACGTTGATGGCATGCGTGGCGCCGAGCTTCCTGGCGACCGCGAGCGGGGCGTCGGCCACATCGGTGACAACGATCTCCGATGCACCGCCGAAACGCGAGACCAAAATCATCAGTGCACCGATCGGGCCGCAGCCGGTGATCAGCACGCGCTTGCCGAGCAGGGGACCGGCCTGCTTGCCGGCGTGCAGGCACACCGCAAGCGGCTCGGCGACGGCAGCTTCCGCCAGCGAGAGCTTGTCTGCGATCGGCACGGCCTGCGTGGCATCGACCGCGATGAACTCGCGAAAGCCGCCCTGCACATGGGGAAAGCGCATCGCGCTGCCGAGGAAGCGCATGTCGAGACACTGGTTGCGTAGGCCCTCCTGGCAATGCAGGCACGCCCCGCACGGCTTGCTCGGATTGACCGCGACGCGCGTGCCCGGCTTGACGCTGGTGACGCCGTCACCGACATCGGCAACGACGCCGGCGATCTCGTGACCCAGCGCCATCGGCTGCTGGATCCGCACGACGCCGAAGCCGCCGTGATGATAGTAGTGCAGGTCGGAGCCGCAGATACCGCCATTGGCGATCTTGACGCGGACCTCGCCAGGGCCGGGGGCCGGATCGGCATAATTGTCGATCCGCAGGTCCTTCGGGGCGTGGATGACGACGGCGCGCATGGCTTGCTCCTTCGCTGTCTTGGCGGTCACATCGCGGCGATCATGCCGCCATCGACATAGATGATCTGGCCGTTGACGTAGGTCGACGCATCCGAGGCGAGGAAGATCGCGGCGCCCACCAGCTCATCCGGCTTGCCCCAGCGCTTGGAGGGGATGCGGCCCATCAGCCAATTGTTGAAATCGGCGTTGTTGACCAGCGCCTCGTTCATGTCGGTGAGCATGTAGCCCGGGCCGATCGCATTGGCCTGGATGCCGTGCTGGGCCCATTCCACCGCCATCGAGCGGGTCAGGTTCTTGATGCCGCCCTTGGCGGCAGTGTAGGGCGCGATGGTGGGGCGCGCGAGCTCGCTACCGAGCGAGCCGATATTGATGATCTTGCCGTGCTTGCGGGGGATCATGCGCTTGGCCGCCTCGCGGCCGATCACGAAGGCGCTGGTGAGGTTGGTCTCGATCACCTTGCGCCATTCGTCGGTGGTGAATTCGACCAGCGGCTTGCGGTGCTGGATGCCGGCATTGTTGATGAGGATATCGACGGCGATCCCCTTCTTGTCGAAGTCGTTGAACGCCGCCACGATTGCGGGCTCATCGGTGACGTTGAAGGCGGCGCCTTCGGCCTGATGCCCGGCGGCACGAAACTCGGCGACGGCCTGCTCGACACGCTTGGGATCGACGCCGTTGATGATCAGCTTGGCGCCGGTCTTGGCCATGCCCTCGGCAATGGCGCGCCCGAGGCCGCGGGAGGAGCCGGTCACGAGCGCGGTGCGGCCGGAAAGGTCGAAAAGGGCGGTGCTCATCTCAATAGATCCTCAAGCGTTGGAGCGGCGCACGATGAGATCGGTGCGCTCGAAGACGGCTGGCAGAAGGTCGACGCCAAGGCCGGGACCTTCCATCGGGAAGACATAGCCGTCCTCGATGGTGGGCATCGTGGTGACGAGCTCATTGTACCAGCCCTTGTAGAAGGCGCGCACGGATTCCTGGATCAGGGTGTTGGGCTGGCTGAAGGACATGTGGATGGCGGCGATGAAGCCGATCGGCCCGATGCAATCGTGCGGTGCGAAGGGCCGGTGATAGGTCTCGGCCATCGCCGCGATCTTGCGGCCTTCGGTGAGACCGCCGGTCCAGCACAGATCGGCCATCACCACATGCATGGCATCGCGGTCGAGCATGTCCTTGTAGGGGAAGCGCGAGCCGAGCGTCTCGCTGGCGCAGACCCAGACGTCGGTCGAGCGGGCATATTCGGCCAGCGCCTGCGGCGAGTTCATCCGGATCGGGTCTTCGTACCAGGTCGGCTTGTACGGCTCGAGCGCACGGGCGATCTGCTTGGCGGTCGGCAGATTCCAGAGCGAATGGAGCTCGACCATGATCTCCATCTTGTCGCCGACGGCTTTGCGGATCTTCTCGAACGGCTGGATCGCCTGCTTCATCTGCGATGCGGTGATGTAGAGGCCCTTGTTCTCCTGCGCCGCCGGATCGAACGGCCAGATCTTCATCGCCGAGATGCCGCTTTCCAAGAGGCTTTCGGCGAGCGCATCGGCATGGTTCATGAAGCCGTCGAGATCTTCATACGGCCCCTTGGAGGCGCCGAGATTCCAATTGGCCACCGGGCTGATATTGGTCGAGCGCACATATTGGGTGCCGGCGCAGGTGTTGTAGATGCGCTGCTTGTCGCGGCAGAGGCCGCCGAGCATCTGGTGCACCGGCTGGCCGCAGACCTTGCCGAACAGATCCCACAGCGCGATGTCGATCGCGGAGGCCGCGCGGTATTCGACGCCGGTCGAGGACTGCGCCATCGGCAGGTTCAGCATGTCGCGATGGATCGCTTCGATGTGCAGGGGATTGCGGCCGAGCAGGCGGCCGGCAAAGGTGTCGTGGATCTGCGCTTCGACGGCGCCGGCGCCATAGAAGGTTTCGCCGAGACCGATCAGACCCGTGTCGGTGTGAACGCGGACCCAGATGACGTTGGAAAATTCCTCGGTGCGCAGTGTCTCGATCGACGTGATCTTCACGGCAACTATCCTCCCATCGAAAGGCGCTTCGCACCCGACGTCTCATTTTGCGCTGCAACATGTTGCAGGTCGTGCCGACGTCTTACGCCTGCTTGTAATATATCACAACATGTTTTAAGGCTGCCACAACAAAGCGCCATCCTGCAACGAGAGCGCGGGCTGACGGGAGGACGACATGGCACGGCGCAAGCGCGCGCTCGAAGTGGTGAAAGACGAGGATGACGGCGGAGGCCGGCGGTCCCGCAGCAACCGTCTCAACTTTTTCGAGTTGGCCTATCAAAGGATCGAAGAGCTCCTGGTTCATTGCGAGCTCAAGCCCGGCCAGTTCATGACCATGCTGGAATTGCAGCAAATCACCGGTTTTGGCCGCACGCCGGTGCATCACGCCGTCAATCGTCTCTCCGCCGACACCCTCATCATCATCCGGCCCCGTCATGGCCTCAACATCGCGCCGATCGATCTGGCGCGCGAACGCATGCTGCTCGGCCTGCGACGCGACATGGAGCGTTTTGTCATTCGCCTCGCGGCGGATCGCGCCAGTCTTTCCCACCGCAATCAGGCCTTGCACATCGAGCGTTTGCTGCGCGAACGTCGCGCCACTTTGACACTCGACGAGTTCAACAGCCTCGACCGCCGCATCGACGCGCTGGTGCTCGAGGCCGCTGGCGAGCCGTTCCTGGTGCACACGCTGCGGCCGCTGCACACGCTGTATCGCCGCATCGGCTACATCCACCATCGCTTCATGCCGGGGCAGGCGGATCTGTCGGGCACGATCGATCATCATCTCGCCATTCTTGCAGCCGTCGCCAACCGCCGCGTCGAGGACGCGGTGAAGGCGAGCGATGCATTAATCGACTACATGGGCGAGATGTTCTCAGGCATGGAGGCCGGGATCGATCCGCGCCTGCTCGATTGCAGCATCGAGCCGCTGCTCGGCGCGTAGAGCATGGTCCGGACCCGAAGGGCCGCGTTCGCGCAAAGTATGCAGCGGTTTTCCGAAGAGATCATGCACAAGACAACACGCTAAAGCGCGATGAGATCCTGATCTCATCGCGCTTTAGAGAGTTCTGAAGAAAGGAAGAAGAATGTCAACGATGGCGATGCCACAAGCGACCGCGAGCGAAGCCGCGGTCCGCTACCTCATCACGAACTACAGTCCCAAGGGCAACAAGGTCGGCTGGCTGATGATGGCCTCCATCCTGGTCGAGGCCTGGGACCTCTATTCGATCGCCTTCGTGCTGATCTTTATCAAGGAGCAGTACAATCCCGATCCGCTGATGCTCGGCCTTGCCGCCGCGGGCACGCAAGGTGGGGCGCTGATCGGTGCGCTGCTCGGCGGCTGGCTGTCCGACAAGATCGGCCGCCGCGTGATGTTCCTGGTCACGATGGTGCTGTTCATCGTGCTGGCGCTGGCGCAAGCCTTCGTGCCCAGCGTCGGCTGGCTCGTCGTGATCCGCTTCCTGCTCGGCATTCCGCTCGGCTCCGACATCTCGACCGGCTACACCTACATCATGGAATCCATGGCCAAGGGCGAGCGCGAGGTCATGGGCAACCGCTGGCAGTTCATGTTCGCCGTCGGTGAGGTTCTCACCATCGGCGTCATCGTGATCTTCCTTCTGGTCGACATGAACCACGAGATGCTGTGGCGCGTGACGCTCGGCCTCGGTGCGGTGCCGGCGCTGATCATCCTCATCATGCGTCACGACGTACCGGAGACGGCGGTGTGGCTGGTGCAAAAGGGCCGCTACCGCGAGGCCAAGCAGGTCGCACGCGAGATGTTCAACGACAATCTCGACATGCTGCCGGATCGGGACGTCGTGGTTTCCAAAACCAGCACCCGCGCGTTCCTCGCCGACCTCAAGAAGGATCCGATTCGCTGGCGCGCCACGTTGTATGGCTGGATCGCCTGTTTCGCGCAGGCCAGCGAGTTCTCGACCTTCGCGTTCTACCTGCCGGTGCTGTTCGTGATGGTCGGCGTGTCGAGTGTGCTCGGCATCAACCTGGTGACAATGGCGCTGTTTTCCTTCGCTGCGCTATCGGGATGGGTCGGGCCGCTGCTGACGCCGAAAATCGGCCATCGCGGCATCTCCATCGCGGGCTTCTCCATCGTGCTGGTATCGCTGCTGGTCGCCGCGTTCGCGCTCTACACCGACAACAAGATGCTGCTGCCGTTCGCCGCGGCCGGCATGCTGTGGGGCCACTATTGGGACGCCTCGAACTGCATGACCATCCCGACCATGGTCGCCCGTCCGCAATATCGCGGCACGGCCAGCGGCTTCGCCTACATGTTCGTGAAGCTGCCGTCGTTCCTGGCGATCTTCCTGTTCCCGACGGTGTTTGCCGCGATCGGGCAGGCGAATGCCACGCTGATGGTCGCGATCTTCCCGCTGATCGGATTGCTCGCGGCGATCTTCATCCTGCCGGAAGTCTACGGCTACGAGAACGACTGAAGATGAGTGCTATCTGATCGCGGCGGCTAACGCCGCGATCAGGGCCGGCGGCGTCACCAAGAGGCCGAGCTTGAGGAATGGCCAGGCGCCGACCTCGATCTTCTCGCGCCGGAGCGCGACAAGCCAGAGGATCGTGGCGAGCGAGCCGGTGACCGACAGATTGGGGCCGAGATCGACGCCGATCAGAATGGCGCTGACCACCGGCGCGGGCAGATGATCGCTGGCGGCGACCGAGCCGGCGACGAGGCCGACCGGGAGGTTGTTGGCGATGTTGTCGGCGAGCGCGGTGGCAATACCGACACTCCAGGCGGCTTTCGTCACGGACTGCGCCACGGCCTGGTGCAGCAGCGCGCTGAGCTGCGCGATCACGCCGGTCTTCACCAGCGCTTCGACCATGACAAAGAGCCCGCCGACCAGCGGCAGCACGCTCCAGGACACGCCGCGCAGCACGGGCAAGGGCGATTGCCGGTTGATCAGCAGCACGATGGCGGCCGTCGCCACGCCGCAGACGAAGGTCGGCAGACCCAGTTGCCTGTCCAGCGCCGACGCCGTGACCAGCACGATGCCGATCGCGACGATGCCTATTGCGGTGAGCTTGCCGCCGCGTCCGAGCTTGGGATGCGGTACGCTGCGCGCGATCGTCTCTTCCTTCAGCGCGCGGTGCTGGGTCAGGCGCAGCACGATGTAGGTCAGCAGGATCGACGCCGCCGAGGGCAGGGCGAACAGGCGCAGCCATTCCGTCAGGTGCGGCATGTGCGCGCCGAACACGACGAGGTTGGCGGGGTTGGAGATCGGCAGCACGAAACTCGCGGCGTTGGCGATGAAGGCGCAGACGAACAGATAGGGCAGCGGCTTCGCGCCGGCCGCGCGCGTCGCGGCATAGACGGCCGGCGTCAGCACGATCGCGGTGGCATCGTTGGAGAGCAGCATCGTCACCAGCGTGCCGACGAGGTAGATCAGCAGGAACAGCCGCTGCGGCGAGCCACGCGCATATTCCACCGCAAGTGCGGCGAGATAATCGAAGAGGCCTTCAAGCCGCGCCAGTTCGGCGATCAGCATCATGCCGATCAGGAAGAGATAGACGTCGACACCTTTCTCGATGCCGACAAGGGCGTCCTGCCACGGCAGCAAGCCGAGCAGCACCAGGGCGCTCGCGCCGATCACGGCCCAGATCGCCTCGGGCAGGGATAGGGGCCGGATGATGACGCCTGCGGTCGCGACGGCGGTGATGCTCCAGGCCCAGATGGCGTTAGACGGCACGGTCAGTCCTTGAGGTTCGGTCAGTCATTCGGCATCGATAACCGATGTCAGAACGGCTGTCTTCCCCCAGAGTCTTGCCGCAGGAACAGTCTGGATTGCTTCGCTGCGCTCGCAATGACGGAAATTGTGGCTGCTTCCAGCGAATGTCAGGCTCACCTAGCCACCGATAGCTTCTCCGTGATCGCCTTGCGCAGGATGCGCGAGAGCGATTCCACCGAATACGGCTTCTGGATCAGCTCGAAACCGCGGTGGGCGTTCTCGGCGAGCACGTTGCTGTAGCCGGAGGTGAGCACCACGGGCAGGCCTGGATAGCGCTCACGGATGATGCCGGCGAGCTCGACGCCGTTCATTCCGGGCATGATGACGTCGGAGAACACGAGGTCGACGGCAAATTCGTTTTCGCCGAGGATCGCCAGCGCCGCGTTCGCATTGGCAGCGCGGCGGACGACATAGCCGAGATCCTCCAAGAGCTCGGTGGAGAAGCGGCCGACCTCGTCATCGTCCTCGACCACGAGCACGCGATAGCCACGCCCCGTCGTGGCCGCCTCGTGGCTCAGCGCCGCGGCTTCCTTGTCCGTCGCCGGGCTTTGCGCCCGCGGCAGATAGATGGTGAAGGTCGCGCCCTTGCCCGGCGTGCTGGTCACCGCAATGTCACCCTCGGACTGCTTCGCGAAGCCGAAGGCCTGGCTGAGGCCGAGGCCGGTGCCCTTGCCGACCTCCTTGGTGGTGAAGAACGGCTCGAAGATCGAGTCGAGATGTTCCGGCGCGATGCCGCTGCCGGTGTCGCCGACGGAGATCGCGACATAGTCGCCGCCGCGCGACGATTGTGCGCGCAGGCTCGGGATTCCCGAGACTTTGCGCACGGCGATGGTGAGGCGGCCTTCGCCGTCCATGGCATCACGGGCGTTGATGGCGAGGTTGATCAGCGCAGCCTCGAACTGGGCGATGTCGGCCACCGTGAAGCAATCGGCGTCCTGAATCTCCACGGCGATCTCGATGCGGCCGCCGACCAGCGGCCGGACCAGCTGCGCCACGCCCTCGACCTGACTGCCGACGTTGAAGATCTGCGGCTTGAGCGGCTGGCGGCGCGCAAAGGCCAGAAGCTGCGCGGTCAGCTTGGAGGCGCGCTCGACCGTCTCGGAGATGGCATCGACGTAGCGGCGGCGGCGCTCCTCCGGCAGCTCGCGCCGGCGCAGGAAATCGGTCGCCGAGCGGATGATGGTGAGGAGATTGTTGAAGTCGTGCGCGACGCCGCCGGTGAGCTGACCGATCGCCTCCATCTTTTGCGACTGCCGCAGCGCTTCCTCGCCGCGACGTCGCTCGGTGATGTCGACCGCCTCGGGCACGGCGCCGGTGATGGCGCCGTGGCGGTCGAGCACGGGACGCATGCCGAAGTCGAAATCGCGCTCGCCGACGGGAAGGCGCAGGCGCATCTCCAGCCGCACGGGTTCGCCTTTGAGCACCGTCTCGAAGGCCTCGCGCACGGCGGCACTCATACCGTCGGTGCCGGTGAACCAGGGCGTGTCCCAGAACGGCTTTCCGATCACGTCGGCGGAATTCGCCTTGATGCCGGCGAGCGCGGTCTTGTTGGCGTAGACCAGTTCGCCCTCGAGATTGACCAGGCCCTGATACTGATTGCTGGTCTCCAGGATCGCGCGCAGCCGCGCCTGGTTGGCTTCGAGCTCGGCTGTGCGCTCGGCGATGCGCTCTTCCAGCGTCTCGTTCAGCCGCCTGAGCTCGATCTCGGCCTGCTTGGCGACGGTGACGTCGTGGGCGACGCCGATGAAGCCGATATGCTTGCCGGTCGCATCCCAGCGCGGCTGCGATTCCGAGCGCAGCCAGCGCCATTCGCCGCTGGCGTTCTTGTAACGCGCTTCCAGCACGAAGGGCTTGAGGGACGCTTCACCCTGGACGGATTGCTGCAGCACGTGCGGCAGGTCGTCGGGATGCAGCACCTTGCGCCAGTCGAAATCGATGGCCTGATCGTAGGGCAGGCCGACGAAATCGACATAGGCCTGGTTGGCGAAGGACCGCTTGCGGTCGAGCTTGGTGACCCAGATCGGCACCGGCGCGCTGTCGGCGATCAGGCGGAAGCGCTCCTCGCTTTCGCGCAGTGTCTCGCGCGCCAGCGCCTGGTCGGTCATATCGATATGGGCGCCGACGAGCCGGATGGCGCGGCCGTCCTTGTCGCGCTCGATCTTGGCGACCACCCGGATCCAGCGGGTCTCGCCATCGCTGGGGCGGATGATGCGGTATTCGGCGCTATAGTCTTCGCTCGCTCCGGCGAGAGCTTCGAAGAAATGCTTGACGGTAGCGTCGCGGTCGTCGGGATGGATACGGTTGACCCAATCCTCGTGCGACTCCTCGGCGGCTTCCGGCGGAAGGCCGTGGATCATGAGATATTCGGGCGAGCGACGGTTCTTGAAGCCTTCGCGGAAATCGACCTCGACGCCGCCGACCTTGCCGATGCGCTGGATGCGCGCCAGCTCGGCCTCGCGCTCCTGCAGCGCGCGATAGGCGTTGTCGCGCTCGCGCGCGACGTCTTCGAGGTGCTGGCGCAGCCGTTCGGCGGCGATGGTTTCGGGCAAGGGATCGTTCAAGGCATCGGCCGTTGTCATCTAGGTGCGCGCGTGCCGGACCGATATTCACACAGACGGGGCGTGATGGCCATTGTTTAGAGGGCAGGTTGGTGCCCGGAAATGGTGGCGCGAGCCTGAACGTGGAGAAGTACGCGGTGGCAACGTCCGGTCTGGCAATTTGTTCCGAATACTGGAACGATCGGCTGATTGAGGCGTCGTCGCGAGGCGTCAGCTCTCTTACAAGCTTTCCTTGCCCACGAGGCTAAATCTTGAAGCTCTTTGTCTGCCAGGCCTGCGGCAACGTCCTCTATTTCGAGAACCGCGCCTGCGAACGCTGCGGCCATCGGATCGGCTTCCTGCCGGAGAAGGAGACGATGTCGGCGATCGAGGCCGACGGGGCGGCATGGAGAATCCTCGCCGACAAGGGCGAAAGCCGGATGCTGTGCCGGAATGCCGAGTACGACGCCTGCAACTGGCTGACCGACGCCGCCGATACCACTGGCTATTGCCGCGCCTGCCGTCACAATGGGACGGTGCCAAACCTCTCGGATCCAGCGCAGCTCGCCGGCTGGCGCGAGCTGGAGGTGGCAAAACACCGTCTATTCTATTCCCTGATCCGCTGGAAGCTGCCGCTCCAGACCCGCCAGGACAATCCCGAGCATGGCCTGATCTTCAATTTTCTCGCCGATGATCCGCACAGCGGCGAGAAGGTCATGACCGGCCACGACAACGGCCTGATCACGATCGCACTGACCGAGGCCGACGACATCGAGCGCGAGCGGCGCCGGCTCGAGATGGGCGAGCCGTACCGGACGCTGCTCGGGCATTTCCGCCACGAGGTCGGGCACTATTTCTGGGACGTGCTGGTGCGCGATGGCGGCAAGCTCGACCAGTGCCGCGCCGTCTTCGGCGATGATTCCGTCGATTACGGCCAGGCGTTGCAGCGTCACTACGCCGAAGGGCCGCCGCCGGACTGGCAGCAGAACTACGTCTCGGCCTATGCCACGACCCACCCTTGGGAGGATTTTGCCGAGACCTGGGCGCATTACCTCCACATCGTCGACACCCTGGAAATGGCCGCCGAGTTCGGCATGGAGGTGCGTCCCAAGATCGACCGCGGCGGGGAGTTGACCGCGCGCATCCGCTTCAACCCCTACGAAGCGAGGGATGTCGAGGCGCTGGTGAACGCATGGCTGCCCTTCACCTTCGCCATGAACAGCGTCAACCGCGCCATGGGCCTGCGCGACCTCTATCCCTTTATCCTGTCGTCCGCGGTGGTCGGCAAGCTGGGCTTCATCCATGACCTGGTCCGGGACGTGGCCAAGCCTGGGAAGCCCTAGGGATGCCGCACGGCGTGCCCAGGGCGCGCCGGGCGGCCCATTTCGGTCTTGTGCTGGTACGCCAGAGTCCCCGGATTTAGACCGTTGCCTCCGGCCCATTTTGATGTACCACGGGAGCCACACGGCCCCTCCCATAGGCTCGAACGGCCAGGGAAGGGGTCCCGCCCAAGGTCGAGACTCAAGAAAAGCATGTTCAAACGCATTCTGATCGCCAATCGCGGCGAAATCGCCTGCCGGGTCATCAAGACTGCCCGCAAGATGGGAATTCGGACGGTTGCGGTCTATTCCGAGGCCGACCGCGATGCCCTTCATGTCGAGATGGCCGATGAGGCGGTGCTGATCGGCCCGCCGGCCGCGGCCGAGAGCTATCTGGTGATCGAGAAGATCGTCGAGGCCTGCAAGAAGACCGGCGCCGAGGCCGTGCATCCCGGCTACGGCTTCCTGTCCGAGCGCGAGGCGTTTCCGCGCGCGCTGGAAGCCGCCGGCATCGTCTTCATCGGCCCGAACCCAGGCGCGATCGCCGCGATGGGCGATAAGATCGAGTCCAAGAAGGCCGCCGCAAAAGCAAAAGTCTCGACCGTGCCGGGCCATCTCGGCGTCATCGAGGATGACAAGCACGCGGTCCGCATCGCCGACGAGATCGGCTACCCCGTCATGATCAAGGCCTCCGCCGGCGGCGGCGGCAAGGGCATGCGCATCGCCCATTCCAAGGCCGAGGTCGCCGAGGGCTTCAACCTCGCCAAGGCGGAGGCGAAGGCCTCGTTCGGCGACGACCGCGTCTTCGTCGAGAAGTTCATCGTCGATCCCCGCCACATCGAGATCCAGGTGCTGGGCGACAAGCATGGCAACGTGATCTATCTGGGCGAGCGCGAATGCTCGATTCAGCGCCGCAACCAGAAGGTCATCGAGGAAGCGCCGTCGCCGCTGCTGGACGAGGCGACCCGCCGAAAGATGGGTGAGCAGGCGGTCGCGCTCGCCAAGGCCGTGAACTATGATTCCGCCGGCACGGTCGAGTTCGTCGCAGGCCAGGACAAGAGCTTCTACTTCCTGGAGATGAACACGCGCCTCCAGGTCGAGCATCCCGTCACCGAGCTCGTCACCGGCGTCGACCTCGTCGAGCAGATGATCCGCGTCGCCGCCGGCGAGAAGCTCGCCATCGCGCAGAAGGACGTCACGCTGACCGGGTGGGCCGTCGAGTCCCGCCTCTATGCGGAAGATCCGTTCCGCAACTTCCTGCCCTCGATCGGCCGGCTCGTGAAATATCGCCCGCCGGCGGAGGCCAGCAAGGACGGCATCACCATCCGCAACGATACCGGCGTGCAGGAGGGCGGTGAGATCTCGATCCATTACGATCCGATGATCGCCAAGCTCGTCACCCATGCGCCCTCGCGCGCGGCCGCGATCGAGGCGCAGGCGACCGCGCTGGACTCGTTCTATGTCGACGGCATCAGGCACAACATCCCGTTCCTGTCGGCCTTGATGCATCATCCGCGCTGGCGCGAGGGCCGGCTCTCGACCGGCTTCATCGCCGAGGAATTCCCCAAGGGCTTTGCGGTGCGGGTGCCCGAAGGCGAGGTCGCGCGGCGCATCGCCGCGGTCGGCGCCGCGATCGATCATGTACTGGGGGCGCGCAAGCGGCAGATCTCCGGCCAGATGGGCGGCCGCGTCGTGCAGCGCGAGCGCCGTCGCGCAGTCTGGCTCGACCGCCAGGAGATCCTGCTCGAGGTCGCGCGCGAAGGCGAGGCGATCGCGATCCGCTTCATCGATGCCAACGGCAAGGCCGGCACTGCGCATCTGTTGCAGTCGCCGTGGAAGCCGGGCGATCCGGTCTGGCAGGGCACCATCGACGGGCAGTTCGTCGCCGTGCAGGCCCGACCGATTCCGAACGGCATCCGCCTCGCGCATCAGGGCGTCGAGGTGCCGGTCTACGTCTGGACCGAAGCGGAAGCGACCTCGGCGCGGCTGATGCCGGTGACGACGGCCTCCGACAGCGGCAAGAAGCTGCTCTGCCCGATGCCGGGCCTCGTCGTCTCGATCGCGGTGAACGAGGGGCAGGAGGTCAAGGCCGGCGAGACGCTCGCCGTGGTCGAAGCCATGAAGATGCAGAACGTGCTGCGCGCCGAGCAGGACGGCACGGTGAAGAAGATCCACGCCAGCGCCGGCGCGACACTTGCGGTCGACGCGCTGATCCTGGAGTTTGCGTAAAGCGTGTGAGTGGGTCTCTCGCCGGGCCCCACGAACACCGTCATTGCGAGCGCAGCGAAGCAATCCAGACTGCCTCTGCGGAAAGACTCTGGATTGCTTCGCTACGCTTGCAACGGAGTATGTTGCGGCTGCGTCGCAACAATTGGGAGGGCACCATGGCCTTTCGATCCCGCCGCGAGATACTGCGCTCCACCCTGTCGGGCACAATTTGCGTCCATCCCGGCTCGGTCTATGACGCGATCTCGATCCGAATTGCCGAGGATCTCGGCTTTCCGCTCGGCATGTTCGGCGGATCGGTGGCCTCGCTGGCCGTGCTCGGCGACCCCGATGTCACGCTGATCACGCTCACCGAGCTCGCCGAGCAGATGCGGCGGATGTCCCGCGCCTCCGCGCTGCCGGTGCTCGTCGATGCCGATCACGGCTACGGCAATGCGCTCAACGTGCGCCGCACGGTGCAGGAGCTGGAGACGGCCGGCGCGGCCGGCCTCACCATCGAGGACACGCTGCTGCCCGCGGCATTCGGTGAGACGAAGGCGCAGCTGATCTCCCTCGAAGAGGGCGTCGGCAAGATGAAGGCGGCGCTCACCGGCCGCAGCGATCCCTCGCTGGTCATCATGGGCCGCACGGGCGCAGCCGCGATCACCTCGATCGAGGATGCGGTGCGCCGCGCCAAGGCTTATGAGGCGGCCGGCGTCGATGCGCTGTTTTTCACCGGCATCAAGTCGCGCGCCGAGCTCGAGGCGATTGCCGCCGCCACGCGCCTGTCGATCGTGCTCGGCGGCGCGTCGGAGGAATTGAGCGGGCTCGATTATCTTGCGGGCCAGCGCGTCCGGATCGCGCTGCAGGGCCATGCGCCGATCGCCGCGGCGACGCAAGCCGTGTACGAGACGCAGAAGGCGTTGCGCGAGGGCACGGCGCCAAAGAGCCTCAAGGGCCTGGCATCGTCGGAGCTGATGGCCCGCGTTGCGCGCGAGGCCGCGGTCAAGGCGCGTAGCGCCGATTGGCTCGGATCGAAGCCATGAGCCGGGTGATTCTCCAGGTCATGATCCGCGGCCGCGTGCAGGGCGTCGGTTATCGGGCCTGGGTGGAGTCCCAGGCCGCCGCGTGTGGCCTCGAAGGCTGGGTCCGCAACCGCCGTGACGGCAGCGTGGAAGCGCTGTTCGCGGGTGCGCCGACGCACGTTGCCGACATGGTCGCGCTGTGCCGCCACGGCCCGCCGCTCTCGCGCGTCGACAGTGTCACCAGTGAAACCGCAAGCGTGGATGAGCTGAATTTGCGCAGGGCAGGGGAAGCGTTTTCCGTACTGCCGACGGTGTAGGTGTGTCGACTCCTCGCCTCGCTTGCGGGGGAGAGGCGGGACAAGCCGTCACCTCGGCAGTTTCGCGATCGCTTCGCTCAGCTCGTGGATCTCGTAGGGCTTGCGCAGGATCGGGAAATCGCCGCGCACGCCGGCGGCGACCTCGCTGTAACCGGTGGCGAGCAGGATCGGCAGGCCGGGACGGATCTGGCGGAGGTGATGGGCGAGGCTGAGGCCGTCCATCTTGCCGGGCATGACGATGTCCGAGAACACGAAATCGACGCCGTCGCTCTCGATCTCGCGCAATGCCGCTTCGGCATCGGCGACGCGGCGCACCTGATAGCCGAGCTGCTCCAGAAGACCGATACTGACCAGCGCGACATCGGGATTGTCCTCGACCAGCAGCACCGTGCCGCTGCCGCGGAACGCCGTTCCCGATGCCTCCCGCGACGGCACATCCGTGCCGCGCGGCAGGACGATGGTGAAGGTCGTACCCTTGCCGAGCTCGCTTGCGACCTTCACCGTGCCGCCGGCCTGGTGGGCGAAGCCGTGGACCTGCGAAAGGCCGAGGCCCGTGCCTTTTCCGATCGCCTTGGTCGTGAAAAACGGCTCGAAGATCTTGTCGAGGACGTCGGAGGGAATTCCAAGCCCGGTATCGCGGACGTCGATCGCGATGAAATCGCCGACGAGGGGCGCCTCGTTCAGCACGACGTTGCGTGCCGCGATCGTCACCGTGCCGCCGTCCGGCATCGCGTCGCGGGCATTGATGACGAGGTTGAGCAGCGCGGTCTCGAGCTCGGAGGCGTCGGCCTTGATCGGCCAGGTGTCGGAGTGGATGTCGAAGGCGAGACGCACGGAGCTGCCGACGCCCGCTTCGAGCACCTCGCGGATGGCCGCGACGCGTTCGGAAAAATCGATCGCCTGCGGGTTGACGCTCTGCCGCCGGGCGAAGGTGAGAAGCTGGTTGGTCAGCGCTGCGCCGCGCTTGGTCGCGGTGTCGATCGCCGAAATGGCGCGCTCGAGCTTGGAGTCGTCGGCGGCGCTCTTCTTCAGGATGTGAAGGCTGCCGCTGATGATCATCAGGAGATTGTTGAAGTCGTGGGCCACCCCGCCGGTGAGCTGTCCGAGCGCATCGAATTTCTGCGACTCGGCCAGCTGCTTCTGCATCGCCTCGAGCTTGAGCTGGGCATTGCGGCGCTCTGTGATGTCGCGTGTGATCTTGGCGAAGCCGATCAGCCTGCCGTCCTCGTAGATCGGGTCGATCACGACGCTCGCCCAGAAGAACGTGCCGTCCTTGCGGACGCGCCAGCCTTCCTCCTCGTATCGGCCCTTTTCGCGCGCGATTCCGAGCGCCCGCGCCGGCTTGCCATTGGCCCGGTCGGTCTCGGTGTAGAAACGGGAAAAATGCTGGCCGAGGATTTCTTCGGGGGAGTAACCCTTGATGCGTTCGCCGCCGATGTTCCAGCTGGTGATTGTCCCGTTTGGGTCAAGCATGTAGAGGGCGTAGTCGGCGACACCCTCAACCAACAGCCGAAAACTGCGCTCGCTCTCGAACAGGTCTCTCTGTTGACTGAACTTTTCGGCCATTCCGGACCCCGCCTCGACGGGAACAAACGCCGAAGAGGTCGGGATGGTTCCCGCCCTCTGGGACATTTTTAGGCAGGCCTTGGGGGCCGTATGCAAGGCTTCTTCTTGACAAGAAATCGGGTTCGTCAGATATTTCTGTCATGACAGAAATAACCGGAAAGAAGAAACTTCCCGCCGCCGTCGAGCGCTTCATCCTGCATTGGGGCGATATGGGCGACGAGTGGGGAGTGAATCGCTCGGTGAGCCAGATTCATGGGCTGCTTTATCTCGCCGAGGCGCCGATGACCGCCGAGGACATTGCCGACACGCTCGGCATGGCACGCTCCAACGTCTCCAACTCGCTGAAAGAGCTGCTCGCCTGGAACCTGATCCGGCGGGTGCCGATCCTGGGCGACCGCCGCGACCATTACGAGGCCGAGACTGACATCTGGGAGATCGCTGCGAGGATCGCGGCTCGGCGCAAGGAGCGGGAGATCGACCCGGCGATCGCAGCGCTTCGCGCCTGCGTGTCCGATGCCACCGACGATCCCGGCATCAGTCCCGTCGCGGCCAAGCGCCTGAAGGAGATGCTCGCGTTCACCGAGCTCGCCGACCACTGGTTCATGCAGATGCTGAAAGTGCCGCGGCCGCGGCTGGTCGCCTTGATGCGGCTTGGCGAGAAGATCGCCAACCTGCTGCCGCTGGGCAAGGTCAAATAGTGTCGAGGAGGGTGCGATGACGTCGGCAAGACTATCAGGCTCCAACGCATCGACCTCCGCTCACACGAGACTGCTCGACGACCGCCGCTTCCGCGCGCTGCTGTCGGACGAGGATTGGGGCCGGTTGCCGCTCGCGACCTGGCGGCGCTTCTCGAAGCGCGTCGCCGACGGCGACAGTGTCGTCTATGTCGGCGTGGTCGACGAGATCGCCTTCAGCGATTTCGGCTGGTGGTTCGCGCAGGCCGCGCGCCTGATCGGCGGACCATTGCCCACCGGCCGCGACATCGGTGTGCCCATGATCGTCACCGTCACCGAGGACGGCGCGACCGGCGGCCAGACCTGGACGCGCATCTGCGCGCGCAAGCGCGGCTTTCCGCAGGTGATCCATTCCGCCAAGCGTTTTGCCGGTCCGACGGGGCTCGAGGAATATGTCGGCTTCGGCGTATCGATGGCGTTGCGCATCGCGGTCGAGGATCAGGTGCTGATCTTTCGCAGCGCCGGCTACGGGCTCCAGCTTGGACGCCTGTGGCTTCCGCTGCCGCGCTGGCTGACGCCGGGCGAGCTGATCGTGACGCATCGAGATCTCGACGAGGGCGCTTTCCGCTTCACCCTCGACGTCACTCACCCGCGTCGCGGCGCGCTGATCCATCAGTCCGTCCTGTTCAGGGAGGCCGTATCATGACGCCGCTGTTGTGGACACTCATCGCCATCCAGATCGTGATGGGTGTGTTCGACACCTTCTATCACCACGAATTCACCGAGCGCCTGGCCTGGCGGCCGTCGCAGCGCTTCGAGCTGAAGCTGCACGGCATCCGCAACATGCTCTATGCGCTGCTGTTCCTGGTGCTCGGCTGGCTCGAGGTCTATGGTGTTCTGGCGGTCTTGATCATCGCCGTGCTCGTTGCCGAGATCGTCATCACGCTGATGGATTTCGTCGAGGAGGATCTGAGCCGCAAGCTGCCGCCGAGCGAGCGCATCAATCACACGCTGCTTGCGATCAATTACGGCGCCATCCTGGTGCTGCTGCTGCCCGCGCTGATCGCCTGGGCGATGCAGCCCGTCGGCGTGACCGTCGTCTATCAGGGCCTGCTCAGCATCGCCGCGACCGCCTGCGCAATCGGCGCTGCGCTGTGCGGCGTCAGGGATTTTGCGGCGATGCGGCGGCTCGCCCGCATGCGAAGCGTGCCGGCGGCCGGACTTGTCGAAAAGCTACCCGGCCGCAAGACCGTGCTGATATCGGGCGCCACCGGCTTCATCGGCAGCCGGCTCGCCGCAAGCCTCAGCGGGGCAGGGCACCACGTCATCGCGCTGATCCGCAATCCCGCGAAAGCCGAGATGCTGCCGCCGCCGGTGACGCTGATCACCAGCCTCGATCAGCTCGGCTCGGACGCGCAGATCGATGCCATCGTCAACCTCGCCGGTGAGCCGATCGGCAACGGCCTGTGGACCGAGGCGAAGCGCGCCAAGATCATCGGCTCGCGCGTCGACACGACTGGCGAGGTCGTCAGGCTGATCGCGCGGCTCGCGCGCAAGCCAGAGGTGCTGATCAGCGGTTCGGCGATCGGCTGGTACGGCCTTTGGGCCGACCAGGTGCTGACCGAATCGGCCAAATCTCATGCCTGCTTCAGCCACGAGCTCTGCGCGGCCTGGGAGACAGCGGCGCGGCCGGCGGAGCAGCTCGGCGTGCGCGTGGTGTATTTGCGCATCGGCCTCGTGCTCGGCACCGAAGGCGGCTTCATCACGCGCACGCTGACGCCGTTCGAGTTCGGCCTCGGCGGTCCGCTCGGCACCGGGCGGCAGTGGATGTCCTGGATCGAACGCGACGATCTGATCCGCCTGATCGCCTATGTGATCGCGACGCCGGATCTGGCGGGTCCCGTCAATGCCACCGCGCCGATCCCCGTCACCAATGCAAAATTCACGGAAGAACTCGGCCGCCGCCTGCACCGGCCTGCGGTGTTCCGTATCCCCGGCGGCCTGCTCCGCCGGATCGGCGGCGGCTTCGCCGACGAGCTCCTGCTCGGCGGCCAGCGCGTGCTGCCCAACAAGGCGCTGAGCCGCGGTTTTGTCTTTCGGCACGAGACGCTGCGCAGTGCGTTCGAGGCGATCTTGTAGGCGCTCGCGGCGTCAAGCTGTGGCGCTCTTGAACGTCGCCGCCACCGCACGCAGCGCCGCGAGCTTGGCCGGATCGCTGATCTTCGAATGCAGCATCACCTTCGAGCTGCCGAGTTTCGGCAGCCTGAGCGCCGCCCCGACATCGATCAGGCCGGGAGGTGCGATCCGCCGCGCCAGCGGCGCGATCGCGAGACCGGCGAGCACGGCAGCGACCACCGCGGTGACGCCGCCGCCGACGAAGCGTTCGCGCCAGGGGATGCGGGCCTTGTCGAGCGCGCGCACGGCGACGGCGCGGACGCCGCAGGGCGGGGCGAGTGTCGCAAGCGGCAATGGTTCGCCCTTCGGCAGGGTGAGACGCCGTGACGCGAACCAGCCAAACTCGTCCTCGGCCAGCTTCTCGCCGCCGCGGCGGCTGCCTTCCTGGCGCACGATCACTGCATCGAGCTCGCCCGCATCATAGGCATCCTGCATCTCGCGCGAGAAGCCGATGGCGACGGCGAGGGTGAGGTTCGACGACATCGCATGCAACCGTTCGAGCAGCGGCACCAGTTCGGGTCCCGCGGCGTGATCGGAGATGCCGAGTGTGAGCGACTGGGCAGGCGACGCGTCGCCCGACAGCGCGCGATCATGCGCCGCCATCAGCGCGCGGGCGCGATCGAGGAAGGCCGCACCATCGGCGGTGAGCCGGACCGCACGCGGCGAGCGCTCGACGAGCCGCTTTGCCAGCAGCGTCTCCAGCCGCTGCAGCTTCAGGCTGACGGCCGCCTGCGTCGTGCCGAGCGCCTCGGCGGCGCGGGTAAAGCTCTGGAGGTCGGCGACCAGCAGGAAGGCCTGAACGGTGGCGATGTCGAGTGCGGCTGTCATTAGCGATCGTTATCATTGATATCAACAGGGATAAGATACCAAAATGACGCCTGCAGGTCTAGCTTCTCACCAACGCCGCGCAGGTCGCGTGGCATCTTACGGAGAACCACCATGCCGCTGATCACCGTGTCCTACACCTCGTCCCGCCAGTCGCCGTCGCTGAAGGCCGACATCGCCAATGCCGTGTCCGAGCTCACCGCAAAAATCCTGCACAAGGACCCGAAGGTCACCGCCATCATCGTGAAGTCGGTCGATGCCGGCGACTGGTTCGCCGGCGGCAAGTCGCTCGCCGAGCAGAAGCTCGCCAGCTACTGGATCGACATCCACGTCACCGAGGGCACCAACACCAAGGACGAGAAGGCGGCGTATCTCGCCGCCATGTTCAAGCGCATGGCCGAGATCCTGGGCCCGCTGCATCCCGAGACCTACCTGCATGTCGACGAGGTCAAGGGCGATGCCTACGGCTTTGGCGGCCTGACCCAGGAACGGCGCTACATCGCCGGCAAGCTCGAGGTTTCGCTGCAGGCGGCGTGATGCGGGAGGCCGCGGGTGAACGATCTCACCCGCGGCCGGCTGCGCACGGTGAACGCGCCTAGGCGGCCGCTTCGGGCAGCAGCGCGCGGGTCGGTCCGAACAGCTCTTCGAACGCCTGCCTGAGCGCGATGTCGACATCGGCCATGGTCACGAGCCGGCCGAGATCGACAAGCGAGGTGACGCCGTAGCGGGGGTCGACGACGCCGCAGGGCACGATGCCGGCGAAATGCGACAGCTCCGGCTCGACATTGATGGCGATGCCGTGAAACGAGACCCAGCGCTTCAGGCGGACGCCGATCGCCGCGATCTTGTCTTCGTGCTCAGGTCCCTTGTCGGACCGCTTCACCCAGACACCGACCCGGTCCTCGCGCCGTTCGCCGCGGACGTTGAAGGCGGCGAGCGTCTTCAGGATCAGCTCCTCCAGGCTCGCGACATAGGCCCGCACGTCCGGCCGGCGGCGCTTGAGGTCGAGCATGATGTAGGCCACGCGCTGGCCGGGCCCGTGATAGGTGAGCTGCCCGCCGCGGCCCGTCGCGAAGGTCGGGAATCGGGCATCGAGCAGGTCGCTTTCCTTGCCCGATGTGCCTGAGGTGTAGAGCGGGGGATGCTCGAGCAGCCAGACCAATTCCGGCGCCTCGCCCGCGGCAATCGCCGCAACGCGCGTCTCCATGGCGGCCACCGCGTCCGGATAGGGCACTGGAGCGTCCGAAATCCGCCACTCGACGGCTTCGCCGCCTGCGGCGGAAAACGACGTCAAATCGAGGTCTTGACGCTGATCCTGGCGGGGGGTGTAGGGCGAATTAACCATTGGCTAACCATAACGTGGTGATGATCAGGAGCAAATGCCAAGTCCTTTGGCGCAAGTCTCAAGTTGCGGCGGTCCTGACAGTGCCCACTCTCGACAAAGTCACCGTGGATCTCATGGTCGTCCTCGGGACGACCACCATGCCAATCCATCAGGTATTACGTCTTTCCCGCGGCGCCATCATCGAGCTGGATGCAACCGAGGCCGACGAGGTCAAGGTGCTCGCCAATAATCTGCCGGTCGCCTCCGGCGTCGTGCTGGTCGACCGCAACCGAATCGCGGTCGAGGTCAAGCAGATGTTGCCGCGCTCGCCAGGGACCCGGTAGGCCCCGGGCCACACGGGAACGGGCTGGCGCCCTGGATATCCGATAAGGCCGATCTCCTGGGGAGCGTGGCGTTTTTCCTGCCAGGCTTGTGAAATTCGGGGCTATTGCAGGCTTGTATCCCCCTGATGGATTTGTTAGATCGGCGGCCGCTGATCCGGCCAGCCTTCAAGCCTCAGGCCGGCATCTCCTTGCGCTCGTGGCGGAACTGGTAGACGCGCTGCCTTGAGGTGGCAGTGGGTAACACCGTGGGGGTTCGAGTCCCTCCGAGCGCACCATAAGTCCTTGTTTCTGAAATCACTCAGATTTTCGGGACCGGCGATCAATTCCGGTCGGGTCGCATCGCGCCCGCCGCGACGTGGTGCCGCCAGGGGCCGCTCCGCGTCCGTCGCCATCGCGACCCGCGCCGGATGACTGAAGATCTCGAACGCGTTTCCTCGCGCAATACCGATCAGGGCGATGCCACGGGCCTCCGCCGTTGGGATTGCACGCGCTATCGGCGCTGACATGCCGACGACGATCCCGGCGCCGATCGCTGCGGTTTTCTGCACCATCTCAGCAAGGTTCCGGACGCGCAGGAACTTGCGATGGCATTTCGGGTTTTGGGTGGACGTGCGAGAGGCTCCGATCTCTCGTCATGAATGAGTGCCACATGACCGGGGGGCGAGAACGATGAGGGACAGCACGTCCGATGTCGCCGACATCAGCGGCGCCGTTCACTTGTGCATCGACATGCAGAACATTTTCGCCCCCGACGGCCTTTGGGCGACGCCGTGGATGGAGCGCGTCCTGCCGACGGTCGTCTCGGTCGTTTCGCGCCATGCGGAGAGAACGATCTTCACGCGTTTCATCACCCCTGAGGATCCGGAGGATCGACCGGGGCAATGGCAGAGCTATTTCCGCCGCTGGCGCCAGGCGACGCGCAGGCATCTGCCATCATCGGCTCTGCAGGTCGTGCCGGCCTTGGCTCGGTTCGTTCCGCCGGCCGCTGTGATCGACAAGCCGGCTTATTCCGCGTTCAGCAATCCCGGTCTTGCGAGCCTGCTGGTCGAGAAGAACGTCGGCACCGTCGTGATATCGGGCGCGGAAACGGACGTCTGCGTGCTCTCGACGGTCCTGAGCGCCGTCGATCTCGGCTTCAGGATCGTCATCATCGAGGACGCGCTGTGCAGCTCGTCCGATGTCGGCCACGATGCGCTCATGACGATGTATCGCACCCGCTTCCACGGCCAGGTCGACTTGGTGACGGCAGAAGAGCTGGGCGAGATCTGGCGGGAGTAGGGAGCTACGATCCGACCTCATCGGGCTGCACAAGCTTCCTCGCCGCCATCGAGGCAGATCAAG
This sequence comes from Bradyrhizobium sp. CCBAU 11357, assembly GCF_028128865.1. Lineage (NCBI taxonomy): Bacteria > Pseudomonadati > Pseudomonadota > Alphaproteobacteria > Hyphomicrobiales > Nitrobacteraceae > Bradyrhizobium > Bradyrhizobium sp. CCBAU 11357. The sequence continues at coordinate 316,955 of NZ_LBJW01000016.1, read as the reverse complement.
CGACTGCGACGTCGGCGGTCACCGGTCTCGCATGCGGCGGCTGCGCGTGGTCTGCGCCGGATCGCATGTTCAGATAGGCCGGGTCGAAACCGGCAAGCCGGACCAGGCCTGGCCAGTCCGTGATGGTCAAGGTCTTGCCCTGCCATTGCAGCAGATTGCAGCGGCGCAGCTCCTGGATGGTGCGGTTGGCATGGACCGGGGAGATGCTGCAGGCCGCGGCGAGGTCGGACTGGGTGAAGGGCGAGGACAATCTGAAGTCTCTGGCGAGCCCGACGGCTTGCAGCCGAACGGTGATCTCGCAGAGCAGATGCGCCACGCGCGTCAATGCGTCCCGGCTGCCGAGGTTCACCGTCCAGTTGCGCTGGATGGCGTGATCGGCAAGCAGAATCAACAGCAGGGCATGCGACATCGCCGGAGAACGCACCGCGAGCTCGCGAAAGAAACGGTGCGGCACGAGCGCGACGATTGCGGGGCCGAGTGCGGTCAGGTTGCCCTCGATGCGCGGGCGATACAGGCTTTGCAGGTTGGCGATGTCGCCGGGCACGCAGATCGCGGTGATCTGGCCATCTGCGCTTTCGTCATTTTGCCAGGACAGATATCCCTGGAGCACCAGGCAGCATTGCGTTGCCTCATCGCCGTGGCGCAGGATGGTCTGATGCGCGCCGAAATGCGCGATGCTGCTCGGCATGTCCGCAAGCAGATCGAGATGGTCCGGGGTCAGTTCGACGAGGCTCGTCAGGCGGTCGGCGAGTTTCGAGAATGCAAATCCTGCCTGCATTTGATCTCCGATCCCCCATCGGCTCCGAGTGTGGCCGAGAACGACGGCGGAAAGCATTAACGTTTGATACGTTCGCTTGGGGTATCGGGGAGGCAGCAAGCCGCTCGCCGATCCAAGGTTCCTCGCACTCAATTGACGTTGTCGCCGAGCATGTTGCGGACGCCTGTGGTCACGGCGGCGACGCCGCTCGTGCCGTGCATCAGCGCAATCTCGCCCTGCTGCGCGTGGCGGATGGCGTGCGCCATGATGCGCAGGCGAGCGTCGCCGCGGCTGTGCCACATCTGGTCGGCCATCCTGACCGCACCGCGGTGATGCCTGCTCATCGCCTCGACGAACAGCGTGTCGAACTGGTCCGGCGGCGCGGTCTTGACCTGGCGCATCTCGGCCGGTGTCAGGAAGCCCGGCATCGCCGCACGCTCCTCGGTGCTGCAATCGGGCATCTCCGTATCGAACCAGCTCAGCCACCAATTCTCGAAGATCTGGTTCTCTCCGGTCTGGCTCGCGACCATCAGCATCGCGAGCTTCCGTAGATGTGGATCCTGCGCGCGCTCGGCCGCCGTCCGAGCCAGCTCGATGCCCTGGGCATGATGCGTGGTCATGTGACGGATGTAGGCCTGGTCGTGATCCCTGTCGCGGCCCATCCACGGCGGCTCGTAACCGTGACCGCCGAACATCGCGACCGCACCGAGCACCGCAATCACGGCCAGCGCGCCGGTCATCCACATGTTGGTGAACCGCACGTCGCTGTCAGGCGCAGTCCCGCGCTTCCAGCGCAGGCGCGCGAACAGAGGATACATCACGGCCGAGGAGCCGTGGACCAGCAGGCCGATCCAGTAGGGTTGTTGCAGCGTGAACAGCGGCTGCCAGAACGGAAACAGCGGCACCAGCACGAACCATTCCATGCCTGAAGAGAACACGGCCCAGGGCAGCGCCAGCAGCAGGATCGTCATCGGCCGCAAGTCGGCCGTCCAGCGTCCGAGCACGCCAAAGAAAACCAACGCCCAGGAAAAATCGGCCCATTGGTGAAAGGCGATCCCGGTCAGGATTGCGCCCCAGGATGGCTCGGAGCTGATCGCCCAATCGCGCGCTGGAATTGCGGCAACCGTCATCCAGTCGACCGCGGCATCGCGGCCGATGCGGGCGGCGAAGAGCTGGCTGACTATGGTCGAGAACGTGCTGCTGATCAGGCCGAGGGCGGCCGCGGCAATCCAGCGCGAACGCCGCCGCTCGCCGATGCTGCGCCGCGCCCCACTCGCGAGCGCTGGTCGCGGCTCTGCGTTCACGTCAGCTGCTTGAGCTTCTTCAGCGGATTGAGCTCGCTCGGCTTGTCTTGTTCGGCGCGCCCGCGCTCGGCTTGCGCCTTGCCGTCATCGTGCAGATCCTGGTCGCCGATGATCTCGCCGACGGCCTGCTTGGCCTTGCCGGCGATTCGTTGCTGCAGACCTTTGGTCTTGCCCATGAGCTGCCTCCGATATGTCCTGCCGACGGGCTCACGCCGCTACCCCGGCGCCTGAAGGGGGCGTGGGCGCCGGGGCTGCGGTCTTGCAAACTGCCTCCGGCGGCGGGGGGAGACGCCGGAAAGCATTGATGAGACTCTTCGAAACGCGGATGGTTCCTGCTGATATCACCGAGGTTCGAGCGCGATGATCACGCCTTCGTTGCCGCGGAGCAGGATGGACGCATCCGGCACCGACTCGGCCTGTCGATCCAGATGCGTCGACATCAAGAGACGGCCGCGGCCTTGCCAGTGGAATTTCCGCGGTTCGGCCGCGATATTGAGCGCGACCAGAAGCTCGTTACGGCCATCCAGCCGCTTGTAGGCGAGGACATCGTTCTGCGACCGCAGCGGTTCGTATTCGCCCCGTTGCAAACCAATATGCTCGCGCCGCAGCGCCATCAGCGCGCGAAACAGCGCCAGGATCGAGCGCGCGTCGCGCTGCTGCCCGGCGACGTTGGCTGCACCATCGGGCGACTCGAGCGGCAGCCATGGACGGCCCGTGGTGAAGCCGCCGTCGGGACTGTCGTCCCATCGCATCGGTGCGCGTTCGGGATCGCGGCACAGGCCATAGCCAGGCACGAGCTTCTCGAAGGGATCGTGAACGCGGCCCGGCGGGATCGGCACGCGCTTGCGGCCGATCTCGTCGCCCATGAAGAAGAACGGCGTTCCCCGCAGCGTTATCAGCAGCATCGCCAGCACGCGCATCTGCGCCTCGCCGATCTTGCTCGCGATCCGCTGCTTGTCGTGGCCGCCGATGACCCAGACCGGCCAGCCATCGTCCGGGATGGCGTTGAGATAGGCGTCGATCGTGGCCTGCAGCGAGAGGGCGTCCCATTTGGAATCGTGCAGGGCGAAGTTGAGCGGAAGATGCAGGCGCGGCCGGTCGTTGCCGTAGAAGTGGCCGATGCGGTCGGTCTTGCCCTGGACCTCGCCGCACAGCATCCGCCCGGGATAGCCATCGATCACCTCCCGGATGAACTCGATGCAATCCATCGTCTCGGGCCGGTCGTCGGTAAACACCGTCGTGTTCCGCTGCGGCGGCGGCTTGCCCTCGGCCTCGGGGTTCGGCGGGTTGTCGCGCAAGAGCCGGTCCTTGATCAGGACCGCGCTGGCGTCGACGCGAAAGCCGTCGACGCCGCGGTCGAGCCAGAACCGCATGGTCTCGGCGATCGCGGCGCGCACTTGTGGGTTGCGCCAGTTGAGGTCGGGCTGCTCGACCAGGAAGGAATGATAGTAATATTGCCGGCGCGCCTCGCACCATTCCCAGCCGCTGCCGCCGAACCGGCTCAGCCAGTTGTTGGGCGGTCCGCCGTTCTCGGCGGGCTCGGCCCAGATGTACCAATCCGCTTTCGCGCTGTTGCGCGAGCTCGCGCTCTCGACGAACCATGCATGATCGTGCGCGGTGTGATTGGGGACGAGGTCGAGAATGAGCCGGATGCCCGCACCGTGCAGCGCCTCGAGCAGGCGATCGAACTCCTCGAGGCTGCCGAAGGCGGGATCGATCGAACAATAGTCGGAGATGTCGTAGCCGAGGTCGCGGAAGGGGCTCTTGTGGATCGGCGTCAGCCACACCGCATCGACGCCGAGCCATTTCAAATAGTCGATGCGCGACAACAGTCCGGCAAGGTCGCCCTTGCCGTCACCGTTGGAGTCCTGAAATGAGATCAGCGCGATCTCGTAGATGACCGCGGATTCCCACCACGCAGCTTCGTCACGGGACTCGACGCTCATCACCTTGCTTCACCTCGTTGGTCTTGGGATGTGCCGCGATCTGCCTTGCCGCCGTTCGGACGCTCTCGATGCCCTTGGGAAAACCGCTGCGGTTCGGATAGAGCTTGCGCCGTGCATCGCGCGGCGGGCGGCGCGGCTTGGTGTCCTGCGCAGCGCGGTAGTCGAGCACGGCGATGCCGCCGACCATCAGCAGAGCCAGGGCGATGTTGCCCTTCTTGGGGTTGTCCGACGTCAGCCCGGACATCAGCGCGGCGGCATCGAGGCCGTCGCCGCCGACACGGGCCCATAGGCCGGCGTTCTTGTCGACCGAGAGCGACATGATCCCGGCAAGGATCTCGCGCACGCCGAAGGCGCGGACCAGCGTCTCACGGCCTTCCATGCCCAGCGTGTGCGTGACGCGCCTCGGTGCGAAGAGCTCGACGACGCCGAGGCCGATGCTGAACCAGCCGAGTGCGCGCGCGAGCTGGTCCGCCGGCTGCTTCAGGGTCGGTCCGCCCGCGACGATCTTGGGGTCGCCCTTGGTACGCACGATGTTGGAGAAGTGAAACATGGCTTGCTCCTTCAGGGCTTCAGCACGACCTTGACGCAGGAATCGCGCTTGTCGCGAAACACCTGGTACATCTCCGGTCCCTGGGCGAGCGGGACGGTGTGGGTGATGACGAAGGACGGATCGATCTCGCCTTCTTCGATGCGGCGGAGCAGATCGTCGGTCCAACGGTTGACGTGGGTCTGGCCGGTTCGCATGGTCAGGCCCTTGTTCATGAAGGCGCCCATCGGGAGCATGTCGGACAGGCCGCTGTACACGCCTGGCACCGAGATGATGCCGCCGGGACGGCAGACATAGATCATCTCGCGCAGCACGTGGGGCCTGTCACTCTCGGCCATCACCATCTGCTTGGCGCGGTCGAGCAGGGTGTCGGGGAGAGATGGCATCACATGCGCCTCCATGCCGACGCAATCGATGCATTTTTCCGGACCCTTGCCGTCGGTCAGCTCCTGGAGCCGCTCCACCACGCTCTCGGTCTCGAAGTTGATCGTGGTGGCGCCGCCGGCCTCGGCCATGCTGAGCCGCTCCGGCAGGCAGTCGATCGCGATCACCTGATTGGCGCCGAGCAGGATGGCGCTGCGGATCGCCATCTGTCCGACCGGGCCACAGCCCCAGATCGCGACCGTGTCGGTCGGCTCGATGTCGCATTGCGCGGCGGCCTGCCAGCCGGTCGGGAAGATGTCGCTGAGGAACAGCAATTGCTCGTCGGGAATGCCCGCGGGCACCTTGATGTGGGTGGCGTCGGCAAAGGGCACTCGGAGATATTCGGCCTGGCCGCCCGGATAGCCGCCGGTCAGATGGGTGTAGCCGAACAGGCCCGCCGTGGCGTGCCCGAACACCTTGTCGGCCAAATGACGCTTGCGGTTGGTGGTCTCACACACCGAGAAATTGCCGCGCTTGCACTGGTCGCATTCACCGCAAATGATCGTGAACGGCACGACGATGCGGTCGCCCTTCTTCAGCTTGCCGTCGACGCCCGAGCCGACCTCGACCACTTCGCCCATGGTCTCGTGGCCCATGATGTCGCCGGGCAGCATGCCCGGAATGAAATTGTGGAAGAGGTGCAGGTCGGAGCCGCAGATGGCGCAACTGGTGACCTTGATGATGGCGTCACGCGGATCCTGGATCTCAGGGTCGGTGACGGTATCGCACCTGATGTCCTCCTTGCCGTGCCAGACCAGCGCCTTCATCGTCCGTCCTCCCGGTTGAGCCACGTGGCATCTAAGTCCAGGCACAAACGATGGTTGCTATCGCCGCGCGCAAATTCTGCACGCTGCGCAAATAGGAACGAGAGAGCAGGGCAGCGATTAAGCGTGATCGCCTCAACCGCAAGAGCTCAAGGATTGCCGCATGCCCGCCAATCAACTCGCCGTCGTCACCGGCGCCTCAACTGGCATCGGTCTGGAACTCGCCAGGTGCTGCGCGCAGGCCGGGTTCAACCTCGTCATCGCCGCGGACGAGCCGCAGATCGAGCGCGTGGCCGTCGATCTGCGCCGGCTCGGCGGCAGCGTGGAGCCGGTCGAGGCCGATCTTGCCACCACCGAGGGCGTCGACAAGCTGTGCGCGGCGGTCGGCGACCGGCCGATCGACGCGTTGCTGGCCAATGCCGGCATCGGCCTCGGCAAGGCGTTCCTCGAACAGGACTTTGCCAGGGTGAAGCACCTCATCGACACCAACATCACCGGCACGCTGCATCTGATCCACCGCGTCGGCAACGAGATGCTCCGCCGCAGGGCCGGCCGCATCCTGATCACCGGCTCGATCGCCGGCTTCATGCCGGGCAGTTTCCAGGCCGCCTACAACGCCAGCAAGGCGTTCCTCGATTCATTCTCCTTTGCGCTGCGCGAGGAGCTGCGCGACAGCGGCGTGACCGTGACCTGCCTGATGCCGGGTGCGACCGAGACCGAGTTCTTCCGCCGCGCCGACATGATGGACACCAAGGTCGGCACCGAGAAAAAGGACGGCGCCTACGACGTCGCCAGGGCCGGCTTCGATGCGATGCTGCGCGGGGAGGCCGATATCGTCACCGGGCTGAAGAACAAGATCCAGACGACGGTCGCGAACGTCACGCCGAACGAAATGCTGGCCAAGCAGCATCGCAAGATGGCGGAGCCGGGGACCGCAAGGTCGTAGAGCGACGCGCACGCAATCTAACGGAGCGGCGCGAACCGCTTTGCGGCGGAGAAAAGAGACTTTCGATTCACATAGTCTGATTCACATAGCCTAATGCGGCGTGGCCCTCAAACCGTCAAATTGTACGGGCTGAACAAAGGGGGCGGCTGTGGCGATGGATCGCATCGAACACGCCTTTATCGCGACTGCCGTTACGGGTTTTCTCGTGATGTTGGTTGCAATCGTCTGGATGATGTTGAGCTGAAGGTGGGGGAGGTTGCCGCCTTGCGCATCGCGCTACCTTACGCCGCAGTCGTGCTTTGCCTGGTGGTGACCGCCTGGCTTGCCATCGCTCATCTATTTTGATGGTCGCTCGGTTGCGACCTTTCAACCGTTATCTACGAGATCGGCTGCTCGGCGATGAGCCCGGCGAGCTTCCGCGCCATCGCCTGAAGATCGATCGGCTTTTCCAGTAGCGGCACGTCCTGAAACTCCGGACCGAGCGTGATCTTGTCGTATCCGGTCGTGAACACGAACGGCACGTTCCGCGCTCTCAGCTCGCGGGCGATCGGAAAGATCATCTCGCTGCGGATGTTGACGTCGAGCACGGCTCCGTCCAGGACGCTGCCGTCGTGCAGGATCTTGTGCGCGTCTTCGAGATGGCCGACGGGACCGGCGATCTCCGCACCCAGCGCGCGGAAGGTCTTGCCGATGTCATCGGCGAGAAAATACTCGTCCTCCACCACGAAGATGCGGCGCCCCCTAAGCTCTGCGCGCTGATGCGACAATGCCGCCATGCTGTCTAGGCCTCCAAACGCACAGGAACATAAGCCGGCAATCCGCCTTGGTGCAAACTGCAACGACGCAATTGGAGCCGGGTTCCATGGCTAACCGCGACATTATTGTCATCGGGGGCTCAGCCGGGGCGACCGCTCCATTGAAGCAGATTCTGAGCCGTCTGCCCGCGGACCTGCCGGCCGCCGTCTTCATCGTGTTGCACATTCCGGCGCAGGGCATCGGCATCCTCTCCACCGTGGCCGGCAGTGCCGGGCCGCTCCCGGTGCGGCAGGCCGAAAACGGCATGAAAATCGAGCCCGGTCAGATCTATTTGGGTGCGCCGGATCATCATCTTCTCGTCACGGAGGACCGCATCTTCCTCGGTCGCGGCCCGCGGGAGAACATGGTGCGGCCGGCGATCGATGCGCTGTTCCGCTCGGCCGCGCTCTCTTACGGGCCGCGCGTCATCGGCGTGCTCCTGAGCGGCCTGTTGTCCGACGGTGCGTCCGGCCTCAACGCCATCAAACGCTGCGGCGGCTTGGCCGTGGTGCAGGACCCCGCAGACGCGATCTCCGACGAGATGCCGCGGCGCGCCATGGAGGCGACCACGGTCGACCTCTGCGTTCCCGGCGCCACCATGGGCGACGTGCTGTCCGAGCTCGTCAGGGAGCAGGCCGGCGTCGTGCTGCCGATACCGCCCGAGATCCGGCTCGAGGTCGAGATCGCGGCCGGTGAGCGGATTGGAAGCGACAATCTGGTCTCGATGGCTGACCCTGTCGCCGTGACCTGTCCCGCCTGCGGCGGGGTACTTTCCGAGGTGAAAGGCGCCCGCCCGATGCGTTTCCGTTGCCAGGTCGGCCACGGCTTCACCGCCGATGCGCTCGCCAAGGAGCAGGAGGGACGCGTCGATGAAGCCATGCGCGTGGCATTGCGGATCATCGAGGAGCGGGCGGAGCTGATGCAGCGCATGGCGGCCGACGGCCAGCGCAGCGGCCGGGCTGCCGTCGCCGAGATGTACGAGGCTCGCGCGCTCGAATACCGCGAATATGCCGACATGATCCGGCGCGTCGTGCTAAAGTCGCTCGATCCTTCCGTCGCCAAGCGGGAGGCGTGAAGGCGCTGCCATGGCCGTCTCCCTTGCCGAACGGACCGCACAGCTCGATGCCGAGCAACGCCTGCTGGTCAAGGCCGATCAGGACATCGAGGAGGGATGGCAGCGCATCCGCAACCAGGAGGATCGGGTGCGCGAGCTGATGGCCGGCGGGCGCGACACGTGCCAGGTGGAGCGGCTGGTCAGCCAGCTTAAGCAAACCCTGATCGAATGGGAGCGTCACCGCGTCCTGATCGCGCAGCGCGTGGCCTTTCTCCAGCGCGAGGTCAATCCGGAAGCTTAGGGGGACCGGGTCCGCTCGACGCAGCGCAGCAGCGCTCTCTCGCGCTTGTCCCTGAATCGGACCAGCTGGGTCAAAGAGACGCCCGAGACATTTTTGGCTTTGATGTGTTGGGATAATATTGAATTCTGCTATTTGCAGGGCGGGGCGCCCAACGGGTTCCCGCCAGCCAGTGAGCCACCAGAGCCATGACCGAAAACGGCGACCAGCCGGTCGATGCAAACCGTCAGAGCAAGACCCCGCTGATCATAGGGGTCGGCGCCTCGCCCGGCGCGCTGGACAGCATCGAGCGCTTCTTCGCCAAGATGTCGGTCGGGGCCGATCAGGCCATCGTGCTGGCGCTGCAGCACCACGAGGCGTTCGACGAGCCGCGGCTGCGCGACATCGTGCAAAAATCCAACGGCAACAAGATCGCCGAGATCGCCGACGGCCGCCCGATCGAAGGCGGCACGATCTATCTGTGTCCACCGGCCATGATCACCACCATCCAGGGCGATCGATTCGCAATCCGCAAGGCCGAGCAGGCGCCCGGCGAACGCGCCACGATCGACAGCTTCCTGGTCTCGCTGGCCGAGGAGCGCGCCGAGCAGTCGATCGGTGTCATCCTTGTCGGCACTGGGGGCGACGGCACGCTGGGCACGGCGACGCTGAAGGATCACGGCGGCCTCGCCATCGCCGAGAAGATCGCAAACGCGGAGGAGGCCAGGCATCTCGACGGCAACACGCCCGCCGCGATTGCCGACTATGTGCTGCCGCCCGAGGATATCCCCGAGCACATCCAGGTCTATGCCCGTCATCTCAGGCGTCTGGAGGAGAAGCAGGGCTTCGACGAGGTCCTGGCCGCGGCCGCCAGCTCGCTGTCGCGCATTGCCGACATCCTGCGAAACAAGACCGGCAACGATTTCCACGGCTACAAGCAGAATACCTTCTTGCGCCGGGTGCAGCGGCGCATGCAGGTGGTCCGGATCGACGACATTGCCGCCTATGTGGACTTCCTTCGTAACGACAAGGACGAGGCGCAGTACCTCTTCAACGACCTCCTGATCGGCGTCACCGAATTCTTCCGCGACAAGCGCGAGTTCGAGGTGCTGGAGACGCAGATCGTTCCGAAGATTTTCGAGGGCAAGGGGGTGGGCCAGCAGGTCCGCGTCTGGGTGCTCGGCTGCGCCACCGGCGAAGAGGCCTACTCGATCGGCATCCTGTTGCGCGAGCACATGGCGCGGACGGATTCCGTGCCGCAGGTCCAGATCTTCGCCACCGACATCGATGGACGGGCGCTTGCGACCGCCCGCGTCGGCCGCTATCGCACCAACATCGAGACGGACATGACCAGCGAGCGGCTGGCGCGCTGGTTCGTGCGCGAGGGCGATACCTATTGCGTGGTGAAGGAGCTGCGCGAGATGTGCATCTTCTCGCAGCACAACGTCATCAAGGATGCGCCGTTCTCGAAGCTCGACCTCGTCTCCTGCCGCAACCTTCTCATCTACATCAATGCCGAATTGCAGAACCGCGTCATTCCGCTGTTCCATTTCGCGCTGCTGCCGGAGCGATATCTGTTCCTCGGCAATTCCGAGAACGTGACCCGGCATCCGAAGCTGTTCGCCCCGGTCGACCGCCGCGCCCGGATCTTCAAGAAGCTCGAGACGGGAACGCGGCTGCCGCCGGAATTTCCGATCGCGACCGCAACCGGCAGGGTGCCAGTCGAGGTCCCGGCGTTGCGCTCGTTCGGCCCCGATGTCGGCCTGGAGCGGCGCGCGCAGCGCATCGCGGAGCGCTATGCGCCGGCCTATGTCATCACCGACGAGAATTTCCAGGTCCTGCATTTCTCCGGGCGCACCGGCCGCTACATCGAGCCGACGGCAGGGGCCGCCACGCTCGACCTGCTGCAGCTCGTGCACCGCGATCTCCGGCTGGAATTGCGCACCACGCTTAGCCGCGCCGCCGACACCAATGAGACCGCTCATGCCGAGCAGGTCCAGCTCGGCGTGAACGGTCACCGCGTCCTCGTCGACATCACCGTCGAGCCGATCCAGGACGGCGTCGGTGGCCACCGCAATTTCGTCGCTCTGTTCAAGGACGGCCCGGCGCGAACCGTCGAATCCGACCAGGGCGATCCGAACGCGCTGGTGCGCACGGAGCACGTCGAGCGCCTCGAGAACGATCTGCGGGCCACGCGCGAGCGCCTTCAGGCGACGATCGAGGAGCTCGAGAGCACCAACGAGGAGCTGAAGTCCTCGAACGAGGAATATCAATCGCTGAACGAGGAGTTGCAGTCGGCCAACGAAGAGCTCGAGACCTCGCGCGAGGAGCTGCAGTCGGTCAACGAGGAACTGACCACCGTGAACGGCGAGCTGGCGCACCGTGTTCAGGAGCTGACGCGCGCCACCAGCGACCTGAAGAATTTCCTCGAGAGCACGCAGATTGCTACGGTCTTCCTCGATAACGAGCTGCGCGTGATGAACTTCACCCCCGCGATCACCCAGCTCCTGCATCTGATCGAGACCGATACGGGCCGGCCGATCAGCCATATCAAGGCGCGTATCCCGATCGAGGAGCTCTACGATGACGTCCGCCGGGTCCTGCGCACGCTCGCCAGCGTCGAGCGCGAGCTGAGCGCGCCGGACAGCGGCACGCGTTATATCGTGCGCATCCTGCCATATCGCAGCATCGACAATTTCATCGCGGGCGTCGTCATCACCTTCATCGACGTCACTGCAATCACCCGTGCCGAGGAGCGGCAGCGCCTGCTGCTGGCCGAGCTCCAGCACCGGGTTCGCAACACCCTCGGCGTGGTGCGCTCGATTGCGCGCCGCTCGGCGGAAACGAGCTCGACCGTGGAGGAATACGCCTCCCATCTCGACGGACGTCTCAATGCCTTCGCCCGCACCCAGGCGCTGGTGACGCGCGATCCCGAAGGCGGCGTCGATCTGGAGTATCTCGTGGTCGAGGAGCTGCTCGCCTACAATGCCAGGGAAGGCGAGCAGATGCGGGTCTCGGGCCCCAAAATCCGCTTCCAGCCAAAGGCCGCCGAAACCTTCGCACTCTCGATCCACGAGCTCGCGACCAATGCGCTCAAATACGGCGCCTTGAGTCAGCCGAGCGGGCGCATCGAGGTGGCCTGGCGCGTCGACGAGAGCACCGATCCGGCGGAGCTGGTGTTCGAATGGCGCGAGCGCGGCGGGCCGCCCGTGGCGGCAAGGCCGCGAAAAGGATTCGGGACCGAGCTTCTGGAGCGCACGCTGGCGTTCGAGCTGAAGGGGCAGACCACGATGACGTTCAACCCGGCCGGGTTGCAATGCACCATCACCATCCCCCTGACCAAGCGTGCCTTCCACACACCGGTGGTGGCCGCCTGATGCCGTTGTCGACAGCCGATCGCAGCCTGCTGGAGCCGGCCATTCGCCGGCTGAGCGCGCTGCGGCCGTTGTCGACCGAGGCCCGCGCGTCGCTGGAATACGCCATGCTCGAGGGCCTGCAGCGTGCCGGGTCGGGTGAGGATCTGATCGTCGAGGGCGATTCCGTCGACGCCGTCCGAATCCTGTTGTCGGGCTGGCTCGGCCGCTACAAGACGCTGGAGGACGGAAGGCGACAGATCGTCAACTTCATCTTCCCGGGCGAAAGCTGCGATGCGCATGCCTATCTGCTTGCCGAGATGGACCATTCGATCGTGGCGCTGACGCCCGTGGCCTATGCCGAGATCAAGCGCGCCCGCTTCGAGAAACTGCTCGCCAACAGCCCCACGCTGTCGGAAGCGTTCTGGTGCGAGACGCTGCTCAACAGCGCAATCCAGCGCGAATGGGCGATCAATCTCGGCCGCCGCGTCGCATTGGAGCGCGTGGCACATCTGTTCTGCGAAATCGTCGAGCGGCTGCGCCCGGTGGGAATGGTCGACGGCAATTCCTGCCTCATGCCCGCGACGCAAATGGATCTCGCCGATGCCACGGGTCTTTCCGTCGTTCACCTCAATCGGACGCTCCAGGAGCTGCGCGCGGCGGGGCTGATCGTGCTGCGCGAGCGGACGCTGACCATTCCGGACCTCGATGCGCTCAAGAACGCGGCGCTGTATTCGCCGAGCTATCTGCGCCTGTATCGAGGGACTGAATCGGCGCGATGAGGGAGCGTTTGCGGCGCGGAAAGCCACGTCGATTCCAGTTACGGCCACGGCTGACGGTTGAAAGAGCGCTCCGCAAAGGTTGCGGTCGCTTGATCCAGGTTAACTCACGAAAGCTTTTTGAGCCACTGGCTGGATTTGAGTAACCTATGCAAGTGCACGCTCGGCAGGTTGGGCGCATCATGACGCATGCCCGACCTGCTTGCCCGCGCGACACGCGCCATCGAAGAAAGCCGCGCTCTCCGAGAGCGGCACAGGCATGTCATCGGTCACTACAATGAAACCGTCAAGGATTTGCGGGTGGCCATCATGGAGAGTGCCATGCTGCGCTCCGAGATCAAGGCGCGCCGGGATAACGAGGAATCGTAACTCCGGTCTTTTCGCAGAAGCAGGCAACCGTTCCCTCTCCGGAACGTTGAATCGTTTGCCAGGCAACGAGGCCAGGCATCGATCCACCACGTCAGAACGCAACGGCGCGCTCGGCTCAGCACCAGGGAGACGCCTGATGACGACGCGACATCGCCGCAAGCCTGTCGACACACTGGAAGCGCGGCTCGCCGCCGAGGCGGAGCGGCTGCGCGAACAGGCGAGCTTGCTTCCGCCCGGCGCGGTGCGCGACGAGATCTTGCGCAAGGCGCGCCAGGCGGAAACGGGGTCTCAGATGAGCGAGTGGCTGAGGTCGCCGGGCCTGCAGCCGCCGAGCTAGGTCGACGGCGCCCGGCGGTGCCTGTCGTCAGCGCCGCTTCGCGGCTTTGCTTCGCCGGTTGTAGGGCGAGCGGTTGGCAGGCCGCAGCGAAATCCCTTCGCGTTGCGCCTTGCTGCGGATGGCCGCGACAGGGCGCTGCAGCTTGATGCTCATCACGCCGGTCGGCGTGTTGCCTTTCGCGAGCTGCTTCAGCTTGCTCACATCCGACGCTGTCCACAGCTCGCGCGCGCGGCGCTTGTAGGCGGGATTTGCCTTGCGCGGGCCTTTGCGGCCGATCGGCGAGCCCGGTCGTTTCCATGCTGCTTTTGCCATGATGATCCTCCTTCAAGTCGTCCTTGAACATACGAATCAGCATTTCGGTTCCGGCGCAGTCCGGATCGATCGGTCCTGCGTTGTGCTTTGCGCAAAATCGCGCAGCGTTAACTTATTGAAATGCTGGAACCGGCCGTTGCGACGGAAGCTACAATCGTTGCCGGGCTGAGCCGCCTCAACCGGCAAGCGACTTGAGTGACAAGAGAACTCGGGCCCCGGCGCCCGATCCCCCGCCGGGGCCTATTTCCCTACAACCGTATTTTCCGCGAAAGTGAAATGACCGCCAAACGTAACCGCAGGAAACAGACCCAAACGCTTCAGGAGCGGCTGGCCGCCTTTGCAGAAAGCGCCCGCGAGCGCGCGCTCAGCATGCCGCCGGGCAGGGAACGCGAGATGCTGCTGCGCCGCGCCAAGCAGAACGAAGTGACCTTGAACCTCACGGATTGGCTGAGCGCACCCGTCGCTCCAAGGCGAGGACAATCATAGTGGCAAGCATCAAGCATTACCGCGCGTTCCAGATCGATCCGGACGGGCACGTGTTCGGATGCATCAACCTGGTCTGCGACGACGACGAGCAGGCCAAGCGCGAAGCCGCCTCGCTCGTCCTGGTGCATCGCATCGAGCTGTGGCGGCTCGATCAACGGATCGCCAAATTCGATGCGCCGCAGGAGCTTGCTCGCCGGTAAAGTGTTGGGAACCGCACGCTGGGCGCCGGGTTGGTCGGAGGACACCGACTTCGCCAGGAGCCAGCATGACGGATGCCGACATTCGCAAGGGGATGCCGCCCGTCAAGCTGTCGCGCGAGGAGTTCGAGCGACGCTACAGGCGTCAGTTCGTCGATCCCGCCTTTGCTCCGCTCGGCCGTGAGCTCGATGCCATCATCGCGGCGGCCTGGGACGCCTACAGCCATTCGCGCAAGGCACCATTGACGCGGAAGGCCGGCGCAGGCTTCGCCGACCCCGACTACGATCTCGCCGTCGACTGGCTCGATGCCCGCGCAAAAATCCTGGAGGCGCAGCGGCGCCACGATGATGCCGACGCGACGCCTCGCATCCTGATCATCAACGGCTCGGCCCGCAGCGAGCACACCTGTCCCGGCGAGATGTCCAAGACCTGGCGGCTGGTCGAGCTGGCCGAGCTCGTCTTCATCGAGATGGGATTTGCCGTCGACATCCTCGATCTGTCGCGCCTCGCCTCCGAATTCGGCAAGACCATTCATCCCTGCAAGTCCTGCGTCGGCACCGCCATGCCGCTGTGCCACTGGCCGTGCAGCTGCTATCCGAACTATTCCCTGGGCCAGACTCAGGACTGGATGAACGAGATCTATCCGTTCTGGGTTGCGGCGCACGGCATTCTGATCTTGACCCCCGTGAACTGGTATCACGTGCCCGCCGGGCTCAAGGCGATGATGGACCGCATGGTCTGCGCCGACGGCGGCAATCCCGACCCGACCTCGACCCACGGCAAGAACGCCGCGGAAGCCAAGGCCATCGAGCTGAAGGGCTGGCCGTATCCGCGCCATCTCGCCGGCCGCCATTTCGGCGTCGTCGTTCACGGCGATGCGGTCGGCGCCGAGGGCGTGCGCCGGACCTTGTCCGACTGGCTGACCGACATGCAGCTGATCTCGGCGGGCCGCTACGCCGAACTCGACGGCTATGTCGGCTACGGGGAGCCATACGCCACATCGCATCGCGAGCTCGACGAGGACCACGAATTCCAGCAGGGGGTGCAGAATGCGGCGCGCGCGCTCGGCAACGCGGTCCGGCTGGCGCGGAGCGGGCACCTCGAGGAGCCCGGCGCCGCTCTTGCGGACCCGAACCCGAAATGACCGGCGCGCAGCTTGAATGCCTGATCGTCGGAGGCGGCCCGGCCGGACTGATGGCCGCGATCTATCTGGCGCGCTTTCGCCGCCGCGTCTGCGTCGTGGACGCCGGCGCGAGCCGGGCGGCGCTGATCCCGCGCAGCCACAATGTCCCGGGCTTCGTCCACGGCCTGTCCGGCACCGAGCTGATCGAGCGCATGTCAGCCCAGCTGAACGAGCTCGCCGTCACACGCGTGGAGGCCGAGGTCAACGCGTTGCAGCGTCACGAACATGGCTTTGAAGCGAGCTGGAATGGCCGCACGCATGCGGCCGCCACCGTCATTCTCGCCTGCGGGATCGTCGACACGCATCCGCCGTTCGACCATTGGCGCGCCGCCGTCGCCGATGGCCTGTTGCGCTACTGCCCGGTCTGCGACGCCTTCGAGGCGACCGGCCGCCGCATCGGCGTCATCGGCCCGCTCGCACGCGCTGAGGGCAAGGCGCTGTTCCTGCGCGGCTATTCGCGCGACGTGACGCTGCTCGCGACCGGACCGGATGACGATCGGTCGGCAACGTCACGGCTGGCCGAGGCCGGCGTCGAGGTCGTCTTCGCGCCCGATCTGCGTTTGCGGCGAACAGGCGAGGGCGTCGAAGCCGTCTTCGCCGACGGCCATACGGCGCAGTTCGAGATGGTCTATCCCGCGATGGGTGCGCAGGTGCGCTCGCAGCTCGCGATGGCGCTTGGCGCCGACCATACCGGGGAGGGTTATCTAGAGGTCGACGATCATCAGCGCACGTCGATCACCGGACTCTACGGCATCGGCGACGTCGTCACCGACCTGCACCAGATATCGGTCGCGTTCGGCCATGCCGCCATCGCCGCCTGCACGATCCACAACAGCCTGCCGCCGCGGTTTGCGTGACGGGAACGAAGCGCGGGCTGCCGTCTTGACTGGACGGACCCGCGAAGGAAGAGCCCATGCTGGAAGAGAAGCTCAAGGAAGCGATCATCGGCGAGTTGCAGCGCCAGGCCGCCGACCGGCCGCAATCGCTGAAGGTCCAGGGCGCGGCAGACGCGAAGGGCTCGGAGGAGCTGACCGTGAATGGCAAGATCGACCTTGGCGCGCTGGTCATGGTGATCGCGGGATCGGTCGCGGGCGGGCCTTAAACCCGGTCTTCCGGAGCTCTCGCGATCCGGGCGGAGCGTCGCACCGATTGTGGCGGCTGACCGAAGGCCCGGATGAAGGCCCTTCGCATCCGCTCGGGGTCGCGAAAGCCGGTGGTTCGCGCGACGCGCTCGATCGTCTCGCCGGAGGACTGCACCCGCTCCCGCGCCACCTCGACGCGCAAGCGTTCGACCGCCTTTGTCGGCGTGGATCCTGTTTCGGCAGTGAAGGAGCGGACGAAATGCCTTGAGCTCAGCCCTGCCCGCTCGGCGAGCGCCTCGACCGTGAGAGACGCATCCAGATTCTCGCGCACCCACGACAACAGGCTGCCGAAGCGCCCGTTCGGCGTCTTCAGCTCGAGAAGACTCGAGAACTGCGATTGGCCGCCGCTGCGGCGATGGTAGAGCACGAGCTGGCGGGCGGTTGCCTGCGAAATCTCCTCGCCATGGTCCTCCGCGATCATGGCGAGCGCCAGATCGATCCCGGCCGTGATTCCTGCCGAAGTCCATACGCCGCCATCGCGCGTGAAGATCTGGTCCGGTTCGAGCCTGACCTTCGGATAGCGCCCGATGAAGTCGCGGGTACAGGACCAATGCGTGGTTGCGCAGCGACCATCGAGGACGCCGGCCTCGGCGAGCAGATAGGCGCCGGAGCAAACGCTGGCCATGCGCACGCCGCGGCGCGCCAGTCTCTGAATGAAGGAGATCGTGGTGTTGCAACGCGCGGCAGCTTCGACGCCCTCTCCACCAGCCACGAAAAGAGTCGTAACGGAGCTCGCCGATCGCAGGCTGCGCGCCAGCATCTCGGTGCCAGACGAACTGCGCACCGCCCCGGCCTTCGCCGCAACGTTGATCACCCGCGGTGCATTCTGCGTGTGACGTCTTGCGATCTCGAACACCGAGATCGGCCCGGCCGCATCCAGCAGCTGGAATTCGGGAAAGATCAGGAAGCCGATCATGGACGCGTCCAAAAATGAGGGAATTACGCCGTTTCCGACCACAAGGCCAACATGGCAGGCTGACGTCGTCAAGCGCGATGTCGAGGTTGGATATGTCGGGTCCGTTGCAGATCGGCCTTCTGGTGTTTCCCCGCGTTACACAGCTCGATCTCACCGGTCCTGCCCAGGTCTTCTCCAGCCTGCCTGACGTCATGGTGCATCTGATCTGGAAATGCATCGAGCCCGTACCGAGCGATTCCGTGATCGCGTTGACGCCGACCATCACATTCGCTGATTGCCCGCAACTCGACGTGATCTGCGTCCCCGGCGGCTATGGCACCGACGAGCTGATGCTGGATGAGGAGGTGCTTGCCTTTCTGCGTCGGCAGGCGCGCGGCGCGAAATACGTCACGTCGGTCTGCACCGGTTCGCTCGTACTCGGCGCAGCCGGTCTGCTGAAAGGCTATCGCGCGGCCACGCATTGGACGGCGACCGATGCCTTGCCGTTTTTCGGAGCTGAGGTGTCGCGGGAGAGGGTGTGCATCGACCGCAACCGCATCACCGGCGGCGGCATAACCGCCGGCATCGACTTTGCACTCACGCTGGTCTCTATGTTGAGAGGCCGCACGGCAGCGGAAATGGTCCAGCTCCGCATGGAATACAATCCCGCGCCCCCATTCAATGCCGGCTCGCCGGACACGGCACCGGCGGCGATCCTGGCCGCCATGAAGGAGCGGGTTGCGCCGGCGCAGGCGCGTCGACTGGAACTCGTCAGGAAAGTTGTTCACCGGGAAGGATAGCCCGGCGATTTCAGGGCAGTCATCGCCGGCAGTCCTCGCGGGCAGAGTGGAGGGGAAGATGGTGGATCGCGCAGGCGCGTCGAAGTCATGGTCTATCCGGGTTCGCCGGTCGGCCTTTGGCCTCATCCTGACGCTCGGGGCGGTCGCTTACGCCGAACGGAGTCAGGCCGGCGATTTTTCCGGCGATGTGATCCGCATCGGCATCATCAACGACCAGGCGGGACCCTTGTCGGACCTTGCCGGACCAGGCTCTGTTGTCGCCGCGAAGATGGCGGTCGAGGATTTTCAGAAGGCCACGCCTGGGCTCAAGGTCGACATTGTCGTCGCCGATCATCAGAACAAGCCGGACATCGGTGCCCAGATCGTCCGCAAATGGTTCGACGTCGACGGCATCGACATGGTGGCCGATGTCGGAAATTCTGCCGTCGCGCTCGCCATCCAGTCGATCGCACGCGACAAGAACAGGATCGTTATCTACTCTGCGGTCGGAACCACCGAAATCGGCGGCAGGCAATGTTCGCCCGCCGGTCTGATGTGGTTGCACGACAATTACAATCTGGTCGCCGGCTCGGTCCGCAGGCTGGTATCGCAAGGATATGACAGCTGGTTCTTCATCGCGTCCGACTACGCGTTCGGACGCAACATGGTCGAAGTGTCACAGCGCGTGCTCGCGGCGAGCGGCGCCAAGTCGCTCGGCGCAGTCTTTCATCCGCTGGGAAATGCCGATTACAGCTCGTTCTTGCTCCAGGCCCAGGCCTCAAAGGCCAAGGTGATCGCGTTCGCCAATGCCGGCGAACAGCTCGTGACCTCGATGAAGCAATGGAATGAGTTCGGTATGAATACGGGGCCCCAGAAGGCGGTCGCCGAACTCATGTTCCTGACCGATGTTCACGCCATGGGTCCTGAAACCGCCAAGGGCCTTACCACGGTCACCGCTTGGTACTGGGCTCTCAACGAAGCGACACGGGCATTCGCCCGGAGGTTCTACAAGCTTCACAACGCCATGCCGACCGCACCACAAGCCGCCGTCTATTCGGCCGTCCTGCAATATCTGAGGGCCGCGGCTGCCGCGGGCACAGATGAAACCAATGCCGTCCTGGAGAAGATGCGGTCAATGCCCGTAGACGATTTCTATGCACCGGGCGCGCGGCTGCGCGCCGACAACAAGCTGGTGCATGATTTCTATCTCGTCGAGGTCAAGAAGCCTGCGGACGTGAAAGCCCCCTGGGACTACTACAGCGTGGTCGAGACGATCCCTGCCGAGGAAGCGTATCTTCCGCTGAGCCAAAGCGAATGCCCGCTGCTGAAGACCTCGCAAAACTAACCCACTGCGCCGCGCAGGCCTTGTGCTGCCCTGACGCGCCGCCTCAGCCATACTCATCGCCGATGCCGTATTCCCGGTAGATCTCCAACGGGTCGAGCTCGGGAAACAGGCGGCATTTGGCCTGGGCAAGGTGCAGGCTCACCGCTGCCGGCTCCTTGCCGTTCGCGAGCAGCTTGCGGATGTCGTCCATATGCGCGTTCGGCTGGTGCTTCGGCTCGAGCTGCTCCAGCGCGACCAGGGCGGTCGCGAGTGCCTCGGTCAGAACCCAGTCGTCGTGGCCCGTGATTCCCTTCTTCGGCATCGGAAGAACCCCACATCTGGCGGCGGTCGCAGCTTACCGCGCCTTCGGCCAAATCGCCATTGAGCCGTTGCGGGCCCTTCGCGCGCGCGAGGCCAGGGGCCAAGCCCCGGCTTGCCTTATGGCCGCCTCAGGCTAAAAGGCGGCTGGTTGCGGGGGCGGCAGTATCTTTGTTGAAACAAACTTGGCGTAGACGGGCCGTGTCCAGGCTCGCCGTTCCGGTCTGGGTCCCGATCCCGCACTTCGCAACATCGTAGAGTTGCGCCCCCCTCAAGGTTCGAGCCAGCATGGTCTTCCTCAGCTTCGTCTATCGCTTCCTCACCAATTTCGCCTTCATGGCTGTGGTCTATTTCAGCCTGAACTTCATGGAGAAGTATCCGAACCGGGCGATCCTGGCGATCCTGGTGCTGGTCTATGCCGCCATGCGCGCGGCCTCGACGCTGCGGGCGTTCTACTTCTTCCAGAAGATCGAGAAGCTCGAGGCCGAGACCAAGCGCCTTCAGGCTCCGATCAACGACGGTTCGGGCGGCACCAGCGCGCGCAAGCAGGTGATCGCCGACGTCGCGCGGCTAAGGCGGGACGGCGAGCTCAAGTCCTACATGGACCTGTTCTTCCTGGCGCTGATCGTGCTGCTCTGCGTCGCCGCGATCATGCGGCAATAGCGCTAAGCGCGCTTTTTCAGGCTGGCGACGCGGGTCGGACGGGGCGCTGCGCTCTTGGAAGCGGCGCCCTTGGATGCGGTGTTCTTGGGTACGATGTCGACGGGCTGCGCGGCATGATCCGCTGCCGCCGGCGCCGCTTGGGCGGTCCGCCGCCCCTGCAACTTGGCCGTCTTGCCCTTCGCAGCTCTGCCCTGTGCAGCCTTGTCCTTGGCCGGATGGGGCCTCTCCGCCGCCATGGCAAGCCGGGTCGCGGCGCGCCGCGACAACGTCGTCGACAGCAGCACCTCGACCGAGCCTTCCGGAATCGCGAACAGATCGCGGCCGGGCACGGGCAGGGTGGATGCGAGGTCCATCTGGCCCTTGCTCCGGCGCGGCAGCAGCGACTGGTGCTCGGCCTGCGCATTGAGGTCGGCGAGCGCGGGTGCCGGCAGCGTCTTGGTCTGCGTGAACACGAAATGCGGCACGCGCGGCCAGCGCGCGATCGGCGTCGTCTCCGATGGCGGATGCAGCAGCCATTCGACCTGCGTGGTCGGCGTCGCCGGCCGCTCGGCGGTGGCGGGCACCACATGCACGATGCGATAGCCGCGCGCCTTGAGGTCGCGGATGATCTTGGGCAGCGCCGCCACCGTGCGGGCCTGAATGTCATGCAGCAGCAGGATGCCCTTACCCTTGGCCTCCAGCCGCTGGATGGCGAGCTGGTAGACGCGGTCGGACGACACGTGCCGCCAGTCATCCGCCGGGAAGTCGGCGCTCCAGACCTGGATGCCGCGCGAGATCAGATGGTTCTCGACGCCCTCGGCGCGCATCAGGCCGGGAATGCGGAAGAACGGGGCGAGCTGCGAGGGATCGGTCATCGCGGCCGCGGTCCATTCGATGCCGCCATTGATCTCCGCCTCGGCCTTCTCGATCGGCATCCGGTCGAAGGTCAGGGGATGGTCCATGCTGTGCGTGCCGACGGTGTGGCCCGCCGCCACCAGCTTGCGCACGCCGTCCGGATTGGCCTTGGCCTGGTTGCCGACGATGAAGAAGGTCGCCTTGATGCATTCGTCGGCGAGGATCTTGAGCACCTGGTTGGAATATTTCGGGATCGGACCGTCGTCGAAGGTCAGGACGACCTCATGGTCCTTCAGCGGCAGCGTCTCGCGGTACTGCATGGTGCCGATCAGCGGATGCTCGCGCGGATCGACAACGAGGGTGCGGGAGGTGCCGAGGGCGTCGGGGTGGCCGGGACAGTCGGCCGCAAGCGCAGCCGGCGAACCGACGGTGAGTATTCCCAGACAAAGGACGATCCACGATCGCGTCCGCAAAACAACGCTACTTCCGATCATGAACCTCGTCTGCCCCCATGCAATTGGCGCCTAGATAGGTCGGAGATGGCTCAAAACGGTTCAGCCGTAGCCGCCCTCATCTTTGCACGCCGTAGCATGAACAGAGTGTTAATTGCCCCCAAATCACCCCATTTTGCCCCGGCGTGACATTCCGGCATCAGCGCGTTTCGGCGCTTTTCTGTGATGTGCCAGCCGGTACGATGTGGACCACCCGATAGCCGTTCTCCCTCAGATACCGCAGAAACGCCGGCATCATTGCGGCCGTGCGCGCCTTGTTGTCGTGGAAGAGGATGATGCCCTTGCCGCTCGCGGCGAGGCGATCGGTGACGAGCTTCAATTGCTGCTCCGGCGTCATCTCCTCCCAGTCGCTGGCCCATAGATCGGCCCCGAACACAATGATGCCCCGCGACTGGAGCAGGTCGAGCTGTGCTTGTGTCGACTCGAAATAGGGGAAGCGGAAGAACGGCGTCGAAGGTGTCGTCGTCGAGGTTCCGTGCAGCGCCATTTCGTCCGCGGCAATGCCCCGGTCGATGTCGGCCATGGCCTTCTCGAACGGAATGTGCCCCATGAACGGATGCGAGAAGGAGTGATGGCCGACGGTGTGGCCCTCGCGGGCGATGCGCTTGACCATGTCGGGATGCTCGGAGGCGTGCTGGCCGATCAGGAAAAAGGTCGCGCGCACGCATTCCCGTTCCAGCGCCGCCAGCACCTTCGACGTGGTCGGCGGGTTCGGCCCGTCGTCGAAGGTCAGCACGACCTCGCGATCGGCCAGCGGCAGCGTCTGCGGAAAGCTCTTCACGCCAACGCGCGGGTAGGTCTTGGGATCGACCCTGAGGACGCGCGAGGTGCCGAGTGCGTCCTTGCGCGGGCATTCGGCGGCCTCCGTCTCGGCGGTGCCGATGACGGTCGCGGCAGTGCCGATGACGGTCGCGGCGAGCGCGCCCGTCATGGTCGAGGTCCACCTCAGTCGCAGCATCTTTGTCATTGCGCTCGGCTTTGCGTTGTGGGTATTGCCTGAACCCTCAGCTCATACCACCCGTTCCAACCTGTCAAACGGCGAGGCGCGCCATGGATGAACATATGGACGTTGCCCCATCCGCTGCGGATTCGGTACTCGACCACGTGCCGATGCGCAATGAAGACGGCGAAATTCGTCACGAATTCGTCGAGGAAATTGCCCATGCGATCGAGGCCGGGGACAGTGCTGCGCTGCGTGCCTGCGTCGCGGAGCTGCACGAGGCCGATCTCGGCGATCTGATCGGCGCCCTCGAGCCCGACGACCGCGTCCGCCTGGTCGAGCTCACCGGCCGTGATTTCGACTTCTCGGCGCTGAACGAGGTCGATGAGACCGTGCGCGAGGAGATCCTCGAGGAGCTGCCGCCGGAGACGGTTGCCGAGGGCGTCCGCGAGCTCGAATCCGACGATGCGGTCGAGCTCTTGGAAACCCTCGACGCCGAGGAGCAGGAGGAGATCCTGGAGAAGCTGCCGCTCAAGGAGCGCGTCGCGCTCGAGCGCAGCCTGCTGTATCCGGAAAACTCCGCCGGCCGCCGCATGCAAACGGAGTTCATCGCCGTGCCCCAGGATTTCACGGTGGGCCAGGCGATCGACTACATGCGCGAGACGCCGGATCTGCCCGACCGCTTCTACGAGATCTACGTCGTCGACAAGGAGCAGCACTGGCAGGGCGCGGTGCCGCTCGACGTGCTCCTGCGCACGCGCCGGCCGGTGGCGCTGACCGAGCTCACCGACGAGGACCGCCGCCGCGTCTCCGTCCTGGAGGACCAGGAGGAGGTGGCGCGCATGTTCGGCAAGTACAATCTCGTCGCCGCACCCGTGCTCGACACCCAGGACCGCCTCGTCGGTGTCATCACCGTCGACGACGTCGTCGACGTCATCGAGGAAGAGGCCGACGAGGACCTCAAGGCGCTCGGTGGCGTCACCAGCGACGAAGAGCTGTCGGATACCTTCCTCACCATCGCCCGCGGCCGTTTCAACTGGCTGCTGGTGAACCTCGCCACCGCGTTTCTGGCGTCCTCCGTGCTCGGCCTGTTCGAGGGGCAGCTGGAGAAGATGGTCGCGCTCGCGGTGCTGGCGCCGATCGTGGCGAGCCAGGGCGGCAATGCCGCCACCCAGACCATGACGGTGGCGGTGCGGGCGCTGGCGACGCGCGAGCTCGGCTCCTCCAACGCCTGGCGCGTGGTGATGCGCGAGGCCCTGGTCGGCCTCGTCAACGGCCTCGCCTTCGCCGTGATCACGGGCATCGCGGCGGTGGCCTGGTTCAAGATCCCGGGCCTCGGCATCGTCATCGGGCTCGCCATCATCTGCAACCTCGTCGCCGGCGCGCTCGGTGGCATCTTGATCCCGATGGCGCTGGATCGCGTGCGGGCCGACCCGGCGGTGGCGTCGGGCACCTTCGTCACCACTGTGACCGACGTCGTCGGCTTCTTCTCCTTCCTCGGAATTGCGACGCTCTGGTTCGGGTTGAAGTAGCGACGGCGCACGTTCTCTCCACGTCATTGCGAGCGTAGCGAAGCAATCCAGATTCCCTCCGCGGAAAGATCCTGGATTGCTTCGTCGCAAGAGCTCCTCGCAATGACGGGGGGAGGCGGCGGGGGGCACCCCTAACCCTCGTGCCCCGAGTGCGCTGCGTTTTTAATCCGACTTTAAGCGACCTGCCGCATCATCGCCTCTGCTTGGGGGAATGGGCATGCGGTTGCGGCTTAAGGCGGACGGACGGATCGTCGAATTGCGGGATGGGCAGGAATTTCCGGTCCAGCCGCGTTCGGTTGAGCCGAAGGCCCATGCGGCGCCCGGCGATACCGGCCCACTCGCAGTGCGCGATCTGCGCCGGCGCGCCTGCCTGACCCAGATGGAGTTCGCCGCCAAGCTCGGCGTTCCCGTCGAGACCATCCGCAACTGGGAGCAGGGCAAGCGCGCCCCGCGCGGCCCGGCCCGCGCGCTGCTCGCGGTGATCGCGCATGCGCCCGACACCGTGTTCCAGGCGCTCGCCAAGGCGTGACATCAAGGCGTGACATCAAGGCGTGAAGCCTCGTGCGAACCTCCTGTTAGCATTGCCCTGAATATCCGTCCCGATAGCACTGACGTCCGTTGGCAACCAACACGGACGAGGTCCATAATGTCGACCGGGGCTGCCGCAACGGAAGAGGATTCCTCATGCTGTTCGTCGAGGCCAATGGCGCAAGGATTCCGGCGATCGGGCTCGGGACCTGGGAGCTGGAAGGGCGCACCTGCGCGCGCGTGGTCGAGCAGGCGCTACGGCTCGGCTATCGCCATATCGACACCGCCCAGGTGTACGAGAATGAGCGCGAGGTCGGCGACGGCTTGCGAGCCTCCGGCGTGCGCCGCGACGACGTCTTCCTCACGACCAAGGTCTGGACCAACCATTTCGCGCCCTATGATCTCGAGCGCTCGGTCAAGGAGAGCCTCGCCCGCCTGCGGCTTCCCTCGGTCGATCTGTTGCTGTTGCACTGGCCCAATCCCCACGTGCCGCTGGCGGAGACGCTGGGCGCGCTGTCGCATGCGAAGACGATGGGCCTGACCCGCCACATCGGCGTCTCCAATTTCACCGTGGCGTTGATCGAGCAGGCGGTCGCGCTGTCGGCGGAGCCGCTGGTCTGCAACCAGGTCGAATATCACCCCTATCTCGACCAGGCGAAGGTGAGGGCGGCCTGCGGCCGGCATGGCCTTGCCCTCGTCGCCTACAGCCCGATCGCCAAGGGCCGCATCAAGTCCGATCAGACGCTGGCCGAGATCGGTCGCGTCCACCGCAAGACGCCGGCGCAGGTCTGCCTGCGCTGGCTGGTGCAACAGAATGTCGCTGCGATCCCGCGCACCTCGCGCATCGAGCGCCTGTCGGAAAACCTCGAGATCTTCGATCTCGAGCTGTCGGAAGATGAGATGAGCCGGATCGCCGCGCTCGCCCATCCGAGGGGACGCCTGACCGACTTTGGCTTTGCCCCGAAATGGGATTGAGAGGGACCCGGGGTATGCTAGGACCACGGCGGCAACCCCAGATCGGTCGATGGAACTGCGGAAGATCATACGGACGGACATTGCGGCGTCGGCAATCGCCCATCTGACGCTGGTGGCGCTGATCATCGTGATCAGCGAGGTCCGTCCGTTTCACAGCCGGCCGCCCGAGACTGTCACGGTCGACATCGTCACGCCGGAGCAGGTGAAGCATGAGGAAGCCAAGGCCGAGGAGAAGAAGGAAGAGGCGAAGCCGCCGGAGCCGCTTCCCGATCTGAAGCTGCCGAAGCCGGACGTCACCGACAAGGCCGAGGCATCGAAGCCCGCGGCCAAGCCGCAGGCGGCAGCACCATCACAGCAGGCCTCGCCCGAGCCGCAGCAGAATCAGCCGCAACCCTCGCAGGCCGCGAAGCAGCGTGAGGCCAACGCGCCGCCGCCGCAGACGGCGCCGCAGCCGGCCTATCAGGCCCCGCAGCCGGACGTCACCATCAAGTACGGGGTCATGCTGGGCCTGCCGCCCGAATTGCCGGTCGAGCCGAAAGGCGCCAGGGACGACGGCGGCGATGCCAACGATTCAATCGCTGCAAAGCTTCCATCCGAGGTCATCGCGGAGCTTCGCCGTCATTTACGTACCTGCGCCAAGCTGCCGGCCGGGGTCGCACCGACCGACAACGTCCGTGTCAAGCTGCGCACCGTGTTCGCCACCGACGGCACGCTGGCGCGCGAGCCCATCCTGATCGCGGCGCCGCCGTCCGCGAAGGGCGTGGCCATCGTCAAGTCCGCGACGAGCGCGCTGCAGAACTGCCAGCCCTACAAGATGCTGCCGGCCAATTTGTACGAGGAATGGAAGGTGCTGGACCTGCCGTTCAGCCCGCGGGATTTTGGCGGGTAGCTCGTAGTCTCGTAGTTGCCTCCGAGCAATCCGTGTGGCGCTGGGTCCCGGCTCTGCGAAGCAGCGCTTCGCGCTGCATCGCGTCCGGGACAAGAGAGATCAATGCCCGCGCTTCATTCCCTCGTCACCATTCACCACCTCCGGTGCCATCGCGGCCCAGGCGCTGGACGCGAACTGCCGTCGCCAGGTCACGACCACCACAGCTGCCGTGGTCACGAACAGCACCCAGGGACTGACGAACCAGCCGAGATAGCCGAGCGCGAAGAAGAAGGCGCGCTGGCCGCGGTTGAAATGCCGGCCGGCGGATTCGAACAGGCGCGAGGTGCGGATGACGTGGGCTTCGGCCTCAGGCGTGTCGCGCTGCGAGGCCGGCGGCATGCCGCCGAACAGAATCGCGACATAGTTGAACAGGCGATAGGCCCAGGCGAATTTGAAGAAGGCGTAGACGCAGATCAGCACGAGGCCGACGCATTTCAGCTCCCACATCGCCGGCGAGGTGCTGAGGTCCATCGGCAGCTTGCTCAGGATCGTGATGGCGTCGTTGGTGGCGTGCAGCAGCGCCAGCGCGCCGCCGAGCGCGAACAGGCTGGTGGAGGCGAAGAAGGCGGTGCCGTTCTGCAGCGAGGCCATGATCTGCATGTCGACCATCCGCGTGTCGCGGTCGAGCAGCCGGCGCACCCAGACCTCGCGATAGCGGTTCATGCGCGCCGACAGGCTGTTGCGGGCATAGGCCGAGTGCTCCAGCGTCAGGGCATAGGCCAGCCATTCGATGATGAAGAAGCCGACGGCGGTAATGTCGACCCAATGCCTGCTCATGTCCGTCTCCTGGCAAGGATCGCAACGATTGCCACGCATGACGGGACGCAGCAACGATTGATTGGCGGCAGGCGATGGCGTTAAAAGCGGCTGCAACCGCAGGACTAATGAAGGACCAGTGACATGGCTGCGCTAAAGCTCGCGATCGGCAACAAGAACTACTCGTCATGGTCGATGCGGCCCTGGCTCGCGCTCCGCGCCAACGACATCCCGTTCGTGGAGACGCTGATCCCGCTCTACACCGACGATCCCGCCGACAAGGAGCAGATCCTGTCCTTCAGCCGCGCCGGCAAGGTGCCGGTGCTGGTCGACGGCGACGTCACGGTGTGGGATTCGCTCGCCATCATCGAATACATCGCCGAGCGTTACCCGGAGAAGAAGCTGTGGCCCGACGATGTCGCGGCGCGCGCGCATGCCCGTTCGGTGTGCGCCGAGATGCATTCCGGATTCGTGCCGCTGCGCAACGAATGCGGCATGAACCTGCATCGGCCGATCCGTCCCGTGGCGCTGTCGGCGGACGCCAAGGCCAACATCGCGCGCATCGAGGAGCTCTGGCGCGAGTGCCGTACCCGCTATGGCGCGAAGGGGCCGTTCCTGTTCGGCCGCTTCGGTGCCGCGGACGCCATGTACGCCCCGATCGTGCATCGCTTCCGCACCTATGCGATCGAGGTGGCGCCGGACACCAAGGCCTACATGGAGACGATGATGGCGCTGCCGGCGTTCCAGGAATGGACGCGCGACGGGCTGGCCGAAACGCTGGTCATCGCCAAGTTCGAGGACGCCTGACCGGAAGGTCTGACGGTCGCGGCCGGCCGGTGCCGGCCGGGCGGCCCCTCGGGGGCTGCAATGGGCGGGGGCCGTGGGATCGGGGGGCTGCGACACCGCCTGCGACATGCCGGGGGGAATGAGCCGCTCCGGCGGTACCACCGGCCCGCCGGCTGTCTCCTATCATTCTGAAATGACTGCAAAATCCGAGCGCGTGCCATGCCGGCATGGCGCTGGCCAAAACGGCGCGACGCGTGCTATACAGCGGCCCGGGTTTCCGGCCGCCATCGCAGTGGGACACTGGGCGAGGCGGCGCTGTTTGAGTGATGGAGAGGGTGTTGAAGCACAAATTCCCCGTGGGAACGCGCGTCCTGTTCACGGCCAGCAATGTCGCGCGTCCGGCTGCGAGCGGCGCGTATGAGGTCATCCGTCTGCTTCCGACCGAGGGCGACGACTGCCAGTACCGGATCAAAAGCTCGACCGAAGCCTTCGAGCGCGTTGCCAAGGAAAGCCAGCTCGCGCTCTCCTGAACGCCGACGCCGTCAGCGCATAGGTGCCTCCCGGGGATTGTATTCTGCCGCCGTCAAAAGGCCCGCTTCGCCTTCACAAGGTGAGCCGGGGGCAGTTGCCGACTTGCGGTGCTCGCTTGACCATCCGCTCTTTGATCGCGTGAGGGGACGTCGCGCATGAACTGGGCATGGGCCACTTCGCTCGACCAAATCTGGCGTTCGCCGGCCTTCCCGATGTGGATGACGCTGACGGCTGCCGGATTCTTCGGATTGATCCTCCTGATCACGCTGCTGCGCGCCGACAGATCCGTCGCCAACGGGGCGCTGACCGTCATCACCCTGCTATCCATCGTGATCGCCGGTGCAGCCACGATGCGTCTCTATGGACCGGAGGCGCCGTCCGCTCCGGCCGAGGCGCGCGCGCAAGCTGTGGTGACGGCGAGCATGCCTGCGCTGTCCTGTCTCGACGATCTCGCTGGCGATGTCGTCGCCGCCGGCTGCGAGAAGGCGCTGTTCGGCGCGCCTGATGCTGCGGCTGCGGCGGTCTCCTCCACGGCGGCCAGGATCGACCGGCTGACCGCGCACGGCGACGCCGCCACGGCCGAGAAGAGCCTGACACTCGACATGAAGGCGCTGCGCAGGTCACTCGAGCGCGATCGCTACGGCTTCGTTGCGCATGTGCTGGCGGCACGCGACGGCTGCACGCAGTTCGATTGTGCCGCGTTCCGCTCGCTGACCGACCAGCAGCAGGTCGCCGCCAACATGGACTCCCATCTCTACGACACGCTGGTGGCGCGCTATGCGCCGACCTGGAACGCGCCCGCTGCAGCGCCGGCGATGGCGGCCAACGCCGCGACACTCGCCGGACTGCCGCCATCGATGCCGACGGGCAAGCCGACCAATGCCGAGTTCCCGAGCGCGTCCTCGACGCCGCCGGTGAGCATCATGAATCCGGAGCCCACGGCGGCGACGCGTCAGGCCGCGCCGGCCGCGAATGCGGCGGCGGCACCGCGTGCGCCGGCCGCAGCCTCCGCACAGGCCGCAGCGCCTGCGGCATCAAGCCCGCCGGCTGCGAAAAAACCGCCGGCCCAAAAGGCTGCACGTGCGCCTGCCACGCCGGTTCCGCTCGCGCCGCCGCCGGCCTCGACGGCTGCTCCCGCGCCTGCGGATAACGAGTAGATCGGCATTCCAAATGCGC
Organism: Bradyrhizobium sp. CCBAU 11357; assembly: GCF_028128865.1. Lineage (NCBI taxonomy): Bacteria > Pseudomonadati > Pseudomonadota > Alphaproteobacteria > Hyphomicrobiales > Nitrobacteraceae > Bradyrhizobium > Bradyrhizobium sp. CCBAU 11357. The sequence goes on along the minus strand of NZ_LBJW01000016.1, from coordinate 286,506 downwards.
GGCTGCCCGGCTAATGCTTGGGCATGCCACTCCATCTGATCAAGCTCGCCGTCGGCTGCGACTCCGTCAAGGAATTGAAGGAGTGGGTGGCCGAACGGATGCAGACCGCCAAGAAGAAGGGTCTGCCGCAACATCACATCCACATCACCCGCATGGTCCCCAAGCGCGACGCCGAGATCCTCGCCGGCGGTTCGCTGTACTGGGTGATCAAGGGCGAGATCGCCGCGCGCGAAAAAATCATCGCCATCGAGCCGTTCCGCGACAAGGATGGCATCGGGCGCTGCCGCATCGTGATGCAGCCGAAGGTGATCTCGGTGTCGCCGCGGCCGATGCGCCCGTTCCAGGGCTGGCGTTATCTGGCTGATGATTCGGTACCGTCCGATCTCGGCAAGTCCGCGGCCGGCTCGATTGCGGCGATGCCGGAGCCGATGCGGCGCGAGCTGCGTGACCTCGGGCTGCTATGAGCATGATCCGGAAAAGTGTGCAGCGGTTTTCCGGAAAGATCATGCTCAAACAATAAACGAAAGCGCGATGGCGTCATCGCGCTTTAGACCGCGATATTGTCGATCAGCCGGGTGGTGCCGAGCTTGGCCGCGACCAGGATCCGCAACGGGCCGTCCTTGCGCGAGGTAACCTTTGCCAACGTCTCGGCGTGGCGCAGCTCGAAATAGTCGAGCGCAAGGCCGGCCGACTTGATCATCGCGGCGCCGCCCGCCATCGCCGGCGCAATCGCATCGCCGGCACGGATGCGCCCGGCGCTCTCTTTCATGGCGCGGTAGAGGACGGTGGCGGTCTGGCGCTCCTCGGGCGAGAGGTAGACGTTGCGCGAGGACATCGCGAGTCCGTCGCGCTCGCGCACGGTGCGGGAGCCGATCACCTTGACGCCGAGGTCGAGGTCGCGCGCCATCTGCGTCACCACCCGCAATTGCTGGAAATCCTTTTCGCCGAAGATCGCGACATCCGGCCGGACTTGCGTGAACAGCTTGCCGACCACGGTAGCGACCCCGCCGAAGAAGTGCGGACGGAAGCGATCCTCGAGACCGGCCAGCGCCGGCCCCTCCGGCACGATGCGGGTGGCAAAGCCCTCCGGATACATGGCCGCGACGCCGGGATGCCAGACGATATCGACGTCCTCGGCCGCGAGCTTGGCGACGTCGGCCTTCCAGGTGCGCGGATAGGCGCCGAAATCCTCGGTCGGGGCGAACTGGGTCGGGTTGACGAAGATCGACACCACGACGCGGCTGGCGCGCCGCCTGGCGAGGCGAACCAGCGACACATGCCCGTCATGGAGCGCCCCCATGGTCGGGACCAGCGCGATCGTGGCCTTTCGCTTGCGGAGATCGTCGACGGCGCGTCGCAGGGCAGGGACCGTGCGAGCGATCAATGGGCGTGCTGACATCGGGACTCGATGGATTGGAAAGCGGCGCAGGTGCGGGCCTCGCGCCCGGCCAGCTAACCTTAACAAGCGGAGATCGTGGACGCCATGCATCCGGATGCGGCACAGCATCCCGCGCAAGGCCGCGCAAAACGTCGCGACGTTGTGGGCTGGATCACAGACGAAAGACGGCGCCGCGATACATCGTGAGAACGGCGCATTGCAATTTGCATTACCTGTCACGCATTTCACTTGACCGCTGACGCGGTCAACTCGAAGATATTCGCCAGGGGCGTTGAGGATCACCATGCTTGTGCAGGCTAGCCAAGGCCAATCCGGCTCGGCGCATGTGGTCGTGCTCGGCAACGAGAAGGGCGGCTCCGGCAAATCGACCACCGCCTTGCACATCGCCGTTGCACTCCTGAAGACTGGTCAGCGCGTCGCCACCATCGACCTCGACTGCCGCCAGCAGAGCTTCACGCGCTACATCGGCAACCGGTCTGCCTGGGCCCAGCGTACCAAGCTCGACCTCGAGCTTCCGGTGCATCGCTGCATCAAGCTCGGCGAGACCATGCAGATTGCCGAGAATGAGAATTCCGAGTTCCAGCAGTTCATGGAAGCCGTCTCGGCGGTCGAGAGCAGCTTCGACTTCATCGTCATCGATACGCCCGGCACCGACAGCTATCTGATGCGGCTCGCGCATTCGATGGCCGATACCCTGGTCACGCCGATCAACGACAGCTTCCTCGATTTCGACGTGCTCGGCACGGTCGATCCCGCGACTTACGCGGTGACGGGCGAGAGCCACTATGCCGAGATGGTGCGCGATGTCAGGCGCAAGCGACGCCAGCTCGACGGCGCCACCACCGACTGGATCGTCGTGCGCAACCGCCTGTCCATGCTCGGCTCGCGCAACAAGCAACTCGTGGCCGAGGGCCTGAAGGATCTGTCGCTGCGGCTCGGCTTCCGCTACGTCGACGGCTTCGCCGAGCGCGTCGTGTACCGCGAATTCTTCCCGCGCGGCCTGACCGCCCTGGACGAGATCGACGAGGCCACGCTCGGCATGCGGCCCAATCTCGGCCATCTCACAGCGCGGGAGGAGGTGACGAGCCTGCTCCGGCAGCTCAAGCTCCCGCTCGACGAGCGCGGCCGCCGCCGCGCGGCCAACCGGGCCGAGTGGTTCAGCCAGGTCGACAAGCCCCTCGAGGTCCACGATATCCTCGGCGCCTGACGTCGCGGTATATCGTTACTCCCGACCGATCCGAGTCTGTCGGCTGGCGCGGGAACCCGGGCGGCGCCGCGCGCGTTTTCACACTGCATTTACTGCGAAGTCGAACCCGATCGAGACCGGTTGCGTCGAAAAGGGACCTGCACCCTGACTTAGCGGTATGAGAATGGGGTGCTTACGAAACGAGTGCGACGCACAATGAAAGGGCTGCCGGTTCACAACATTTAGCCTTCCTGTCACGCTGCTGTGACATATATTAGGGAATAGGCGACAAGGGGACGAAGAGCCCCGGAAGAACACGATTTTCAACAGGGATTCAGGCCGCTTAGGCCTGAGGCTGAGGACGAAAATGAAGCGTGGAATTGCCGTTCTGGTTTCGGTCAGTGCCCTCTGCGGCATCGCCTATTTCACGGCGAGCAAGTGGGCGATCAAGCACGAGACCATCACATTCTACGACGCCTCTCGCGACAACCGTCCGGTACCCGTCTCCATCGCGGTGCGGCGCGACAAGGAAATGCAGGCCAATGCCGGCATGATCAAGCTGCCCGTCGCAGTGATCAATCACGGCAATACCGTCAAGAACACCGAGTACGGCTTCCTCGCCAACGCCTTCGCTGCGCGCGGCTACATGGTCGTGAGCCCGCAGCATGACCTGCCGACCGATCCTCCGATGGTGACCAAGCCCGGCGAGCTCTATGTCGGCCGGCTGCCGCAAATTCTGCGTGGCGTCGCCAACATCCATCTCGCCATGCAGGAGATGAAGAAGGTTCAGCCCAACGCCGACTACGACAGGGTGACGATGGTCGGCCATTCCATGGGCGGCGACATCACCATGTACTTCGCCAAGCAATATCCGGACGAGGTCAAGAAGGTCGTCACGCTCGACAATCTGCGCGTGCCCTTCGTGACTGCCGGCAAGTTCAAGATCCTGTCGTTCCGCTCCCAGGATCCGCAGTTCAAGGCCGACGCCGGCGTGATTCCGACCGACGAGGAATGTGAGAAGGCGGGCATTCAGGTCGTGAAGACCGAATTCCAGCACAACGACATGCGCGACACCGGTCCGGATGTGGCGAAAAGCTCGATCCAGAGCATGCTCGACAAGTTCCTGAGCACGACCGACAGCGAGATCGCGCCGGTCGACACGCAATCGGCCCCGCCCAAGATCCTCGAGCCGGGCCCGGTCGCTCTGATGGCACCCGCCAAAAGCTGACCGACGGCAGCAAACCGCTCGGCCGCACCAATCGTCGAAGCCTCCGCCGGCGCGCCCGCCCGCGGAGGCTTTGCGCATTGACCGGGCTGCATGCGCTGACCACATTAGCTGCTGACGCAAGGTGAAGCTGCGATGTCGGGCGAACCCACCAAACCGCGCGGCCGCGATGCCGTATCGGCGCGAGCAGACGGCGCGCTGCCGCAAGCGGAAACCTCAACCTCGGAAGACATCGCCGCGTTCGTCGCCAGGGCGCGGGCCCTCTCGCCGCATGCGCCGGGCGCGAGGGGACGGCTGATCTTCGCGTTAGATGCGACGATGAGCCGGCAACCGACCTGGGATATGGCGTGCGCGCTCCAGGCCGACATGTTCCGCGAAACCGCGGCGCTCGGCAGTCTCGACATCCGGCTGGTCTATTATCGCGGCTTCAACGAGTGCCGTGCCACGGGTTGGATCTCCGACAGCGCCAGGCTGGCGGCACTGATGAGCAAAATCGATTGCCGCGGCGGCGATACCCAGATCGGCAAGGTGCTGAGCGAGGCCAGGCGCGAGGCAGTCGCATCCGGCGTGCGGGCCATGGTCTTCGTCGGCGATGCCATGGAGGAAGACATCGACGAGCTCTCCGCCAAGGCCGGCGAGCTCGGCTTGCTCAAGGTGCCCGTATTCGTGTTTCAGGAGGGCCATGACGCGGTCGCCGAACAGGCCTTCCGCGAGATCGCGCGCCTGACTGGCGGTGCCTGGTGCCGGTTCGATCCTGGTGCGGCGGCGCAGCTGCGCGAGCTGCTGCGGGCAGCTGCGGCCTATGCCGCCGGCGGACGCGAGGCGCTGCTGAAGCTGGCTGGAAGCGTGAGTGGCGCGGCGAAGCTGATCAGCCAGATGAAATAGCGACCAGACCGGCGCGGCTTGCGGCGGTGGATGCCATGCTTTTTGGCAAGAGGACGACTATATTCCGGCCATGACCCTGATCGCCGGCGCTGTCGCCGTTATCACGCTTTACCTGCTGCTCCAGACGTTCCGCTCCGCCAATCCGGCGGTGCTGGCGCGCACCATCAAGTTCGGCGGCGGCGTGCTGGCGCTGGCGGTTGCGGCCTTCACCGGCTTGCGGGGCGAGCTGGCGGTTGCGATCCCGCTCGGAATTTTCGGCGCCGGGCTGCTCGGCTGGACGCCACTCGCGAATGCCGGCTTCGGCAATATCGGCGGGCTGTTCGGCGGCGGTGCGACGCGCCCCTCCGGGCAGGCCTCGCGCGTGCGCTCGCAATTCCTGGACATGCGGCTGGACCACGATTCCGGCCAGCTTTCCGGCCAGATCGTCGCGGGACCTCACGCCGGGCGCAGTCTCGACGAGTTCGATCTCACCGGCTTGCTCGCGATGGTCCCGACGTTCGACGCCGAGAGCGTGGCCTTACTTGAAAGCTATCTGGACCGCCGGTTTCCCGCTTGGCGTCAGAACGCGCAGGGCGATGCGGCAGGGCGGCAGCGCCGCACGGCGGCGAGCGGCAAAATGACGGCGGAGGAAGCCTATCAGATCCTTGGCTTGCAGCCGGGAGCGGGGCGCGACGACATCAGCCGGGCCCACAAGTCCCTGATGAAGAAACTCCATCCCGACCAGGGGGGCTCGACGTATCTCGCTGCCCGGGTAAACGAGGCCAAGGATATTCTGCTTCGCACGCATAACGGCTAACTCCGGCACTACGCTACAAACGCCCGTACCGCGTGAGCTCCGTTTGCTCTGTCTGCCGTCGCCCGCCATTGTCGGCGTGGTCGATCCCTTGAGCAAAGTTTTAACCGTAAATCCTTGACGAGAGGTTGTCGTGGAACAGCCTTATCCTGAACAGCCTCGGCGTTACCGCCTCGCCAAAAACGAAAATGCCCGCGCGAGGCGCGGGCATTTTGATTTGGAGCGGAGAAGGAGATCAGTTGCGAACGGTGATGCAGGAGATCTCGGCGCGCTTCAAGGTGCGGCAGACGGCTTCGGCCTGGTCGCGCTCGAGCCCGGCGAAGCGGGCGCGGTAGAGCTTGCGATTGTCCTTGGCGACGACGGGCTCGGTGAACGGGTCAGCCTTGCTGAGCAGGCCGCGGGCCGAGTTGCGGGCCGCGTCGATGCGCTGCTGAGCTTCGTTCTCGCTCTCGAGCGCGCCGACCTGGACGATCCAGCCGCTGTGGGTGACGGCGGGCTTCGTGGTCGCGCTCATCTGCATCGGCTGCGGCGCCGGGTCGGCGGACGCGAGCTTCGGAGCGGCGGGAGCGGGCGCGGCAGCGGTTGCGGCCGGGAGCACGCCGAGAATGCCGTTACCGGTGCCGAAGCCGGCCGGCTGACGCGGCAGTTCGGTGCGGGCCATCTCGGCCTTCGGCGCTTCCGGCTGGCTCACCGCCTCCGGCTTGTTGATGAGATCTGCCCTGGCGACGACGGCGCCGGAGGTTTCCGCGACGTCGGAACGAGGCGGAACGGTGCTGGTGACCGGCGGCGCAACGACCTGAGCCGGAGCCGCGGAGGCGACCTTCACGGCGCCGGCCTTGACCTGAACCGTCTTGACCCGAACCGGCTTCATCGGCTCGGACGAGCCGGGGATGATGGAGAGCGGCTGGCTCGAGATCACGCCATTGGTGAGCGGCGCCGGCTCCACCTTGGACTCCGTCGGCCGAACTTCGGGTTTGGGCTGAGCGGGCGGCATCGCCGCAGTCGCTGCGGCCAGCGTCGACAGGCGCGCGGCGAGGCGCGAGGGGGCAGGTTCGGGAGCAGGGGCCGCAGCGGCCTGGACCTGCGGGGCGGGACGCGCCGGGGTGTCCGAGGCATCGGCGACATCGGTGTTGGCTTCAGCGCCGTTGCGCTCCGTGACTGCGACGACGGTGCGGACGGTCGCGCCCTTTTCGAGGTTCTCCGCGAGCAGGTTGCGCATGATGGCGTCGCGCGAGCCGCCGCTGCGGCCGCCGAGCACGACGCCGATCAGGTGGCGGTTGCCGCGCCGCATCGAGCTGACGAGGTTGAAGCCGGAGGCGCGGGTGTAGCCGGTCTTGATGCCGTCCACGCCCTCGACGCTGCCGAGCAGGTGATTGTGGTTGCGGATCGACTGTCCGCGCCAATTGAACGTCGAGGTCGCGAAATAGCGATAGTAGCGGGGGAAGCGCTCCTGAATGGCGCGACCCAGCGTGGCCTGGTCGCGCGCGGTCGTGACCTGCTCGTCGTTGGGGAGGCCGTTGGCGTTGCGGTAGACCGTCTTGGACATGCCGAGCGAGCGCGCCTTGCGCGTCATCATCTGGGCGAAGTCGTCCTCGTTGCCGGCGATCGCTTCTGCGATCACCACGGCTGCGTCGTTGGCAGAGCGGGTGACGAGGCCTTTGATTGCGTCCTCGACGCGAATGGTCTGGCCGGCGCGCAGATTAAGCTTGGTCGGATCCTGGTCGGCGGCGTGCTTGGACACCGGCATCTCGGTGTCGAGCTTCATCCTGCCGGATTCGAGACGCTCGAACAGCAGATAGAGCGTCATGATCTTGGTCAACGAGGCCGGATGGCGGATTCCGTCAGGGCTTGTCGCCTGGAGCACCGCGCCGGAATTGCCGTCGACGATGATGGACGCGAATTTCGGGCTGGAGCTCTCGGACACATCGCGCTGCACCCGGTGGTGCGCATAGTGTCGACGATGGCGCCGCGCCTCGGCTGCGTCGGTGGTGAAGATGACTGCGGTGGTGACCGTAAGAAGCCCGAAAACGCCAACCCGCGCCAAGCGCGAGGAAGACAAGTTTTTACGAAGCATGGAACCCCGTCCCCGTTTCTGACTTGATCACCGGCTCGTGAGGCGAAATTGTGCCCAACGGACCCGGGATCATTACCTGCTCAGGCTGTCCCTCCGCTGGTGTTCGCCGCGGGGGACGTTGGACCCGAGCCGCTGTTCTGGCTAAGGTGATGTTCTCAAACGGCTTTTGGCCGCTCGCGGAAGTGAACACGTCCAGGGAATCAAGGTAGGGTGGGCCGGTTTCCAAAAGCTTAAGGAACCCTTGCGGGAAACCCCGGGAATCTCTGCAATTTGCGCCGGGTTTTGTGCGACGCACAAGATTCTTGACTTTTTTGTGCGTTGCACTAATTTTGGGCGGAGTCAGGGAGCCGGGGCTTCCCGACGCGAGCCAGGGAAAAGGATTCCGAAATGTTCAAGGTTGAAGACTTCCAGAACTACGGGAAAGAGCAGTTCGAGCAGTGCGTTGCCTCCGCGACCTCGGTGCAGCATGGCATCCAGGCGATCGCCAGCGCCTATGGCGACTACACGAAGAAGTCGTTCGAAGACACCAAGTCCTTCGTCGAGAAGCTTTCCGGCGTGAAGTCGCTGGACAAGGCGATGGAAGCGCAGACCGATTTTGCCCGTTCCGCCTACGAAACCTTCGTTGCGGAATCGCAGAAGATCGCCGGCCTCTACAGCGACCTCGCCAAGCAGGCGTTCAAGCCGGTCGAGACCATCGTGTCGAAGTTCACCCCGGCCGCTCAGTAACGTCTCGAGACATCCTGGAATCGAAAAGCCCGGCTCAACAGCCGGGCTTTTTGTTGTGAGCGATGGGACCCGTCAGCGTGCGACGCGCAGCTTCGACAGTGACGTGCCGATATCCTTGAACACCGATACGGTCTGGCTTGCCGAGGTGACCAGATAGAACTTGTCGCTGCCGCTGGCACAGTATTGCAGCACGCTCGAGGTCGGATCGCTGCCGGTGTTCACCTGCACCGTATAGATCGTAATGTTGTTGGGCTGGGCCTTGGCGTTGTCGCAAAGGATTTTCTGTCGGGCGTCGATCTGAGAAGCACCGCTGTACCAGCGGTTCTGCGTATTGAGACCGTCGGAGAGCAGGACGATCGCGTCCTTGTAGGTGTAGTTCGTGTCCTTGGCCGGGGCATTCATGGGCTCGCCCATCGACAGCGTCATCCAGCCCCAGGCAAGGCCGATGCCCTGGTTGGTGTTGCCGGTCGGAACCAGATCGTCGATCAGAGACTTGAGCGCGGTCCAATCGTAGCTGAGCGGCATGATCGGCTGGATGTATGCCGAATTGCTGGAGTTGCAGTAGGAATATTGCTCGGCCGGGAAAAGCGTCGCGGAATTGCTGCTCACCGGAGTCGTGTTCTTGGTATCGTAGTCCTGGTCGCGATCAGTGATGCAGCCGGTCCATTTGTTGTGGTTCTTCGGCGTCCAGGTCTTGCCGGCACTCACGCAGCTTGACTGTTGTTTGTACGAATTGTCGCTGCAGCTGCCATTCACCGCTTCCCAGTCGCTCCAGTCGATCCAGGACTTGTCATAGTTGCTGCTGCCCACGTTGACGTCCTTGGAAAACGGCACGATCGAGATGTAGACGTCGCCGTTGGTCTTCGCGAGCGCGCTGAGTTGATCGACCAGGTTCTTCGCAGCCGTCTGCATGGCCGGCATCTTGCCGTCGGCTGCCATCGATCCCGTGACGTCGAGCACCAAGGCCACGCGCATGCGCGTCAGGCCCCAGGCGCTGGTGGATGAGGTGCCGACGTCGAGCGTCGGGAAGCCGGCGATCTTCATGAAGCTGGTCGTGTAGGTGCCGGTTCCGGTCAGCTGGATCGTCGAGCCGATGTTGGTGCTCGAGTTATAGGTGGCGCCGACGCTAACCGACGGCAGGGTCTTGGTGTCCGTGAACAGGGCGTTGAAATAGGTTTGCGCTTTGGTGGAGATCTGTGACGTCGAGATGGTGCCGGCCGACAGGTCCCTGGAAAGCATCAGCGCAGTGGAATCGAGGGCTGACTGCATCGCGGTGCGCGCCTGGGCGGCGCGGCTGTAGTCGATCGCCGCGCCAACAAAGCTCAGCACCGGAACGAGCGCAATCGCGAAGATCACGGCGATATTGCCTTGCTCGGCCGCTGTAAAACGGGCGAGTTGTCGACCAAGGCGGCTGACGAGGGGCAGACCAGACATGACGATCCCCGAAATCTGTGTTTTGCCCGATTTCGCGCCATGCCATTGAATGGCAGGTAAATTGGACCGTAGAAAAACGGAGCGTTTTGCGGAAAACCGTCGCAGCCGGGGAACGGCCGGGTTCCTGGTCAACACCTTCTAAACGTGCCCGGCGGAAATTTTTGTCAAATCGCTCCGGATTGATTAACCTGAACAGGATCGCCCGGACCGGGAATCGGGACTGCTGCGACCGCATGGGCCGGACCCCCGCGTGCTTGCGGCCGGCCGGGGGCAGGGCCATATTGCTGGCGAGCGATCCGGCCTGAACCGGATTTGTCGGGAGCGGCGATCCAAGGCTGCGCGCCTGCGCCAGGCTCCGAAGGGCGGGGTCGCGCGGTGACCGCCATTCGCTTCCGTGGGGAATTTGAACGCCTGTGCCATGCTGCAATTGACTTCCAGCCTTGATCTGTCCGCGCCAGCCGCCGCCGACGCGCCTCGTATGAGCAATGACGACAACCGTCCGGGCACTCCCTCGGGTCCGAGCACGTCGGTCATCACCAAGGTCAAGCCGAAGACCAAGCGGCCGAACCTGTACCGTGTGCTGATCCTGAACGACGACTACACGCCGATGGAGTTCGTCGTTCACGTGCTGGAGAAGTTCTTCAACAAGGACGTCGAGGCCGCAACCAAGATCATGCTGCACGTCCATCATCATGGCATCGGGGAGTGCGGCGTGTTCACCTACGAGATCGCCGAGACCAAGGTGACGCAGGTGATGGATTTCGCCCGCAAGCACCAGCACCCGCTGCAATGCGTGATGGAAAAGAAGTAAGCCGGCCAGCGGTGCGTTTGAAGGCGGCGCTCGTGCAAGCCGCGGTGTGATTGTCGCGTGACGGCTGCGCGCGATGGCGGTCGCAGCCGGCAAAACTACGGAATTCTGCGCTGGCGCCGATCCCGCCCAAATCGGAACGGGTTTTGCATTGAAAATAGCCCAGGTGGCTAGCTGCCGAGTCGCGGAACCGGTCTTTCGCCGCGATCTTGTATAACTATATGTGACAAAGGTTGTTGTTGCCTGACCGGGCGATGGCGATCATGATGGTGGGGGCCATAGAGGACGCGAATGCCGACTTTTTCCCAAAGCCTTGAACAATCCCTGCATCGTGCGCTGGCGATCGCAAACGAGCGTCATCACCAATACGCGACGCTCGAGCATCTCTTGCTCTCCTTGATCGACGACTCCGATGCAGCCGCCGTCATGCGCGCCTGTAGCGTCGATCTCGACAAGCTCCGTACGAGCCTCGTCAACTACCTTGAGACCGAATTCGAAAACCTGGTGACGGATGGCGCCGACGATGCCAAGCCGACCGCCGGTTTCCAGCGCGTGATTCAGCGCGCGGTGATCCACGTTCAGTCGTCCGGTCGCGAAGAGGTGACCGGTGCCAACGTGCTGATCGCGATCTTCGCCGAACGCGAGAGTCATGCCGCCTATTTCCTGCAGGAGCAGGACATGACGCGCTACGACGCGGTCAACTACATCAGCCACGGCATTGCCAAGCGGCCGGGCGTCTCGGAGGCGCGGCCCGTGCGCGGCGTCGACGAGGAGACCGAGACCAAGGGCAACGAGGACGCCAAGAAGAAGGGCGAGGCCCTCGAGACCTATTGCGTCAACCTCAACAAGAAGGCGCGCGACGGCAAGATCGACCCGGTGATCGGACGCAATTCCGAAATCAACCGCGCGATCCAGGTGCTGTGCCGCCGGCAGAAGAACAATCCGCTGTTCGTCGGTGAAGCCGGCGTCGGCAAGACCGCGATCGCCGAAGGCCTCGCCAAGCGCATCGTCGACAGCGAGGTGCCGGAGGTGCTGGCGGCCGCGACCGTGTTCTCGCTGGACATGGGCACGCTGCTTGCCGGCACGCGCTATCGTGGCGACTTCGAGGAGCGCCTGAAGCAGGTGCTCAAGGAGCTCGAGGCGCATCCCAACGCGATCCTGTTCATCGACGAGATCCACACCGTGATCGGTGCGGGCGCGACGTCGGGCGGGGCGATGGATGCCTCGAACCTGCTCAAGCCGGCGCTCGCCTCGGGCACGATCCGCTGCATGGGCTCGACCACCTACAAGGAATACCGTCAGCACTTCGAGAAGGACCGCGCGCTGGTGCGGCGCTTCCAGAAGATCGACATCAACGAGCCGACGGTCGAGGACGCCATCGCGATCCTCAAGGGCCTCAAGCCGTATTTCGAGGACTATCACCGGCTGAAGTACACCAATGAGGCGATCGAGGCTGCGGTGCAGCTCTCCTCGCGCTACATCCACGACCGCAAGCTGCCGGACAAGGCAATCGACGTGATCGACGAGTCCGGCGCGGCGCAGATGCTGGTCGCCGAGAACAAGCGCAAGAAGACCATCGGCATCAAGGAGATCGAGACCACGATCGCCTCGATGGCGCGGATCCCGCCGAAGAGCGTGTCGAAGGACGACGCCGAGGTGCTCAAGCATCTCGAGCAGACCCTGAAGCGCACGGTGTTCGGCCAGGACAAGGCGATTGAATCGCTTGCCGCCTCGATCAAGCTCGCACGTGCGGGCCTGCGCGAGCCGGAGAAGCCGATCGGCTGCTACCTGTTCTCGGGGCCGACCGGCGTCGGCAAGACCGAAGTTGCCAAGCAGCTCGCGGCGTCGCTCGGCGTCGAGCTGTTGCGCTTCGACATGTCCGAATACATGGAGCGGCACACCGTGTCGCGTCTGATCGGCGCGCCTCCCGGCTATGTCGGCTTCGACCAGGGCGGCCTGCTCACCGACGGCGTCGACCAGCATCCGCATTGCGTGGTGCTGCTCGACGAAATCGAGAAGGCGCATCCCGACCTCTACAACGTGCTGCTCCAGATCATGGACCACGGCCGGCTCACCGACCACAACGGCAAGCAGGTCAACTTCCGTAACGTGATCCTGATCATGACCACGAACGCGGGCGCTTCGGATCTCGCCAAGCAGGCGTTCGGCTTCACGCGCTCGAAGCGGGAAGGCGACGACCACGAGGCGATCAACCGCCAATTCGCGCCGGAATTCCGCAACCGTCTCGATGCCATCGTCTCGTTCGGCCATCTCAGCGTCGAGGTGATCGGCACCGTGGTCGAGAAGTTCGTGCTTCAGCTCGAGGCGCAGCTCGGCGACCGCGACGTCACCATCGAGCTGTCCGAGCCGGCCAAGGCCTGGCTGGTCCAGCATGGCTACGACGAGCAGATGGGCGCGCGTCCCATGGCTCGCGTGATCCAGGAGCACATCAAGAAGCCGCTGGCCGACGAAGTGCTGTTCGGCAAGCTGAAGGGCGGCGGCCACGTTCGCGTCGTGCTCGTCAAAGACGAGACCGACGAGACCAAGGAGAAGATCGGCTTCGAGTTCGTCGAGGGTCCGGTCACGCCGAAGCAGGAGAAGCTGCCCGGCGCCCGCAAGCGTCCGCCGGGCAAGTCCAAGCCGGGCGGCCCCGGCGGCTCGAAGGGGCCGACCTCGAAGGGCCCGCTGGTCAAGGTCTGATCGGATGAAATCGAAAAGGCCGGCTGCGAAGCCGGCCTTTTTGCTGCTTGGTAGTTACCGGGTTAGAGCATGATCCAGAAAAGTGTGTAGCGGTTTTCCGAAAAGATCATGCTCGAACAATAACCTGAAGCGCGATGACGATTGATCCCAATCGCATCGCACTTTAACTTTAGGTGCCGGTGTCGGGCGGAGGCGGCGCAGGTGCTCGCGGCTTCCGGGGCGTGGGCGGCCGTGCGCTGCGGGGAGGGGCCGCCGGCTGCATCGTCACGATGACCGGGTTCGGCTTGTGATCGGTCGCGGCTCCGGTCGCTGCGTCGACGCCCATGCCGATGACACCGCCCAGCAGGAGATTGCCGGCGAAACCCGCGGCGCCGCCCGTTTGGACGTCCCGGCTGAGCGGAACGATTTGCGGCTCATAGCCTTCCTTCTGGAAGGTGATCGAGATGTCGGCGTTCCGCTTGACGACCACCGAGCAAGGCGTCGTGCAGGTGGTCGGAACGTCCATTCCGCTGACGACGGCTTCCACGCCTGAAGGTGTTGATGAAATGCTGATATTCTCCGTCGTGCCGCGCGTGACCGACGCGCAGCCGCCCAGCATGACGCTGAGCGCCACAATTCCCAATGAACGCATGAAATGCCCCTTGTCCCACCGCCACTATGCGCAACCGGAGCGGGAGGGCAATAGGCTATTGCGCTGAATAGTTAAGCCACGCAAAGGTTGTGCACGACAATGCGCGAACCCGGGTGCTAATCCCCGCGCAGGCGCTGATCGTCCTGCACGCGGACCTGCTCGGCACCGCGCGCGCCGGCCGGGGAAAGCCGCAGCATGCTCAGCATCGCACCGCAGAGCGCAAAACCGACGCCCGCGAGCAGTGCCAGCCTGGTTCCGTCGAGTGGATAGCGGCCGAGCAACAGCGCCACCAGCGCCGCTCCGGTGGTCTGGCCGAGGAGGCGCGCCGTCCCCAGCATGCCGCTGGCGCCGCCGGCGCGCTCGCGCGGCGCGGCTGCGATCATGGTGCGGTTATTGGGGGGCTGGAACAGGCCGAAGCCGGCGCCGGCGAGCGCCATCCGCCAGATCACGTCGAGCGGCGTTGGCGTCGCCGGCAGGAAGGCCAGCGCGGCAAGGCCGCAGGCGAACAGCGTGAGCCCAATACCGCCGAGCAGGCCGGCCGGATAATGCTCGACCAGGCGGCCTGCGAGGGGGGCTGCAAACGCCAGCGCGATCGGCCATGGCGTGATCAACAGGCCCATATGCACGGCGGAATAGCCGAAGCGGCTCTGGAGATAGAAGGGGATCGCGACGAAGGCCAGCATCTGCCCGCAGAACGATGCGATCGAGGTCGCAATCGACAGCGCGAACACGGGGATGCGCAGCAGGTCGATCGGCAAGAGCGGCGAGGTCATGTGAGTCTCGCGATAGATCAGCAGCGCACCGGCAACGATCGCGACGGCGAACTGCACGAGGCAGGTGATCGCGGCCCCGCCATGACCGACACTGTCCACCGCAGCGATGCCGACGCCGAAGGTGATCGCCGACAGACCTGCACTTTGCCAGTCGAACGAGCGGCTCGCAGGCTTGGTGTGCGGCAGGCTGCGCAGGCCCAGCACCAGCGTCACCGCGCCGAGCGGCACGTTGATCGCGAACAGCCAGGGCCAGCTTCCGACCGCGAGGATGCCGGCGGCGAGCGTCGGGCCGATCGCGGCCGAGAAGGCGACGACGAGAGCGTTGAGGCCGATGCCGCGGCCGAGCAGGCTGCGCGGATAGGTGAAACGTACCAGCGCCGCGTTGACGCTCATGATGCCGGCCGCGCCAAAGCCCTGGAGGATGCGCGCGATCGTCAGCTGCGGCAGCGTGTGGGCCAGCGCGCAGAAAGCGGAGGCCACCGTGAACAGCGCCAGCCCGACCAGGTAGACGCGGCGATAGCCGACGATCTCGCCGAGCGAAGCCAGCGGCAGCAGCGAGATCGTGATCGCGAGCTGGTAGCCGTTGACGATCCAGATCGAGAAGGCCGGGCTCGCGTCGAGGTCGGCTGCGATCGTCGGCAGCGCCACATTGGCGATGGCGCTGTCGACCACCGCCATGACGATGCCGAGCGCAATGGTCAGCACCGCCTGGTTGCGTTGCGGCTGCGGCAGGCCGTCGGCATGCTCGATGGTGACTGTCGACATCGTGAGCGGCGTATCGTTGGCGAATCGGACTCGGCCACGGGCCGAGTCTTGCGCCAACAGGGCAGGGCCGCGATAGTTCCGGAACCGCACTGCCAGCGCGCCGTCGCCTTACCAAGCGTGCTTGATGCGACTGTCCTACACCGCCGGCGGATTGCGGTCGCTGAAGGTCACGCGCTGGTGCCAATAGGGGTAGGGCAGCGTCACCGTGCTCGCGGCATCGAGCTTTGCGACCTGGTCCTTGGTCAAGGACCAGCCGACCGCGCCGAGATTCTCGCGCAGCTGGGTCTCGTTGCGTGCGCCGATGATCAGCGTCGAGACCGTCGGACGCTGCAGCAGCCAGTTCAGCGCGATCTGCGAGACGCTCTTGCCGGTCTCCTTCGCGATCTCGTCGATGGCATCGACGACGCGGTAGACATGCTCGTCCGACACGGGCGGTCCGAACTCGGCCGTCTTGGGCAGGCGGCTGACTTCCGGTTTCGGCTGACCGCGGCGGATCTTTCCGGTGAGGCGCCCCCATCCGAGTGGAGACCAGACCACGGCGCCCAGCCCCTGGTCGAGGCCGAGCGGCATCAACTCCCATTCGTAGTCGCGCCCGATCAGTGAATAGTAGGTCTGGTTGGCGACGTAACGCGGAAAGCCGTGCTTGTCGGCTACGCCGAGCGACTTCATCAGGTGCCAGCCCGAGAAATTCGAGACGCCGACGTAGCGGATCTTGCCCGCGCGCACGAGCACGTCGAGAGTCGATAGCACCTCTTCGGGCGGAGTGAAGGCGTCGAAGCCGTGGAGCTGGAACAGGTCGATATAATCGGTGCCGAGCCGGCTCAGCGAACCGTCGATCGCCTCAAGCAGATTTTGGCGCGATGAGCCGATGTCGTTCGGGCCGTCGCCGAAGCGGAACGTCGCCTTGGTCGAGATCAGGACCTTGTCGCGGCGCCCCTTGATGGCTTGCCCGAGCACCCGCTCGGATTCGCCGAGCGAATAGACATTCGCGGTGTCCAACATCGACACGCCGGCGTCGAGGCAGATGTCCAGAAGACGCCGCGCTTCAGTCGCATCCGTCGTGCCCCATGCGGCGAGGCGGCCGACGCCGCCGAACGTGCCCGTTCCCAGGCTCAAAGCAGGCACCATGAGGCCGGACCGGCCCAAGCGTCGGTATTCCATCGATCTGCTCCTCGGCTGGCCGCTCGTTGATCGGTGCGGCCTTGGTGCCGAGTTTAGCGCAAGCGGGTGCCTTGTCCTATCACGCGCTCACATGGCGGCTCTGCTCGGGTAGTCCGCATTTTGCTAGGCCACGCTCGTGGTCTGCAAGTTTGCAGCCGAGATCTTCGCGCGCAGCCAAGCCTCGAATGCGCTGACATGGCTACGTCCTTTCGCCTCAGCCGAGCGCACCAGATAGTAGGAGACCGCCTCCACTTCGAATTCGGGTTGGCGGAACGGTACGACGAGCGTGCCCTTGTCCAGCTCCTCGGCGGCGAGGATTTCGCTCTCCAGCACGACGCCAAGACCCTCGACGGCTGCATCGATCGCCATGGTGGAGCGGTCGAACCACAATTCGTGACGCGCCTTGATGCTCGCGCCTGTGACCTTGCGCAGATAATCGGTCCAGGTCAGCGCGTTCGAGGAATGGATCAGCGTGGCGCGGGCGAGATCGCCGGGCTCGCGCAGGTCGAGCTGCTCGATCAGCCGCGGGCTGCAAAGCGGGCGCAGGCGCTCGGCGAGGAGCGGCTCAATCTGCCTGTCGTTCACGACCGGTGGGCGCCCATAGGCGATCGCGAGGTCGAAGCGGATGGTCTCGAGATCGCGCAAATCGGCGATGGTCGACAGCCTGATCCCGATCTCCGGATGCTGGCCGATGAAATTGCCGATCCGCGGTTGTAGCCATTTGGCGGCAAAGCTCGGTCCGCTGGCGATGAACAAATGATCGCGCTGCGATTGCGGCGCCACCAGCCGCGTCGCACCCATGATCGTGCCGAACGCGCGCTCGATCTCGCCGGCATAGAGGCGGCCGGCATTGGTGAGCACAGCACGGCCGGCGTGCCGCGAGAAAACGCGCACGCCGAGAAAATCCTCGAGGTTCTGGATGTGATGGCTGATCGCGGAAGGCGTGACCCCGAGCTCCTCGGCAGCGCGGCTGAAGCTGCCGTGGCGGGAAGCGGCTTCGAACGCCGACAGCGCCTTCAGCGGCGGCATGCGCGGCCGCCCCGTTGAGCTTGCTTCATCGGCTGCTGAGTTTTTTGAACTGGCGCCCATCATGTCTGCCCGGTTACGAATTTCTCCGTTGCACTGGCAAGTTTCGTACCGCGAACGCCCCGACGCAACAGCTTCGTGCCCACAACCTGACCCGAGACCGGTGAGCGGACTCCGCATCGCCGCTCCGTGCCCGCGCGGCAGATGCCGCTTGCTTAAGGAGACGCCATGACTTCAGCGCTGAAACGAGCCGCCGACGAATTTCTGGTGCGGTACGGCGGAGACGTGTTCCCGAACCTTTTCACGACCGCGAAGGGGACCATCGTCACCGACAGCGACGGGCGCGACTATCTCGATTTCACCTCGGGGCAGATGTGCGCGACGATCGGCCACAACCACCCTGCCATTGTCGCGGCGGTGGAGCGGGCCGGGAAGAAGGCGTTTCATCTCTTCAGCGGGATGATCCCCGAAGTCGTGGCCGAGCTCGCCCAGGTGCTGGCGACGGATTGGCTGCCCGGCGATCTCAAACGCTCGATCTTCATCAACACCGGCTCGGAGGCGACGGAAGTCGCGCTCCGGATGGCCAAGATGTACACCGGCGGCTATGAGGTGCTTGTCCTCGGCGGCTCCTGGCACGGCATCACCGGCGGCGCCGCCTCGGTCTCGATGGCGAGCGACCGCAAGGGCTATGGCGTGCCGCCGCCCGGAGTGTTCGTCATCCCCGAGCCGAATGCCTATCGTCCCTACATCGACAAGGGGAGTGAGGAAGCATCCGCGCTCGCCAATCTCGAGCTGGCGCTGAAAATGTTCGACATGCAGTCGAGCGGGCGGGGCGCGGCGATCATCGCCGAGCCCGTGATCAGCGCCGGCGGCGTGCTGGTGCCGCCGAAGGCCTTCATGGAGGCGCTGCGCAAGGCCGCCGACGAGCGCGGTATGCTGCTGATCTTCGACGAGGCCCAGACGGCGTTCGGGCGCGTCGGCAAGAAGACGGGATCGGAATATTTCGGCGTCGTCCCCGACATCATGACCATGTCGAAGACGCTCGGTGGGGGCCTTCCGCTCGCAGCGGTCTCGACCACCGAAGCGATCGAGAGCAAGCTGCACGAGGATCACTTCACCTATTACACCAGCCACGTCTCCGATCCGCTGCTGGCCGAGGTCGGGCTCGCGGTGCTGCGTGTGATCTCGCAGGAGAAGCTGGTCGAGCGCGCCAATGTCATGGGCGCCTATCTGCGCGGCCGGCTCGAGGGACTTCAGCAGAAATACGAGCAGATCGGCGACATCAGGGGCATGGGGCTTCTGCTCGGCGTCGAGCTGGTCACCGACCGCAACAGTCGGCGCGCGGCCCACCAGCTCGGCGGCCTGACGACGAAGAAGTGCTTTGAACATGGGCTGAGCATGAACATCCGCCGTCGCCCCGAGCGCGGATCGGTGTGGCGCATCGCGCCGCCGCTCACCGTGTCGACCGAGGAGATCGACCGCGCCGTCGAGATCCTGGACCGCTCCTTGAGGGAGAGCCTCGACGAATTGTCGCGAAATCCCGCCGCTTGATCAACAGTCCGGAGGCCGACATGATCCGCAGACACGCGCCGACGCTTGCCATTGCCGCACTTTCGCTTGCGCTGTTGGACGTTCCAACAGCGCAAGCGGCCAGCCCGACCCTCGAGAAGATCAGAGAGGTCGGCAAGATCACCCTCGGCTATCGGGAGGCTTCGATCCCATTCGCCTATCTTGGATCGGATCAGAAGCCGACCGGACTTTCGCTCGATCTCTGCTCCGCGGTGGCCGACAAGATCAGGATCGTGCTGCGACGGCCGGAGCTGGGGATCGACTACGTCCCGGTGAATGCGTCCAATCGCATTCCGCTGCTCCAGAACGGCACCATCGACGTCGAGTGCGGCAGCACGACCAACACCGCGGAACGTCAGAAGCAGGTTTCGTTCTCCGTCGCGACCTATGTGGCGTCGCCGCGCTGGCTCGTGTCCGTCGCCTCAGGGGTGACGGAGCCGAAGGGGCTCGATGGACGCACGGTCGTCATCACACAGGGCTCGCTGAATTTTGCGGTCGCAAAGCAGCTCCTCGACGAGCAGAAGCTGAACGTGACGATCGTCCAGGCCAAGGACCATGCCGAGTCGTTGCTGATGCTGGGAACGGGCCGCGCCGCCGCCTGGTTCGAGGACGACATTCTGATCGCCGGGCTCGTCGCGAACGCGACCGACCCCAAGGCATTCAGGATGTTGGCGGCGACCTATGCGCCGTCCTATTACGGGCTGATGACCCGCCGTGAGGATCCGGAGTTCAAGGCGCTGGTCGATGCCGCGATCAGGGAGCAGATGGCATCAGGCGCGTTCGACCGGCTCTATGCGAAATGGTTCGAGGCACCGATCCCGCCGAAGGGGCAGAACCTTCGGCTTCCCATGAGCGAGGCGATGAAGGCCCGTGTCGCATCGCCGAGCGATGCGCTCGCGCCGTAGGGGCGTCAATGCCGCAACTGGCTGTGCCGGAAGTCGCGGGGCGACGCGCCAAAATGCTCGCGGAAGACGCGGCCGAAATGCGAGAGGTCGTTGAAGCCCCAGGCGAAGGCGATCTCGCTGATGTGGCGATGGGCGAGCAGTGGCGAGGCGAGATCCCGCCGGCATCGGGCGAGGCGCTCGGCGAGGACATGGCGCTGGAAGGAGGTGTCCTCGTCCGCGAGAAGATCGTTGACATAGCGCGGCGAGATGCCGAGCGCGGCCGCGGTTTCAGCGAGCGAGAGATCGGGATCGGCGAGGTGCGCGCGGATATGCGCCTTCAATCGGTAGAGCAGGGCCGAGCGGTGGGTCGAGGACGGCAGCGATGACTTGCCGAGCCGCTCGCTCAAGGCCATCGCAAGCAGATCAACTGCCTGCTCCGACAGCGCTGTGGCGGTATCCGGAGCCAAACCATCCGCGTTCTGGCAGAGCGGGACAATGAAATCATAGGCGAGCCGCTCGAGCGGAGCGGCGGCGCCAAATGACATTGCGGTCAGCGTCTCGGTGCCGCCGAGCCGCCGCTGCAGCATCTCGCGCGGTACCTTGAAAATGGTCTGCGTGAAACTGTCGTTGAACTTCAGCTCGTACGGGCGCGTGGTGTCGTAGAGCGCGAACTCGCCGGGGTGGATCACGGTCTCGCGGCCGTCCTGTACGACGCCACCGTTGCCGCGATTTCCGAGGGCTACGAGAACGAAATCCTGGTGTGAACGCGCGATGCGCGACGGCGTGCGGAATACGTGCTGGCGGTCGGAGCAGACTTCGGAGCAAACCGCTTTGCCGAGCGAAGCCTGGGTGACCGACCCGCGAAAGGCGCTGCCGAGGTCCGACTTGCAGTCGAGCCCGACGAAGACGTCGCAGACGATGTCCTGCCAGAGAGCGAGCCGCCGATAGGCGGGACTGCCGTCCGTCGTGAACTGGATTGGCATCTGAACAGCCTCCCTTTCACATCCTGCAAAATCGCCCTGGGGAGCCAGTCTGACCGAAGGCAAATCCCGTACCGGTCGGTAGCGCGTCCAGTCGAGTTTTTGTTCCGCCGCGGTCGAGCGGCCGGCTGCCCGGCTTGGGCAAATAGACTGCATCGGACGTGGCTTGGGATCAACCGGCAATGGAGGCAGGAATGGGCATCGAGCATCCGAAATACAAGGTTGCGGTCGTTCAGGCGGCGCCGGCCTGGCTCGACCTCGACGCCTCGATCGACAAGTCGATCGCGCTGATCGGGGAGGCCGCGGAAAAGGGCGCCAAGCTGATCGCCTTTCCGGAAGCTTTCATCCCCGGTTACCCCTGGCATATCTGGCTGGACTCCCCTGCCTGGGCGATCGGGCGGGGCTTCGTGCAGCGCTATTTCGACAATTCGCTATCCTATGACAGCCCGCAGGCCGAGCGCCTGCGCGAGGCCGTTCGCAAGGCAAAGCTCACCGCCGTGGTCGGCCTGTCCGAGCGCGACGGCGGCAGCCTTTACCTCGCGCAATGGTTGATTGGCCCCGATGGCGAGACCATCGCAAAGCGCCGCAAGCTGCGGCCGACCCATGCCGAGCGCACGGTCTACGGCGAGGGCGACGGCAGCGATCTCGCCGTGCATGCGCGGCCCGACATCGGCCGGCTCGGCGCGCTGTGCTGCTGGGAGCATCTTCAGCCGCTGTCGAAATACGCGATGTACGCCCAGAACGAGCAGGTCCATGTCGCGGCCTGGCCGAGCTTCTCGCTCTACGATCCCTTCGCGCCGGCGTTAGGGGCGGAGGTCAACAACGCGGCGTCGCGCGTCTATGCGGTGGAAGGCTCCTGCTTCGTGCTCGCCCCTTGCGCCACCGTCTCGCAGGCCATGATCGACGAGCTCTGCGACCGACCGGACAAGAATGCGCTGCTGCATGTGGGTGGCGGCTTTGCGGCCATCTACGGCCCCGACGGCAGTCAGATCGGGGAGAAGCTGGCGCCCGATCAGGAGGGCCTGCTGATCGCAGAGATCGATCTCGGCGCCATTGGCGTTGCCAAGAATGCCGCCGATCCCGCCGGACATTATTCGCGGCCTGACGTCACACGGCTGCTGCTCAACAAGAAGCGGTACCAGCGGGTCGAGCAGTTCGCGCTGCCGGTCGATGCTGTCGAGCCCATGGACATTGCGGCGGCGGCCAGCTGATCGCTACGAGGGGAGGGCTTCATGGAATCCGCAGTCCCTGCGCATCTCGAAACTCCACGCACGCGCCACAAGCGCGTGCCCGACGATTATCAGCCGCCCTATCCATCCTTCGTCGCACGCTACAAGCCTGCGGTCAGCCGCGTCGTGATGGCTTATTTCGGTGTCCAGTATGGCGGTGCGGCACCGGCGGCAGCAATGGACGCGTTGAAGGAAATCGCAGGGCTGTTCGCAATGGATGGCGGTCCGTCGCATTGGGACCGGGCGCGCTATGTCGATCAGTGCGCCTGCGAAAATGTTGTCACGGTCGCTTATTGGGACGATCTCGCACGCTTTGATGCCTGGTTCGCTCGGGCGCGCGAGATGTGGACCGGCCGGAAGCGCGAAGGCGTCGGTACCTTCATCGAGGTGCTGCGTCCCAGTGTCGCCCGTCACGAGACGCTGTTCTCATCACCCGATCGGCCCGAAGGTATCGCCGTCGCCGCGGAAGGCATGAGCGGCGAGGTGCAGGAGCACGCTTACTGGGGCGGCATGCGCGATCGTCTCCCGCTGTCACAGACGGATGCGATGGTGCCTGGTGGCGCGCCTGAGCTGATCCACGACGGCGCGCGGCTGCGCGTCGTGGCTCATGACAATCTCTGCCTGATCCGCTCCGGGCAGGACTGGAGCGATACCGCAGCGTCCGAGCGCAAGCTCTATCTCGACGACGTCGAACCGGTGCTGCGCGAGGGCATGGACTTTCTGCGCGATGACGGCCTTACCATCGGCTGCTACGCCAACCGGTACATGCAGGTGCTTGCGGCCGACGGCAGCGTCAGCGAGAAGTCCTACGGCCAGAGCTGGTGGAAGAGCCTCGCCTCGCTCGAACGCTGGGCGGAGTCGCATCCGACCCACGTCAAGATCTTCGGCGCGGCTATGCAATATCTCTCGACGCTCGGGCCGTCAGCCAAGCTGCGGCTCTATCACGAGGTGACGGTGGCAGCCGCCGACGAGCAGTTCTTCGAATATCTGAACTGTCATCCAAAGACGGGCATGCTGGCAGCGGTGGAGACCGTCGGAGCCTGATCGACTAGGTCGTGCAATGGCCGAGCAACTCGGGATGCGCCGCGCAGATGTGGTGCGCGCCGGCATCGCGTAGCTCGGCTTCGCTGCCATAGCCGTAGAGCACGCCGATGGCGGTCATGCCGTTGGTGCGGGCGCCGACCACGTCGTGGCTGCGGTCGCCGATCATGATCGCGCTGCTCGCATCGACCTTGGCCTCGTCGAGCGCATAGCGGAGCAGGTCGCGCTTGTCGACGTGCGTGCCGTCGAGCTCGGAGCCGAACACGCGTTCGAAATACGGGTTCAGGCCGAAATGATCGACGATCCGGGTGGCGTAGACGGCGGGCTTGCTGGTCGCCACGAACATGCGCTGACGTGTCGCTGCGAGCGACGACAATGTGTTCGCAATTCCGCTGTAAGCCTCGTTCTCGAACAGGCCGATATCGCTGAAGCGCTCGCGATAGAGCAGCAGTGCGCGGTCGGCGAGCTCATCGGCTCCGGTGAGCTTTCGAAGACTGGCAAGCAGCGGTGGGCCGATGCACCAGGTCAGCTCGTCCTCGCTCGGCACCGGAACGCCGAGCCGTTCCAGCGCATATTGGATCGAGCGGGTGATCCCGGGCTTCGGGTTTGTCAGCGTGCCGTCGAGATCAAAAAAGATTGTCACCATCAGGCTCGACCCGTGTTGATAATGCCGTCCGTTGCTAGTTGGCTCTGGTTCCAAGTCAAGGTCCGATTTGTCCGATAGCGTCATATCATGCGAATAGCTCGGGTCATCGCTGTCCTGTGCCAGGCCCTCCTGCTGTGGCCGGCGCTCGCGGAGGAGGCGCCGCCCGCCGACGCGCCTGCGAAGGCCGAGGAACCCGAGCGGCCCGCGGAGAAGGCGAAAGAGGCCCGCGAGAGCGACACGCGGGAGTCGATCTGCCTGATTGTGGAGGCGGCCGCGCGCGACAATGACCTGCCGCTGGAATTCTTCGCGCGGGTGATCTGGCAGGAGAGCCGCTTCCAGGCCAATGCGGTCGGGCCCATGACGCGCAGCGGCGATCATGCGCAGGGGATCGCGCAGTTCATGCCGGGCACCGCCAGCGAGCGCGGACTGCTCGATCCCTTCAATCCGGTGCAGGCCTTGCCGAAGTCGGCCGAATTCCTCAACGAGCTGCGCAACCAGTTCGGCAATCTCGGCCTTGCCGCGGCCGCCTACAATGCCGGCCCCCGGCGCGTGCAGGAATGGCTCGCCGGCACCGGGCCAATGCCGGAGCAGACCCGCAACTACGTCTATGCGATCACCGGCACCAGCGTCGATGCCTGGGCCAAGGCGGGGAGCACCGGCAAGGGGCCGCCGAGCTCGCCGCCGACGAGCTGCCGTGACCTGATGGCGTTGCTCAAGCGTGCTCCCAACCCGTTCGTCGCCGAGCTCGAGCAGCATGTCGAGCTTGCCGCGGCAAAGATCTGGGGCGTCCAGCTCGCGGCCGGCTTCGACCGCAACAAGGCGCTGGCGATGTATTCCCGGGCCGTCACGAAACTAAGCTCCCTGATCGGCGAGCGTGACCCGAGCCTGCTAAGCTCGGTGATGCGCAGCCGCGGCACACGCGCGTTCTACCAGGTCCGCGTCGGCGCGGACACGCGCGCCGAGGCCGATGATCTGTGCAACCGCATCCGCAAGGCGGGCGGCGCCTGCTTCGTCCTGAAGAACAGGGGTGTGGCGGGGTAGGGGTGTCTCTCTCTCTGCTGGTCATTCCGGGGCGCGCCCTCTTCGGCGCGAGCCCGGAATCCATCGCACGGCAGTCTCTGTGGCCCAATGGATTCCGGGCTCGCGACTTCGTCGCGCCCCGGAATGACCGCGGTGGGTGTGTCACGCATGCCAGCCCCGCCGCCGGCTTCCTTGACGCAAGGTACTCGATCGCCCGTTATGCAGCCACGATTCCTCACCAGCCAAAGCTCCCGTGGCGCTTCCTCCGCTCGATTCACCACAATGGCAAAGTCCCTGGTGCGCCTTCGCGTGGGGACTGCGCTCGATCACGCAGACGATCCTCACCATCGTGCTGTTCGTGACCTATCTCGGCATCGGTGCGCTCGCCCACGACACCCATTTCAGCCTGCTCTGGGCGCTGTGCTCGACGCTGTTCGTCTGGGCAGGTCCGGCGCAGATCATCCTGATCACCACGCTCGGCTCGGGCGCCACTATCATCCAGTCGGCGATCGCGGTGACCGTCAGCGCCATCCGCCTGTTTCCGATGGTGGTCTCGGTACTGCCGCTGATGCGCACACCGAAGACCAAGCGGCGCGAGCTGATTTTCGCCGCGCATCTTACCGCAGTGACGCTGTGGGTCGAATGCCACCGCTTCCTGCCGCAGGTGCCGCGCGAACGGCGGATCGCCTTCGTCCACGGGCTTGGCTGCGGCCTCGTCTCGGTGTGCCTCGTCGCCAACACGGTCGGCTATTTCCTCGCCGCCAACCTGACGCAGACGCTTGGCGCGGCGATCCTGCTGCTGACGCCGCTGTCGTTCCTGTTCTCGACGGCACGCAACAGCCGCGAGGTTGCCGACGTCGTCGCGCTCGTGCTGGGCATCGTGCTCTATCCGCTGGCGGCGAAGATGAACTCCGGTCTCGATATCCTCGTCAGCGGCGTGGTCGCCGGGACGATCGCTTATGGCGTGCATTGGTGGCGGGAGGTGCGCGCATGAGCTTTGCGCAAGCGATCGGCGACTGGCACGCGCTGGCGGTGCTGTTCATTGCCGGGGTCGTTCCCAACCAGATCTGGCGCATGCTGGGCCTGTGGTTCGGCGGCGGCATCGACGAGGGCTCGGAGCTGCTGGTCTGGGTGAGGGCGGTCGCCACCGCGATCCTGGCCGGCGTCATCGCCCAGATCGTGGTCCAGCCACCGGGCGCGCTGGCCAGCGTGCCCGATGTGCTGCGCTATGGCGCGGTCGGCGCCGGGCTCGTCGCCTTCCTGCTGACCCGCCGTTCGATCTTCGCGGGCGTGGTCGCGGGCGAAGTCTTCATGCTGGCCGGCAAGTGGTGGTTGGGCTAAAACCGCCGGCGAACAGCCAGGGAATAGGAAAATGGTTCGCGAACAGGAGCTCCGCGAGGGCGAGGTCGCCATCGAGCTGCCGCCGACGCAAGATGCCGGCCTCGTCTTCATCGGACGCATCCGCACACCCTGGTCATCCCGGCTGGAGACGCCGCGGCAGGGACGTCAGGACGGCCCGATCTGCCGCCTCGAGATCTTCGAGCCCTTCGTGCCGGCGATCAAAGGAGTCGACTTCTACAGCAATCTCGAGGTGCTCTATTGGCTCGACCGGTCGCGCCGCGACATCATCCTGCAGAGCCCGAAGAACAATGAGAAGACCCGCGGCACCTTCTCGCTGCGCTCGCCAGTGCGGCCCAATCCAATCGGCACCTCGATCGTGAAGCTGGTCGGGATCGAGGGCAATGCCATCCTGGTGCGCGGCCTCGACTGCATCGACAACACGCCGCTGATCGACATCAAGCCCGACCGCTGCGAGTTCACGCCGCTGGCCGCGCCGCAGAAGGGCGATTTCGAGGCGGAGTGATTCGTCATTCCGGGGCGACGCGAAGCGTCGAGCCCGGAATCCATCGGGCAGCAATGACGGTGGTGAAATGGATTCCGGGTTCGCGCCAAGAGGCGCGCCCCGGAATGACGAGTTGATAGAGCTACACCGCCTTCAATGCCGCCATCAGTTTCGCCGCGTGCTCTTCCAGCACCTTGTCGTCCTCCTTGCGGCTTGCCGGCGGCAGCATGGCGACGCCGTCGTGGCGCGGCATCACGTGCATGTGCAGGTGAAACACCACTTGTCCGCCGGCAGGCTCGTTGAATTGCTGCACGGTGATGCCATCTGCGTCAAACGCCTTCATTGCGGCGGCTGCGATCTTGTGCGCGCCGCGGGCGACATGGGCGTAGTCGTCGGGCTTGATATCGAGGATGTTGCGGGCAGGGACCTTCGGGATCACCAGCGTGTGACCAGGCACGCGCGGCATGATGTCGAGGAAGGCGAAGACGTGCTCGTCCTCGTACACTTTGTAGCAGGGCAGCTCGCCGCGCAGGATTTTTGCGAAGATGTTGTTGCTGTCGTAGGCGGTCATGGCGGCGGCTCCTCGAACGATTTGCGCTTACTGTCACCAGCAATTGCGAGGCGTCAAGGCGCCTCGTCAGCCCCTTTGCGGAACGGGCCGAGCTCGGCGAGCTCTCGTCCCGCTTCCGCAACATAGGCGCGCTCGCGCTTGAGGTAATCGTCGATGGCGCGGCGCAGGCCGGGATCGGCGATGAAGTGAGCGGAATGGGTCGTGCGCGGCAGATAGCCGCGCGCGATCTTGTGCTCGCCCTGCGCGCCGGCCTCGACATGGGTGAGGCCGCGCTTGATCGCGAAATCGATCGCCTGGTAGTAGCAGACCTCGAAGTGCAGGAAGGGGTGATGCTCGATCGCGCCCCAGTTGCGGCCGAACAGCGTGTCCGAGCCGATGAAGTTGATCGCGCCCGCAATCCAGCGATTGTTGCGGCGGGCCATCACCAGCAGCACGTCCTCGCTCATGGTCTCGCCGATCAGCGAGAAGAACTCGCGCGTCAGATACGGCCGCCCCCATTTGCGCGAGCCGGTCTCCATGTAGAATGTGAAGAAGGCGTCCCACGCATCCTCGTTGATGTCCTTGCCGGTGAGCCAATGGATCGTGATCCCGGACGCCAGCGCATCGCGCCGCTCGCGCTTGATCGATTTGCGGTGGCGTGAGTTCAGCGTCGCCAGGAAGTCGTCGAAGCTCGCAAAGCCCTCATTGTGCCAGTGGAACTGCTGGTCGGTGCGCTGGAGAAAGCCGTGCTCGGCGAGCAGCTTCCATTCTGACTCCCGCGCGAAGGTGACGTGGACGGAGGAGGCCTTGCTGACGCCGCACAGCGCTATGAGGCCACTCGCCAGCGCCTCGGTGATGCGCTCGCGATCGACGCCGTCGCGCACCAGCAGCCGCGGTCCGGTCGCCGGCGTGAAGGGAATCGAGACCTGGAGCTTCGGGTAATACCGCCCGCCGGCGCGCTCATAGGCATCCGCCCAGCCGCGGTCGAAGACGTATTCGCCCTGGCTGTGCGATTTCAGATAGCAGGGCACGATTCCGGCAACGCGGCCATCGAGCTTGGCGACCAGGTGCCGCGGCGCCCAGCCGGTGCGGATCGTGGCCGAACCCGATTTCTCGGCTGCTGAGAGAAAGGCGTGGGAGACGAACGGGTTATAGGCAGGTCTTGAGAGGCCGAGGGAATCGCCTGGAAGGACGGATGAGGTTCCCGGGCCAGCCCCATTGCAAGCCCTCTCGTTAAGAGCCTTGCCGGGGCTGGCGCAGGCGTCCCAATCCTCGGGCGAGACTTCGCCAATGGACGGTACGGCCTCGAGCGTAATGTCGGATGATGCCATCGCGCCCAAGATCGTGCATTGCAGCAGCGACTTCAAGGGGCGGGAACACAGGTCCAGCGGCTGCCACCGCCGTCATTGCGAGCGCAGCGAAGCAATCCAGACTGTCACCGCGGAGGGATTCTGGATTGCTTCGTCGCAAGAACTCCTCGCAATGACGGCGGAGAGAGCGGTGCGTGCCCCTACGGCACGAACCCCTCGAAGATCATCTGATCCGCATAGCGCCCGACCCGCGTCCGCTGCTCCGCCGTGCGGACGGTCCAGCCGAGCAGGGCGCAGCCGAACAGGTTGCGGGCGATCCAGGGGGCGGGGGCCGGGAGGTGGTCGACCTTGAAGGCAACGAAATGCGGCTGGGTCTGGAAGCCATGGCGCAGGTACAGCATGCTGTCGCGCTGCTCTTGGGTGAGCTTGGCCCAGTACTCGTCCTCATAGCTCCGCTGCGCGACGATGCCGCGGGGGCGAGAGGGGAGCAATTCACGTAGCGCCAGAACCTGGTCGGGATCGAAGGACATGCCGACGGCGGGGCCATCATAGGACGCCAGCACCTCGGCCATCCGCTTCACCAGCTTGCGGTCGCCGCCGAAATGGCTCTTCACCTCGATCACCAGGGGCACACGTCCGGCGACTATGGCGCAGAGGTCTGCGAGCGACATCATCCGCTCATCGGTGTCCTTGAACCTGACGGCCTTGAGCTCGGCCGCGGTCTTTGCGACCACATCGCCGGTGGCCTCGGTGAGTCGGCCCAGGGCATGGTCGTGATGGACCATGGCCTCGCCGTCGGCCGAGAGCTGGATATCGACCTCGATCGCGAAATTGCCGGCAATTGCAGCCTGCACCGCGCCCGGCATGTTCTCGACGATGCCGCGCGAAATGTCGTGCAGGCCGCGATGGGCGACCGGCCGGGCTGTCAGCCAATCCGGAGCGCGCATTTGGCGTCAGGCGACCTCGAACACGCCTTCGACCTCGACCGCCGCATCCGCGGGCAGCGAGGCGACGCCGACGGTGGTACGGGCGTGGCGGCCCTTGTCGCCGAAGGCGGCGACCATCAGGTCGGAGGCGCCATTCAGCACCTTGGGCCCGTCCAGGAAATCCGGGGCCGAGTTGATGAAGCCGCCGAGCCGCACCACGCGTACGACCTTGTCGAGATCGCCGAGCGCCGCCTTGACCTGGGCCAGCAGGTTGACCGCGCAGCCGCACGCGGCTGCGGCGCCGTCCTCGATCGAGACGCCGGCGCCCAGCTTGCCCTTGGCAATCAGCTTGCCGGCGGGGTCGAAGCAGACCTGGCCGGAGACGAACAGGAGGTTGCCAGTGCGCACGAAGGGCACGTAATTGGCGACGGGGGTGGGGGCCTCGTGCAGCTTGATACCCTGCTCCGCCAGTTTCTGCTCGACCGTGCCCGCCATGTCCGACCTCGTTGTCCAAAAATCCTTCGCTCCGGCGCGACTGCCGGCCGGGCGCGCCCTGTTTCGCCCATCGTGCCGCCACATGCAAGCAACCGGAGGGGCTGCATTTTGTTGAGGCAGGCCAGCAGGTTCAACGTGAGGGGCAAACTTTTAGTGAAACGGCCTCAGTTGCGGCGCAATGGAACGGTCATTAAAATGTCGAATCTGCGCTTTCCTCAGGGAACAGACATGGTGCACCTTTTCCGGACTTCGCTCGGTGTGATGGCGCTCGCCGCGGCCAGTGTCGGCCTTGGCGGCGAGGCTCAGGCCGCCAACGGTCCGTTTCTCGCGCATCAGGCGCTCTATGACCTCAGCCTGGTCAAATCGCGCAGCAATTCGGTGAACAGCGCCCGCGGCCGGATCCTCTACAATTTCACGGGGAACGCCTGCGAGGGCTATACCTCGGAATTCCGCCAGGTCTCCGAGCTCGACAGCGGCGAGGGCAAGGTCACGCTCAGCGACCTCCGCTCCAATTCGTGGGAGGACGCCTCCGGCAAGAGCTACCGTTTCAAGATCGAGACGCGCATGAACCAGACGGATGCCGGCCGGGTCGACGGCTCAGCCGAGCGCGATGGCGACCACATCAACGTCAAGCTGAAGCTGCCGGCGCCGAAGACATTCACGCTCGACGGCAAGATCGTGTTCCCGACCGAGCAGATCCAGCGCATCATCGCCGCCGCCAAGGACGGCAAGTCGCTGCTGGAGCTCTCGGTCTATGACGGCTCCGATGATGGCCAGAAGGTCTACAACACGCTGACCGTGATCGGTCAGCCGATCCCCGCCGACCGTGCCACCTCGTCCGATCCGTCGACCGCGGACGAGCACATGAAGTCGCTGAGGCGCTGGCCGGTCACCGTCAGCTATTTCGACCGCGACGCCCAGCAGAAGGAGGGCGAGCAGACGCCGGTCTACGCGATGGCGTTCGAGCTCTACGAGAACGGCGTCTCGCGCCAGCTCGTGCTCGACTACAACGATTTCGTCATCTCCGGCGCCATGGGCAAGTTCGACGTCAAGGACAGCAAGCCCTGTAATTGAGGGCCATGCTCTCTCCTCGCGAGCAGCACCGTAGGGTGGGCAAAGCGGAGCGTGCCCACGCGTTCTCTCGATAATCATTGATAGATGGTGGGCACGGCGCAAGTGCGCCTTTGCCCACCCTACGAGATCTCTCTTCGCCGCGCTGCTCCTCGCGATGACGGGCTAGCTCTCGTCATACTCTCCAGCTACGCTGCCTCCCAACCACAAACTCCGGGAGCGCCTCCATGCCCAAGCTCGACCATCTCCGTCCCAGCGGCCTGCATCACAATCCCGCTTATTCCCACGTCGTCACCGCGACAGGCGCGCGCACGATCTACATCTCCGGCCAGGTTTCGACCGACGAGGAAGGGCGGATCGTCGGCGAGGGCGATATTGCCGCGCAGACGACACAGGTGATGCAGAATCTCGGCCTCGCGTTGAAGGCAGCCGGCGCGAGCTATTCCAACATCGTCAAGATCACGACCTTCGTGGTGAACTACAAGCCGGAGCTGCGCCCGATCATCGGTAAGGCTCGGTCCGCCTTCTTCGAGGGCATGGAGCCGCCGGCGTCGACGCTCGTCGGTGTCTCCGCGCTCGCCGCGCCGGAATGGCTGATCGAAATCGAGGCCGTCGCGGTCGCGGATTGACGTGACCGTAGGATGGTTAGAGCGCAGCGAAACCCATCGCCATTGCTACGGGGAAGGAGCATGAGGGTTTCGCTGCGCTCTACCCATCCTACTTGGCTGCGGACATCTCGCGCAGAACGGCTATCGCCTCATCCGCACGGTCAACGGGCACGAAGAGATGGTCGTGGTGGAACGCCGAAACGGCATTCACGCTGATGCCGGCTTCGGCCAGACGCGCCGTGATGGCCGCCAGAAAGCCCACCGCATCGAGTGCGGAATGAACCGTCAAGGTGATGAGGCGCGAGGGACATTCATGGCGTAGTCCGGCACGTTCGGCCTCCTCCTGCAGTACCACCAGCGTAGTCCCTTCGCGTTCGCGGAACGTCAGGACAGGGCTGATGGTGGCTGGAATGCTCGCGCTTGGTGCAAGGGTGCAAAACGCGAAGATGCCGTCCAGGATCTCCGGCTTCATGTTACTCAGCAGCGCATCGAGATCGCGTTCGCCTGTCACCGTGCAACTCCCCAAACCGGTCAGATCGTTTAACCGGCGCCAGCGCTGTTGAGGTCAGGGTCAACATACCTTTGTATATCTCCTCCAATCCTTCTCATGCGCTGACCTTACACTGGTACAATTGAGCGACGGCGGGAGATTCCTACAATTTGAGTCCACTCGGGTCACTGCGAAGAGGCTCAAATGAACGTCGTCATTCGAAAGCTCAACGGCTTGTGGCACCTCATCGTCGGGTCTTGTCAGATCCGAACGCCGTTCCTGGAAACTCAGGACCGGCAGTTGGTCGTTCAATATGCCAGGCGTGCCTATCCGGGTGCACGAATCTTCGAACGCGACTGAGTTGAGCAGGAATAGATCACTCCTGCGCCTTCTCCGGCCCCTCATAGGCGATGCCGCGGATCACTGCGGCGCTGCCGAACTTCTTGCGCAGGCTGTCCACCGCGCGTTCGGCATGGGCGGCGCGGCGGTCGAGCATGTCGGTGTCGTCGATCGCCGAGCCCTCGCGCAGCGCGCTGACGCCGGCGCCCATCAGGCGAAAGGCGGTGCCGTCGATTTCCTTGGCCAGCATCTCCCGGCAGATCGAGAAGATCTTCGCCGCGAGCTGCGTCGGCGCGGCGATCGACTGCGAGCGCGTGCGCTGGCGGAAATCGGCCGTCTTCAGCTTCAGCGTCACGGTGGAGCCGGCGAGCTCGCTGCTCTTCAGGCGCGTCGACGTCTTTTCGCAGAGCCGCCACAGGATTCTTTCCAGCGTCGCGAAATCGCGGATGTCGGTCTCGAACGTGGTCTCGCTGGAAATGGTCTTGGCGCCGCGGTCGGGCTCGACGCGGCGGTCGTCGATGCCGCGCGCGAGCCGCCACAGCCGGCGGCCGTCGCTCGGAAACTGCCGCATCATCTCGATCTCGTCGGCCTTCTGCAGGTCGGCGATGATGCGGAAGCCGCGCTGCACCAGGCGCTCCTGCGTGGCGGGGCCGACGCCGAAGATAAAGCCGACCGGCTTTTCCGCCAGCATCGCGCGCGCTTCCTCCTGATCGAGCGCGGCAAAGCCTCTGGGCTTGTCGAGGTCGGAGGCGATCTTGGCCAGGAACTTGTTGCAGGACAGGCCGACCGAGACAGTGATGCCGATGTCGCGCTCGACGTCACGGGCAAAGCGCGCCAGCACCTTGGCTGGGATCATGCCGTGCACGCGCTCGGTGCCGGAGAGATCGAGGAAGGCCTCGTCGATCGAGAGCGGCTCGACCAGCGGCGTCAGCGCCTGCATGGCCTGGCGGACCTCGCGGCCGACCCGGACATACTTCGCCATGTCGGGGCGGATCACGGTCGCATGCGGGCAGGCTTCCAAAGCCTTGAACATCGGCATCGCCGAGCGAACACCATAGGTGCGCGCGATGTAGCAGGCGGCCGACACCACGCCGCGCTTGCCGCCGCCGATGATGACCGGCTTGTCGGCGATCTCAGGATTGTCGCGCTTCTCGACCGTCGCGTAGAAGGCGTCGCAGTCGATATGGGCGATGGTCAGGCTGGCGAGCGCGCGGTGGCGGACGAGGCGAGGGGAACCGCAGGCCGAGCAGCGCCGCACGCCCAAGTTCTGTACGCCCATGTCGAGGCCGGCCAGACAATCCCGGCAGAAGCAGCGGGGCCCGGCCGCCTCTGGAACGCTCACGGCACGTCGCGCTCCCAGGAGGGGTCGCCGAGCGCATCGCCGAGGACCTGCCGCGCTGCGGCAACGTTGGTCGGATGCAGTTCCGCGGCCTCGGCAAAGGCCTTCACCGTGGCATCGTCCCGCATCACGAAATCGAGCACGCTGAGGAGGAAATTCGGGTCTGCGGCGGCATTGCGCAGGGTCTCCGGACCGACCCCCGTCTCGGCCAGGAACAGGCCCAGCCGCTCAGGCTCGCCCGCGACAAAGGATAGGGCCTGAATCGCAACGATTTCAGCGACTTCGCGAGGGTTGTGAACAGGCTTTTTCACGGGGACGGTTTGCCTTTCCGTTAACTTTCGGTCTCTAATTTGGAATCATCATGCCCGAGTCTCGTCCTCAAGTCTTCCGGCCCCGACAAGCAACTGGAAACCACATCGCAGAAAGTGGGCCGTCGGGTTTAACGAAACTCAAGCGAATCTGCGGCTAGTTTGAATCCAGTTTTCGAAACGCCGGGAAGCGGCGTCTGAGGCGTCACATGGACCGGTCCTTCGGACCAATCAGGAGGGCGGGATGGCTAAAACCGTCCTGATCGTGGAAGACAACGAGCTCAACATGAAGCTCTTCCGCGACCTGTTGGAGGCGCACGGATACCAGACCTCCGGCACCAGCAACGGCTACGAGGCGCTCGACCTCGTGCGCAAGATGCGGCCCGACCTCGTGCTGATGGACATCCAACTGCCGCAGGTCTCCGGCCTCGAGGTGACGCGCTGGATCAAGGACGATCCGGAGCTGCGTGCCATTCCCGTCGTCGCGGTCACGGCGTTCGCGATGAAGGGCGACGAAGAGCGCATCCGCGAGGGCGGCTGCGAAGCCTATTTGTCCAAGCCGATCTCGGTCGGCAAATTCATTGAGACGGTCCGGCGTTTTATCGGATAGGAAGTGAGTTCACAGTGTCCGCGCGTATCCTGGTCGTCGATGACGTTCCTGCCAACGTCAAGCTGCTCGAAGCCCGCCTGTCCGCCGAATATTTCGACGTGATGACCGCCGCGAACGGCGCCGAGGCGCTCGCGATCTCAAGGCGTGCCGAGTGCGACATCATCCTGCTCGACGTGATGATGCCCGACATGGACGGCTTCGAGGTCTGCCGCCGCCTCAAGACCGATCCGGCAACGCATCACATCCCGGTGGTGATGGTCACCGCCCTAGACAGCCCCGCCGACCGCAATCGCGGGCTCGAGGCCGGTGCCGACGACTTCCTGACCAAACCCGTCTCCGATGTCGTGCTGATCGCGCGGGTGCGCTCGCTGACGCGGCTGAAGATGATGACGGATGAGCTGCGCATGCGCGCCATCACCTCGCTCGAGATCGGCATGCAGGCGCCCGAGCGCAGTGCAATCGCCGACACCGGCAGGGGCGGCCGCATCCTCCTGGTCGACGACCGCCAGTCCTCCTACGAGCGGCTGGCGACGATCCTCGCCGCCGAGCACACCATCGACGTCGAGCCGAACCCGACGGAGGCGCTGTTCCACGCCGCCGAGGGCAATTACGACCTGCTGATCGTCTCGCTCGACCTCAACAATTTCGACGGCTTGCGCCTGTGCAGCCAGGCGCGCTCGCTGGAGCGCACGCGCCATGTGCCGATCCTGGCGATCGCCGACCCCGAGAACTCGACGCGGCTGCTGCGCGGCCTCGAGATCGGCGTCAACGACTACCTGCTGCGCCCCATCGACAAGACCGAGCTCTTGGCGCGCGCCCGCACCCAGATCCGCCGCCGCCGCTACACCGACCATTTGCGCGACAACGTGCAGAACTCGATCGAGATGGCGATCACCGACGCGCTCACCGGCCTGCACAATCGCCGCTACATGGAGAGCCATCTGGCGACGCTCGCCGAGCAGGCCGCGACCCGCGGCAAGCCGCTGGCGCTGATGATCCTGGACATCGACTACTTCAAGTCGATCAACGACAATTACGGCCACGATGCCGGCGACGACGTGCTGCGCGAGTTCGCGGTGCGGGTGCGCAAATCGATCCGCGGCATTGATCTCGCCTGCCGCTACGGCGGCGAGGAATTCGTCATCGTGATGCCCGAGACCGATCTGCACGTCGCCGGCATGGTCGCCGAGCGGCTGCGCCGCTCGATCGCGGGCGAGCCGTTCGCGATCCACAAGGGGGCGAAGCGCATCGAGGTCACGATCTCGATCGGCCTCACCACGCTGGAGCACAAGGGCGAGGCCGTCGCCGACGTCCTCAAGCGCGCCGACACTGCGCTATATCGGGCGAAGCACGACGGCCGCAATCGCGTGGTGTCGCACGCGGCGTGAGGACCGCCCGCACAAAGTTGCGAAAACAACCCCATGCACAGTAGCCGGCGCGAGCCGGATCAATGGGTTACGCGGGTGGAGCGATGGCTTGCGCCGGCGGCAGCGTCGTTTGACTTGTCGGGCAAAACAGGAGCATGTTGGTAGGGTCGCGGCGGTCCTCGAAACTCCGCTGTCATTCCCCGCGAAGGCGGGGAATCCAGTGCGCCGCGGCCTCTCGGTTCAACCACAACCGCCTCTGGAATACTGGATCACCCGCCTTCGCGGGTGATGACACCTGACGATACGACGACAGCCGCTATTTCGCGCGCTTGCGTCTCTTCTGCGCATCACCACCCACATCCACGCCCGCATTCCGTAGCAGCACCGTCGCCGCTTCCTTCGCGGCCCTTGCCATCGCCGGATCGTCGCGCACCAAGTCCTGCGCGATGCAGCCGTCGACCAGCAGCACGAGCTGCGTCGCCAGCGCGTCCGCGTCCGCAACGCCGAGCTCGGTCAGGCGGTCGCGAAACCAGAGGCGGCGGCTTTCCTTGAAGGCGATGGCGATCTTCTTCACGGCGCGGTCGGCGGGGCCGAGCTCGGCGACCGCGTTGACGAACGGGCAGCCGCGAAAATCCTTGGCCGCAAAGCGCCGCTCCAGCGAATCGAAGGTAGCGAGGATCTGTTCGGCGGGCGGCTCGTCGGAGGGGCGTGCGCTGACGAAGCGGCGCTCGAGATAGGCCGCGATCAGCGCGTCCTTGGACGGGAAGTGGTTGTAGAGCGTGCGCTTACTGATGCCGACCTCGGCCGCGATGGTGTCGACGCCGATGGCGCGAATGCCTTGCAGATAAAACAGCTTGTCGGCGGTCTGAAGGATCCGCTCTTTCATCGTCTGTGGGACAGGCGGGGGAGCCATGCGGAGCTAAGCGTCCTGTTCGCTTGACAGCAGCGGATATCTATAGCCTAAGTACACAGGTCTGTGTACCTAAAAACATCGGCAAAAGCAGACGACGGCACGCGTGCCGCGCCCAAAAGGGAGAAGAAGAATGCCCCTGCTGCAGATCCTGCGTCCGACGTTGCCGATCCTGATCGGCGCCTCGATCATGCTGACGCTGAGCATGGGGCTGCGGCAATCCCTCGGTATCTTCATGCAGCCGCTGACGCACGACATCCACATCTCGATCTCGGATTTCACGCTGGCGCTGGCCGTGCAAAACCTAGCCTGGGGTTTTCTGCAGCCGCCCGCCGGCGCTCTGACCGTGCGCTACGGCTTCCGCCCGATCATGATCGCGGGCGCGCTGATGTACATCGCGGGCCTCGCGCTGATGGCGACGGCGAACGGGCTTCTCAGCATCATGATCGGCGCCGGCGTGCTGATCGGGACCTCGCTCGCCTGCACCGCGGCGGCGATCGCGATGTCGGTGGCGGCGCGCGCGGTGCCCGAAACGGTGCGCTCGACGGTGCTCGGCATCGTCTCCGGCGCGGGCTCGCTCGGGGCGCTGCTGTCGGCGCCGATCGGCCAGATGCTCAACGAGGGCTTTGGCTGGCGCATCGGGCTTGCCGGCTTCGTCATCATGTCGGTGCTGATGATCCCGGCGGCCTGGTATGCCGGGCGCGTCGACAAGATCCCGCTGCCCAAGCCCGCCGCCGACGACATCGACGATGCCACGGCCGCGACGGCTGCGAGGACCGCGTTCGGCAATGCGTCCTTCGTGGTGATGACCTGCGCCTATCTCGTCTGCGGCATGCAGCTCGTGTTCCTCACCACGCACCTGCCGTCGTACCTTGCAATCTGCGGCCTCGATCCGATGCTGAGCGCGCAGACGCTCGGCATGATCGGCGGCTTCAACGTGCTGGGCTCGCTGTTCTTCGGCTGGGCCGGCCAGCGCTGGAACAAGCTGGCGCTCTTGGGCGGGATCTACATCCTGCGCTCGCTGGCGCTCGCCTGGTACTTCATGCTGCCGGCCACATCGTTCTCCACGCTGCTGTTCGGCGCGATCATGGGCTTTTTGTGGATGGGCGTCGGCCCGCTGGTCGCAGGCGCGGTCGCCGAGATGTTCGGCCTGCGCTGGCAGGCGATGATCCAGGGCCTCGCCTTCATGAGCCACCAGATCGGCAGCTTCCTCGGTGCCTATGGAGGAGGGCTGCTCTACGACGCGCTCGGCTCCTACACCATGGCCTGGCGCATCGGCGTCGCGCTCGGCCTTGCCGGCGGCATCGTGCAGGTGGCGTTCGCGCTTGTCAGGCCATCGCAGCCGCCAGCGCCGGTGGTGCGGACGGCCTAGCAGGGGCAACTGGTCGCTTTCGTCAGCTTGGGAGCTTACCGCGGACGCCGCGCTGTTTAGCCGTCATGGGCCGATTGTAAACCAGCGCAGACTACAACTCCGTTCAAGCCGGGCAGAGACAGCTTGCCGCCTCCGATCATGGCCAACTGCCGTAGACAAGCAGGACCTGAGATGGACATGGGCAGGAGAGGAGAGCCCGGCGGATCGGCGGCGGCTCCTCACGGGCCTTGTGAGCCCAATAGGGTCAGGGTCGCACCATTGTCGGCAAGGACAAGCGGATCCGCTGTGAGAAATCGGCTGCGCCATCGGCCGCCTGTGCGGCTTCGTTGATCAAGGACCCCCGCCTCAGTTCATCAAACGGCAGCGTCGCCTCTATCCGGCCGGAGTGGTAGAGATAGCTATCGATCAGTCCGTTGAACAGATGTCGAATGTCGAAGCGCCCCCGTCGGCCCGCCGCATTTGCATAGCGCACGATGTTGATCGTACAGCTGTTGGTCAACAGATGGTAGAACTCCGGCCGATCGGCTAGCTCGTTGATGCGCGTCAAATAGATCATCAGCAGCCGGCGCGCGTCGTCAACCGATGTATTGAGGCGATACAGGTACACCGGCTCGTGGCGATGGTTGGTGCGCACGCCCACAACATCACGCTCTTCACCGACCACGTAGATGAGCTCGAATTGCTTGAACAGGGAGGCGACGGGCGCAAAGCCTTCGCCGACCTCAGGACGCGTCTCGATGGAGATGGCCAGTGGTGGCGCATTGTCGAAGACAAAACTCACAAACGTGTGCCCGACTAGCCCCTCGGTGAAATAGGAAACGTAGAAATCGAGGGCTATCAAGTGCGACAGCGACAGCTCGCGCTCCTCGTAGCGCACCGTGAAGTCGCTTCGACTTCGGTAGTCGAAGTTACGGACACCGGTCAGGCGCACGCGGTCGCCGTCGATGACCGCCCGCGGCATCACCGCGACTTCCGGTCGCCAATGCCGATCGTGTGATGGAGGGATTGAGATCCACCATGCGACGACACCGAAAAACATGACGAGGAAGAGAACGGACATGCGCGGTTGGCGCGAACGCCAGAGCGCCCAAATCGCAAAGCCCGCAAACGCTCCGGCCGCAATCGTACGCAGCCAGGACCAAGGCAAGTTCGAGTAGTAGATGGCCAGTACGGCCCATGTGACGAGCAGGACCCGAATGAGAAGGCCAATCGGCTTTCTCGGCCACATGACCAACATTGATACGAATTTGCGCACTGAAGTCACCTGGCTGCTCCTGCCGCGAAGCTGCGGCCATGGCCTTCGACAGCTGCGTTGTGTCAGATCACCTGTCGTTTCATTGTGAGCGGCTACACGCTACAGTAGCTCTTCGCGAACGAGAAGCGATGGCCTCGTTTTTACAGCGCGTTCAGGGGGCTGCGCGACATCACCTTCGTAGCGCGCGTGTTGCTGCCGATGTCCGTCGGTTCGACTCTTTCCGGGCCTGCGCCGCTGGAAGGATGCGGGCTGGGTGATGCTGCCGTCCGGCGCATTCGGAATTCTCCATGGCCTCGCTATGCTCGCGGGATTGGCGATGACAGGTCCTTTGCTCGGATTTGTGCTCGGCGTCGATCTGATCTCTCGCGGCATAGCCTGGCTGGCTATGCGTGGCGGCCGGCGGCGAGAACCGCATAACGGAATGAATCGATAAATAGTGAATAGGGAGTGCGCTGATGGCGATCGCAGTTGAAAGACCAATCCTCCTGATCAAGAAGTTCGCGGGTATGCTTCTCCTGCTTTTCGGTTTGCTATTCACGGCGCTCGGCTTGAGTAACGAGTCCAGCGGATTCACCGCGATCGGTGTTGCCTTCCTTGTTGCTGGCGCGATCTTTCTGGCTCTCAAGATCATCAGGCGCAACCAGGGCGGTCCGCTATGACCGAAGTCGCAAGATCGTCGCTGCGAGAGCCATGCACAGCATCGTAATCGAAAAGGTCCGGCCGCTTCAACCGGATGCAGCTGACACGCAACGAGAAGGGCCGTGCGCAGTGATGACAGGAACTCTGTTGAATGCGTTGTACAGCGCGCGGCAGATCCGACCGTCGATGAGCGTAACATTTCGTTCGCTGTCGATCGCGGTGGTGCTCTCGGCCGGGCCCGGTGGAGCGAGCCTGGCGCAGCAAGCGCTTCAGACAGGTGGCGCGGCCACGCTCTTTCAGAACGTCCGCATCTTCGATGGCAAGAGCGCCACGCTGTCTGCCTCCTCCAACGTCTTGGTGCGCGGCAACAAGATAGAATCGATCTCGCTACAGCCGATAGCGGTGGATAGCCCGGCGGAGATTCGCATTATCGAAGGCGGC
Source organism: Bradyrhizobium sp. CCBAU 11357 (assembly GCF_028128865.1). Taxonomy (NCBI): domain Bacteria; kingdom Pseudomonadati; phylum Pseudomonadota; class Alphaproteobacteria; order Hyphomicrobiales; family Nitrobacteraceae; genus Bradyrhizobium; species Bradyrhizobium sp. CCBAU 11357. The sequence continues at coordinate 245,678 of NZ_LBJW01000016.1, read as the reverse complement.
GGACGCACATTGATGCCCGGCCTCATCGACAACCATTGGCATGCGATGCTGATCCGAGTCACGCCGGCACAGTCGCTCGGCGACGTCGGCTACGTCAATCTTGTCGCTGGCGACGAGGCCACGCACACTCTGATGCGCGGTTTTACCAGCGTTCGAGATGTGGGCGGGCCGGTGTTCGGGCTCAAAAGCGCCATCGACGAAGGTATCATCAAGGGTCCGCGCATTTATCCGTCCGGCGCGGTCATTACTGTCACGAGTGGGCATGGGGACTTCCGCCAGCTTACCGACCTGCCGCGGACGATCGGCGGCATGCTCACCCGCATGGAGCAAACCGGCGGGGCAATGGTTGCGGACAGTCCCGACGAGGTCCGCGTCCGTGTCCGCGAACAGCTCATGCAAGGCGCCTCCCAAGTCAAGTTGACGGCTGGCGGCGGAGTGTCGTCGCCTTTCAGTCCAATCGACGTGACCACGTTCACCGAACCCGAAATACGCGCGGCCGTCGAAGCGGCTGAGAATTGGGGCACGTACGTTGCTGCGCATGCCTTCACGGCTGCTGCAATTCGGGGAGCCATCTCGGCTGGGGTGAAGTGTATCGAACACGGCTTCCTGATGGACGACGCAACAGCGAAGCTGATGGCAGAGAAGGGTGTTTGGCTGAGTATACAGCCTCTCCCCGAGGATTTGAGGCTGGGCTTTCCTGTAGGCTCCATCCAGCGAGCCAAGGCGGATGAGGTCTGGCCCGGCATAGCCAGATCCTACGAATTGGCGAGGAAGTACAAGATCAAGACGGCGTGGGGCACCGACGTCCTGTTCTCTGCAGCGCTCGCGCGCCAACAGGGGGCCATCCTGGCCTCACTCGCTCGCTGGTACACGCCCGCCGAAGCGCTGACCATGGCGACATCGACGAACGCCGAACTGCTGGCGCTATCGGGCAAGCGGAATCCTTATCCCGGCAAACTTGGCGTCGTGGAACAGGGCGCACTCGCGGATTTGCTGCTCGTCGACGGAAATCCCCTGGACAATATCGGCCTTCTTGCCGACCCCGCCAACAATTTCAAGATCATCATGAAGGATGGAATCATCTACAAAGATACGCTTGCCCGTTAGCAGCAACGTCGTCGCCCTTTCGATCGACCAGGTCGCGATCGATCCCAAGGCGAGTACCGACCCGTGCCGGGCAATTCCGCTCGTGGCCCCGAAGGCGAGGAGAGGTTCGGGAAGCCCCATCGGGCTGCTGTAGCAGGCAGAGCGGACGCTAGGGCTTGCGGTCGAGCCGCAATCGCTGCGCCTTCATTCGCTTGATCTCTCGACTGAGATCTTCACTCTTCTCGTCGCGCCGTTCGCTGCTCGATTTGGGCTGATCGTCCTGGCGCAGCTTTTCGAGAGCTTTCTCGACCGAGAGCTTGTCCGTTCCGGCCATAACCGACCTCGCTTTGCGTCCATGCCAGTCAATGAGGATAGGAGGGAATCTGCTGCGGGCAGATCCAATTGCCGCATGTGTCGTACTGAAGCGCGATGCGCGAAGACACGGCTGAAGCCTGCGGCTGCTTCAAACGCGACTTGTCCGAGCACGTCCTCCCTGAGATTTCTGAAAGGCTGGACAGCTCAGACCGGGGAGTCTTGATCTAGCTCAATGGTGTCGCCCCCGGTAGACGACCATGCCGACCGGGCGCCGCGCTGGTTCCGATCGAGCCAGGCCCTGATCGCACCAACCCGGCGTCAAATGACGGTGTGAAGTCTTGTACTGGCGGACGGAGTAGGGCGGGCGTGTGGTCGCTTTCCTTGGCTTTGCACCCAAGAGCTGCCGTTCTCACAAATTCGCATTTGCCCCAAAGCGCTCGGTTGCGGACGCGCGAGAGAACCTTTCGTCGACTCGGCAGGCGGTCGTTAGTGGGCTGCCTACTTTCGCGTTTGGGTCGTGTCAGGCTGTGGTCAGCCTTCTCAGATTGAAAATGGGCTTGAGTTGCAGAGTGTTAGCCAGTTCATAATGCTAATCGCGCCGGCCAGCTTAAGCTTTTCGAGACAACCGCTCGGGAGGCAACGATGACACCCGGCTGGCTCATTTTCCCTGCGACTATCGCCTGTGTCTGCTTCCTGGCCATTGTGAGTTTGATCATGCTTGGCGCTTGGTAGGCGGCTGACGAAGAGAATCTTGAAAGAGCGCGCTCTGAAGATTCGCCCATAGACCGACGCGAACTCATGTCGGTCGGAATTCGATCGGGTGCGGCCATGGTTTGCGCGAATTGCGGCAGAGTCAACCCGGAGGGAACGAAGGTCTGCGGCGATTGCGGCGCGCCGCTGTTCTTTCGCTGCCCTTCGTGCGGGGGCGACAATCCGACGGGCAAGAACTTCTGTGGCGACTGCGGTGCCGCGCTCACGCCGACCGTATCGCCGCACGTGACGACAGGGGCCGGCGCATCGACGTCCATCGTGGCACCTGTCACGGAGCGCGCAGGCTTGTTAGCCGCACCAAGTTCTTCCGCCGAGCGTCGTCAGCTCACAGTGATGTTCTGCGATCTCGTCGGCTCGACTGCACTGGCGACAAAGCTCGATCCGGAAGATCTACGGGACATCATTGCTGAGTACCGCGATAGCGTAGCGGCGGTCGTCCGCAAGTACGGTGGCACCGTCAGCCGTTACATCGGCGATGGCATGCTCATCCTGTTCGGTCATCCTTCAGCGCATGAGGACGATGCCGAACGCGCAGTGCGCGCTGCGCTTGAGATCGCCGCGACCAGGCACGCGCCGGGAGCCCCACCCGAGCTCGAGCTGCGCGTTCGTCTTGGGCTCGCGACTGGCCTCGTCGTCGTAGGTGACCTTATCGGCAGCGAAGCGGCGGAGGCGCAGGCAGTCCTTGGCGAGACGCCGAACCTTGCCGCTCGACTGCAAGCGCTCGCCGAACCGGATGGGGTAGTCATCGCTGAGGACACGCGGCGGCTCATCGGCGGGCTCTTTGACTACGAGAATCTCGGCGCCGTGACGCTGAAGGGTTTCGCCGCACCGGTGCAAGCCTGGCGGGTGCTTCGTGAGGGAACAGCGGAAAGCCGCTTCGAGGCGTTGCACCCTTCGGTCCTCGCCCCGCTGGTTGGGCGTGAGGAAGAGCTCGCGCGGTTGGAGCGGAGCTGGAGCCATGCGCGGGCGGGTACCGGTCAAGTCATGCTGCTCGTCGGCGAGGCGGGGATCGGCAAGTCGCGCCTCGTTGCGGCTCTTCAGGAGCGTATCGAGCGCGAGCCGCACATCTGCCTGCGCTACTTCTGCTCGCCTCACCATCAGGAAAGCGCGCTTTACCCCTTCACCGCACAATTGCAGCGAGCGGCTGGCTTCGATCGTGAGGACACACCGACGACCAAGCTCGACAAACTTCGAGCGCTCCTATCGCCTGCATTGCCGCCCGACGAGGACGTGGCGATCCTGGCCGAGTTGCTGTCGATCCCCAACGATAATCTATACTTGCCGGTTACGAGTACGCCGCAACAAAAGAAGGAGAGAAGCTTCGCCGCTCTGGTTCGCCAGCTTGAAGCTCTCGCGCAAAGATGTCCGATCATGATCGTGTTCGAGGACATGCAATGGATCGATCCAAGCTCGCGCGAGCTGCTGGACCGAACCGTCGATCGCGTAGCAGGCCTACCGGTTTTGGTCTTGATCACCTACCGCCCCGAGTTCCAGTTGGTATGGACCGGAAAGCCGCATGTCAGCTTGCTCGTGCTGAACCGGCTTGACCAGAAAGCGGGCGCTGCCCTGATCCGGAGCGTGGCAGGTGGCCAGACGCTGCCGACCGAAATCGTCAATGAAATTGCTGAACGAACGGATGGCGTGCCGCTGTTCGTTGAGGAGTTGACCAAAGCGGTGCTCGAAACGAGCCCCGAGGGTATCGCGCGAGCGATCTCCTTCGCGCCGCTGCCCGGACTTGCCGTACCGGCCACGCTACATGCTTCGTTGATGGCGCGGCTCGACCGGATTGGTCCGATCGCCAAGGAGGTGGCACAAATCGGCGCGGCTATTGGCCGCGAGTTCTCCTACGATCTGCTGGCCTCGGTCGCACAGCGGTGCGACAACGAGTTGCGGGCGGCGCTCGACCGGCTGATCAACACCGGCCTCGTGTTTGGGAGTGTCGAGCCGCCCGACGCCAATTTCTTGTTCAAACATGCACTGGTCCAGGATGCGGCATACGGCACAATGTTGCGCGGCCAACGCCGCGAGCTGCACGCGCGGATCGCTGGCGCACTCGAGGAGAGGCTTGCTAGGGGCATCCAAGAGCAGCCGGAAATCCTCGCCCACCACTGCGGACATGCGGGCCTGGCCGAAAAGGCGGTTTCCTATTGGCAGGAGGCTGGTGAGCGTTCAAAGGCTCGATCGGCAATGACAGAAGCAATCGCGCAGATGCGAAAGGCGCTCGATCTGCTATCCCAACTGCCGGATACTCCCGCGCGCCAGCGCACCGAAACCGACCTTCAACTCGCGCTCGGCGGTGCACTGATTGCCGCGAAGGGCCACGCGGCCGAAGAGACCGGCAGAGCCTACGCCCGGGCGCGTTGCCTCTGCGAGGCACTCAACGACACGCCGAACCTGCTCAAGGCACTCTGGGGCGAGTTCGTGCATTATCACGTCCGTGGTGAAACGGACCGATCGCATCGCATCGCCGAGAATCTGCTCGATTTGGCCGGACGACAGAACGATGCGGCCATTCTTGTCGCCGGTCATCGGGCAGTCGGCGATAGCTGGCTTCATCGCGGACAATTGGCCTTGGCGCGCAGCCATCTCGAGCGGGGGCTCGCCCTTTACGATCCGGCGCAGCAGCGCTCCCTGACGGCCCTGTTCGCAGAAAACGCCCGCGTGGCGATGCTTTCGTTCCTCTCGCTGACGTGTGGCCTTCTTGGCTTCGCCGATCAGGCGCGCGTGCAGAGCAGTGACGCCCTGGCAGAGGCCCGCGATTCGTCGCACCCGATCAGCCTCGCATTCGCGCTGAGCGTTGCCTGCCGGTTGCATTTCGTGCTCGAAGACGCGGGCATGGTTGGGCAACGGGCGGACGAGCTGGTTGCGCTCACCACCGAGCAGCGCTTTGCCTTCTTTCTCGCGATGGGGACGGCATATCGCGGCTGGACGCTGGCCGAAGCCGGCGACCCCGAGGCCGGGGTGGACTTACTGCGGCGCGGCATCGAGGGATTCCAGGCGTCCGGCGCAGCATGGACTCTTCCGTTCTACCTTGCGCAGCTCGCAGCAGCCGAGGCAAGGAGAGCACGATATGAAACTGGGCTCGGCCAACTCTCCGACGCCTTGGCACTAACCCAGAAATTGGGGGTGCGGTGGTTCGAGGCCGAGCTGCATCGGCGCCGAGGGGAGTTGATGCTGAGGGCTCGGCCAGGCGCCGAGGCCGATGCCGAGACCGAGTTTCGCCACGCCATTGCGATTGCTCACCAGCAGGAGGCGAAACTCTGGGAACTTCGCTCCGCCGTCAGTCTCGCCCGGCTCTGGCGTGATCAGGACAGGGGTGATGAAGCACGCGGTCTTCTCGCGCCGGTCTACGGTTGGTTCGACGAGGGCTTCGATACCCGCGACTTGAAGGAAAGCAGGGCGCTGCTGGAAGAACTCTGAAGCGCGCTCCATTGGAGCTCCGTAGCGTTCTCGGGTTGGGCGACTCCGCTGCACCCGAAAGACACGTGAGGGCAACGGTGACCTGCTCGGCGCCGTCAATTCTCGGGGCGGCCCCGTCACTCCGGATTCGCAGCTGGAGTTGTCACCGTTGCGGCGCTGAGAGTTCGTAATTGATGCAGTCCATCTTGATCTCGTATGGACCCGCAAAGGCGCCGTTGCCGACCCACCGAAACACCTTCCGGTACTGGGTCGTCTCCTCAGAGCGCGGCAGACGTCCGGGTGGACGGTAAACATCCGACGTCGTCTTGGACGATATCTCGGTCAGTGTCAGCTTCTCCTCGGGTTCCCCTTCGCGCTTGAACTCCATCTTCTTGTCGAGGCCCGAATTGATGTCGATCGCCTCGAATTTCGCGATCTGGAGATCATCGTTGACAGCCGTGAGCAACGGCCCGTTCAGCCACGCCTTCGGCAATATCACAAGCGATGACCGGCTAAAGACCACCACCGGTGCATCGTCACTCGGTAGCACGCCTCGGCAACCGTAGCGCCATTGGCCGGCCGTGCTCGGTGAGGCCATGGCAATGAGGGCGACGGCGATCAAGCCCTGCAGGATGCGGATGGCAGGGCAAGCTCTCGCGACGGCAGACATCGGGCTCGGCATGGTGTCGTTTCCAAGAGATCAGCTTTTGGTCGCGCCGAAGCGGCCAAATGTTCATTCTCTGTGGGCGGAGGGCGCATGTTCGTTCTGCTGGTTCACGGGCTTCAGGAAAAGTCTGCACATGACGGCTTCGCCGTTTGTGCTGACCCCTTCCGAACCCGGATCAGGTACTCGACCGCAACCACTGCGAAAAGACCCGAATGGTCCGCGCGCGCGGATGGTTTGGCCTGCTGACCACATAGAAGCCATAGCCGGGCAGGCTCAACGAGAATGCCTTCACGAGCGTGCCGGTGGCGAGGTCGTGTGCCACGAGCACATCACTGAAGATCCCGATGCCCTGTCCGCTGATCACCGCCTCGATGGCGTGCAGTTCTTCCCGGAAACTCAGGTGCTGCAGGTCCTTGTATGGGGGCACCTCGCGCCACCGGCGCTGGGCTGCACCAAGCCATCTCTGCCACGTCGGTGGCTCACGATCGGCCGGCGACCAATAGGAGTGGATCAGAACATGCTTTGCGAGGTCGACTGGTCTCTTCAGGCGTCCCGTTGAAAGCAAATCCGGACTGCAGACCGGCCAGAACGTATCGCTGAAGAGTTCATCGACGATCCCGTCTGTCGGCGGTACGCCGCTGGTCGCATAGCGAATGGCAACGTCACTATCTCCGGCCTGCAGATCGAGCACCGTGTCAGTGCCGATCACTTCGAGCGGCACGTCGGGATGCAACTTCCGCCATAGGGGCAGGCGGGGCACGAGCCAGCGGCTGGCGAACGCATTGGTCGTCGTCACCCGGAGCGGCTGCTGGTCACCTTCCTGCTTGACGGACGCAATGGCAGCGGCAAACGCCTCGAGCCCGCCGCGAATGGCCGGAAACAGCCGCGCGCCGGCCTCGGTCAACGAAAGCGGACGTGGTCTGCGCCGGAACAAGGCGCGGCCGCAATACTGCTCGAGCAAGCCGATCTGGTGGCTGATCGCGGTTGGCGTGACGCCGAGTTCTGCCGCGGCCTTCTTGAAGCTCAGATGACGGGCGGCAGCTTCGAAAGCGCGGAGCTCGATCAGGGGAGGCAGCTTGTGCATGCGCGGTCAGTCTAGGTGAAATCAGTTCATCGTCACCTGAATTCTTCGGATTTGCTCTGAGACAGCCCAGGATCGAGGATATGGCGTGAAGCTGAGGAGCCCATGTCATGTCCATCGCATCTGTCGCCAGCGCTGCCGCCGAACTTGGCGCCTCCTTCGGAGGAGAACTGCTCAAGCCGGGAGACGAGGGCTACGACGAGGCGCGCAAGGTCCACAACGGGCTGGTCGACAAACGGCCAGCATTGATTGCCAGGTGCCGCAGTGCGGCCGATGTCGTGGACGCGGTGACACTTGCGACCAAGCTCGGCCTCGAGGTCGCGGTTCGCGGCGGCGGCCACAATGTGGCCGGGCGCGCAACGATCGACGGCGGGATCATGATCGACCTCTCACCCATGAAAGGGGTCCGGGTCGACGCTGTCGGCAAGGCCGTATGGGCGCAGGGCGGGGTCACCTGGGGCGAGCTCAATCGCGAAGCGCAGCTTCACGGACTTGCGGTGACCGGCGGCGTGGTCTCGACCACCGGCATCGCGGGCCTGACGCTCGGCGGAGGGCTGGGCTGGCTGATGGGCAAGTACGGCCTCGCGTTGGATAATCTGCGGGCTGTCGAACTCGTCACGGCCGATGGCAAGGTTCTGCGGGCCAGCAAGCAAGAGCAGCCCGATCTGTTTTGGGCGGTGCGCGGCGGCGGCGGAAACTTCGGGATTGCCACCAGCCTCGAATACGACCTCCATAAGGTAGGGCCGGTCATCACCGGCGGCCCGATCGTCCACCCAATCGAGCGCTCCCGCGACGTGCTGGAATTTTTCCGGACCAGCACGCGATCGCTCACGGACGAGCACATGCTGTTCGCATCCTTGACCCATGCGCCGGACGGGTCCGGCAGGGAGGTCGCGGCCCTGGTCACCAGCCACTGCGGTGAAGTTGCCGAGGCCGAACGAGCGATACAGCCGCTGAAGCAGTTCGGAACTCCGATTCTGGATGCAGTCGGACCGATGACCTATTGCGACCTCAACCGGATGCTCGACGCCAACTATCCGAAAGGCGCCTTCAACTATTGGAAGTCGAACTTCCTCGTGGAGCTGAGCGATGGTGCGATTGCGACGATGATCGAATGTTTCGCCCGCTGCCCGACTCCCATGGGGCAGCTGCTGCTCGAGCATATCCACGGTGCCGCGGCCCGCGTGGATGCCGGGGATACGGCGTTCGTGCATCGGCAGGAGGGCTACAATTTCCTGATCCTCGCGCAATGGACGCAGGCCAGCGATAGCAGCCGCTGCATCTCGTGGGCACGCGCAACCTATGAAAAGATGCGGCCCTTCTTTGCGTCCGGACGCTATGTCAATTATCTCGATGATGACGAGACAGGCGATCCCGTTGCCGCTGCCTATGGGCGGAATTACCGCCGCCTGCAGCAGATCAAAGCGAAATACGACCCTACGAACTTCTTCCGGATGAACCAGAACATCCGGCCGCTCGCTTGATTACCGGCAGACGATTCCTCGCTCTCATCAGGATGTGAGTAGAAACCAAGCCGCGACCTGATCCAAAGTGGGTGGGGCGATCTGATGCCCGGGAGGACTCGAGAATGGCGGTCGTGTGCAGGCCCGCTCGCATCGACGACTTGAAGCAGGCCGATGACCTCGTCGTCGCCAGCATCAACGAGCTCACTGAACGGCGGGGCTTCGGGAAGATGGCATCCTCTCGTCCGCCGAATTTTCAGGCCTTCTCGCTGGCGGATGATCCCGAAGGCTTATGGGTGGCCGATGACGACGGAGAAATTGTCGGCTTCGCGTGGAGTTGGGTCTGTGGCGAGCTTTGGTTCCTGGCTCAATTGTTCGTCGCGCCTGATCGTCAGGGCGATGGCATTGGCAATCAACTCATCAACAAGGCGTTCGCGCATGCAGACATGCGCGGAGCACCCATCCGGGCACTGATCACCTTCACGTTCAACAACGTATCTCAAGGCCTCTACATCCGCCACGGACTGTTCCCGCGCTTTCCGATCTACATGGTCAGCGTCCCTCGCGACCACCTGGCGGCAAGGTTGGCTGCGCCGCGGCTCCGTCTTGAATCTCTCACGGCCGACGCAACCGCATACGACGAGCTGGCGGCGATCGATGTCTGTGCTGTCGGCGTTTCCAGGGAGAAGCACCATCGATTTCTCCTGGCCGACAGCACGATTCGCGGATTCACCATCCACGCCGGCAATGAGTGCGTCGGGTATGTCTATATTTCGGGTGGACACATTGGTCCGCTTGCAGTCCGCAGGCCAGATCTCGTTGACGCCGCTTTTGCCACTGCGTTGTCGTTCGCGGCACAGACCGATTGTCCGACCATTTCGGCCTTTGTGCCGGGCGCGAGCGAGCCAGCGCTCAAGGCCGCGACCGACCACGGGATGCGTCTGACGTTCCCGATGCTGCTGATGTCGAACAGACCGTTCGGAGATTGGGGCAGCTACCTCCCGCGCAATCCGGGTTTCATGTAGAGGATTCAACCGAGAAGGTTGGCGTCGCGGGGCAGGCAGGAAGGCACGGAATGATGGCTGGATCGGCGCTCGTTCCGGGCCGGGGCACGCTCTAGCCTTATCGGGAACGCGGGCTGCGCTCTGGATGGACCGGCCGTTGCGCATAAGGGTTATCCATGCACATGGCCGAAAGGCCCGCAGCGCTCGCTCTACACTCGTCCCATGAACGATACTGGCAGGAAATCCAGGTGACGCCGCCCCATTCCCATCTCTGCATGCATACCGGATAGTTGCCGCCGAACCGCTGTGCTGCGGCTGGGCTGGGCGCGGACATGGTGATCAAGACCAAGAGGAGACAGGCAAGCGCACGCATCATGATCAGCGCGGCCGGGGCGGAGGCGGCTGCTTGAACCTCACGCGCGGGTTCACATCGCAATAGGTGTTCCATCGCCCGGACGCCGACGCCAGGCATTGTTCTCGCGTCGAATACATGCATTCGCCGGGAAAACCGAGGTGTCCGCCGACGACGCACCAGGGATAGTCGCGCTCAGCGTTTGCTGCGGGAGAAAATCCGATGACCATGAGGACAATCAGTAGAGCGATGCGCATGCGATCTCCATCATGTCAACTGAGCGGCAACGCAAGAGGTTCGCCTTCGAAAAATAGCCGCTTGATGATCGTGGCTCAAGAATAACGGCCTAAGCTGGTTAGAGGCGCAGGCAACAATTCAGTGTCGCACTGCATCGTTCCTGTCAACTTTCGACGGCTTGTCGCCGGTGCTTAGGAACGTCCGCAGGGCTTGGTAGCTGGCCCAGGGACACGCGAACACGCGCGCCAAAACAGCAACGGGGCCCGCAAGGGCCCCGTAAAAATCCTTGGCGCTGCGCCGATCTTACTTGATCTTGGCTTCGCGGAATTCGACGTGCTTGCGCGCGACCGGGTCGTACTTCTTCTTGACCAGTTTGTCGGTCATGGTGCGCGAATTCTTCTTGGCGACGTAGTAGAAGCCGGTGTCGGCCGAGGACACGAGCTTGACCTTGATGGTGACCGCTTTGGCCATGTTCTGAACCTCAGAATATCAGGGGGAATCTGGAGCCGGCCAAACGGCCCGCGTTGGCCGGCAACCTAGCCAGAAACGGCGGGAAGTCAAGGTTTCAGGGGGCAGAAACCGCTCAAATCGGGCCCATCAGGCCTCAAAGAACCGGTTTTTCGGCCGCGGCAGGCCCAGATTCTCCCTCAAGGTGGGCCCTTCATAGTCTTTGCGGAAAATCCCGCGCCGCTGCAGCTCCGGGACCACCTTGTCGACGAAATCGTCGAGGCCGGCGGGCAGGAACGGGAACATGATGTTGAAGCCGTCCGAGCCGCGCCCGACCAGCCATTCCTCCATCTGGTCGGCGATGGTCTTGGCCGTGCCGACGAAGGACAGGCCGCCATAGCCGCCGACGCGCTGGGCGAGCTGGCGCACGGTGAGCTTCTCGCGGGCGGCGAGGTCGACCAGGCGCTGCCGGCCGCTCTTGCTGGCATTGGTCTCGGGGATCTCGGGCAGGGGGCCATCGGGATCGAAGCCGGAAGCGTCGGTGCCGAGGATGACGGAGAGCGAGGCGATGGCGCTGTCGTAATGCACGCGGCTGTCGAGCAGAGCGCGCTTCTCCTTGGCTTCATCGACGCTGTCGCCCACGACGACGAAGGCGCCGGGGAGGATCTTCAGGTGCTCGGGGTCGCGGCCGATCTTCTCCATGCGGCCCTTGATGTCGGCATAGAGTTTTTGACCGTCGGCGAGGCTGCCGCCGCCGGTGAACACGGCTTCCGCGGTCTCGGCGGCGAGCTGCTTGCCGTCTTCGGAGGCGCCGGCCTGCACGATCACCGGCCAGCCCTGCACGGGGCGCGCGATGTTGAGGGGCCCGCGCACTTTGAAGTATTTGCCCTTGTGGTCGAGCGTGTGCATCCTCGCAGGATCGAAGAACAGACCGCTCTCGACGTTGCGCACGAATGCATCGTCGGCGAAGGAATCCCAGAGGCCGGTGACGACATCGTAGAATTCGCGGGCACGCTTGTAGCGCTCGGCGTGCTCCATGTGGTCATCGAGGCCGAAATTCAGCGCCGCGTCCGGGTTCGAGGTCGTGACGATATTCCAGCCGGCGCGGCCGCCGCTGAGATGGTCGAGCGAGGCGAAGCGGCGCGCGACGTGATAGGGCTCGTCGAACGTGGTCGAGCCGGTCGCGATCAGGCCGATGCGCTCGGTCACCGCCGAGAGCGCCGACAGCAGCGTGAACGGCTCGAACGAGGTCACGGTGTGGCTGCGCTTGAGCGCGTTGATCGGCATGTTCAGCACGGCGAGGTGATCGGCCATGAAGAAGGCGTCGAACTTGCCGGCCTCGAGCTTTTGGATCAGCGTCTTGATGTGCGAGAAGTTGAAATTGGCGTCGGGCCAGGCCCCCGGATAGCGCCAGGCGCCGGTGTGGATGCTGATCGGGCGCATGAACGCGCCAAGCTTGAGTTGCCGTTGTGCCATCGCCCGGTGTCCTTCTTCATTGTCGTTCGGAAAGACATAGGTGCGGGCGGGAACTCCGCCATTGGGGGAGGCGGGAAGAATTTTTTGTTTTTTGCGCTGAGCTCAGCACGTTTCCGTCATTCCGGGGCGCCGCGTTAGCGGCGGGCCCGGAATCCATTGGGCCGCAGAGACTTCCGAGCGATGGATTCCGGGTTCGCGCTGCGCGCGCCCCGGAATGACGGAGGATAGAACTCGGACTTCGAACGACGCCGCAGCGCGCCAACTAGCTCAAGACATCCTTTTGCATCTTGCCGCCGTAGAAATGGAAAAACGGCACCGGCGCGTCGTGGCGGAGCGGGCCGGTGGCAAGACGGGTGTCGAGCTCGTTGAGCACGTTACGCGTCATCGGATGCAGATCGGCGAGCGGCTTCGAGCCGAGCTCGACCCAGACCAGCTCGACCAGCTCCGCATCGGCATGGATCACGCCCTCGACGCGGTGGGTGATCGCGGAGGCATCGGCGGTGAAAAAGCGCGTGTCGAAGCGCTTGACGCGGCCGGGCGGGGTGATCGCGCGTGCGATCAGGAACAGGCCGGAGGGATCGGGCAGCAGGCCGGCATCCGCGAACGGCTTCCAGGGGCCGTCGAGCTTCGGCACCTTGCCTTCCGCCTTGCGGCCGAGGCAGAGGCCGGTCTCCTCGCAGGCTTCGCGGATCGCGGCAATGGCGAGCGATTTCGCGCGCGAGGCCGGCGTCTTCGGGCTGCCCTTGGCGAGATTGGCTTCCAGCTCCGCAGTGATGGGCGCAGCGCACGGCACGCGATAATCGGCCTTGTCGACGCGCCCGCCGGGGAAGACGAATTTCCCGGGCATGAACACCACCTTGTCATGGCGCTTGCCGACCAGCACTTTCGGAACGGCGCCGCTGCGGTCGACCAGGATCAAGGTCGCCGCATCCCGGGGACGGAAATAGGGATGGTGGTCGGCTTCCTTTTCCTCGTGGACCTTGGCCTTTTCCGCTACCTGCGCAATATCCGTCATGTCCTCACCCGAACTCTTCTTGATTATTTTGCCTATACCGGCGGAATACCATCCGGAGGGTTGTCGTCAAACCCGTGCATGCGCAGAGCCCATTGCAAGCCGACCACAGCTCCCTTCACGGGCTGCAGCAGCGCGAGCGAGGCAAAGAATGTGAAGGGCAGATAGGCCGCGAAGCTGATCCAGACCGGCGTCGTGTAATTGGTCTCGATCCACAAAACGGCCGGCACCACGACGTGGCCGACAATGACGATGACGAGATAAGCGGGCAGATCGTCGGCGCGATGCGGGGTGAAGTCGAGGCCGCATTTGCCGCAATGATCGGCGGTCTTCAGGAAGGCGCGGAACAGCTTGCCTTCGCCGCAGCGCGGGCAGCGACCGCGAAAGCCGCGTTTCATTGCCGTCATGACATCGCGCTTCTCGACGAGCCCGCTCTCGCGCGTCCAGATATTTGGGGCCGTCCTCATCGTCACCACGCCTTGCCCTTCTTGCCCTTACCCTTGTTCTTTGCTTTGACCTTCTTTCCCTTGCCGGACTTTTGCTTCTCCGGCTTGCGTTTTCTCTCCGGGCTACGTCCGGGATGCGCCGTGGACGATTTGCGCTGCGGACGCAACGGCCTGCGCTGGCGCGGACCGCTGCCGCTCTCCGACGACAGCAGCTCGAAGCGCAGCGCGCCCGCGATCGGAGCGGCCTCGATCAGGCGGACGTCGACGACGTCGCCGAGCTGGTACATGGTACCGCTGCGTGTGCCGACCAGCGCATGGCGGCCCTCGTCATAGTTGAAATATTCCGTGCCGAGGGATCGGATCGGGATCAAGCCGTCGGCGCCGGTATCAGTGAGTTTCACGAACAGGCCGGCGCGGGTGACTCCGGAGACGCGGCCCTGGAAGCTGGCCCCGATGCGGTCGGCGAGGTGATGGGCGATCAGGCGGTCGACGGTCTCGCGCTCCGCCTTCATCGCGCGCCGCTCGGTCAGCGAGATATGCGCGGCGACTTCGCTCAAGCTTTCCGGCGTCTCGCTGTCGGGCAGGGCGCCTTCGCCGAGGCCGAGCGCACGGACCAGCGCGCGGTGGACGACGAGGTCGGCATAGCGGCGGATCGGCGAGGTGAAATGCGCATAGCGGCGCAGGTTCAGGCCGAAATGACCGTAGTTCTCGGATGAGTACTCGGCCTGCGCCTGGGCGCGCAGCACGACTTCGCTCACCAGCGGGTAGTAATCATGGCCTTCGAGCTGAGCCAGCACGCGGTTGAACGTGGTGGGGCGGAGCGCGCCCGATTTGGCGAAGGGGACGTCCAGCGTCTCCAGGAATTCCGCGAGCGCGTGGACCTTTTCCAATGTCGGCTCGTCGTGCACGCGGTAGATCAGCGGGAGCGATTTCTTCTCCAATGTCTCCGCCGCGGCGACATTGGCGAGGATCATGAACTCCTCGATCAGCTTGTGCGCATCGAGACGCTCGGGGACCACGACGCGATCGACCGTGCCGTCGCTCTTCAAGAGGATCTTGCGCTCGGGCAGATCGAGGTTGAGCGGATCGCGCTCGTCGCGCGCGCGCTTGGCGCAGGCGTAAGCCGCATAGAGCGGCCTCAGGATCGGATCGAGCAGGGGCCCGGTGGTGTCATCAGGCCGGCCGTCGATCGCGGCCTGCGCCTGCGCGTAAGCGAGCTTGGCCGCCGAGCGCATCAGGATGCGATGAAAACTGTGCGAGCGCTTGCGACCGTCGGGGCCGAGCACCATGCGCACCGCCAGCGCGCCGCGCGGCTCGCCCGGCACCAGCGAGCAGAGATTGTTGGAGATGCGCTCGGGCAGCATCGGCACGACGCGGTCGGGGAAATAAACCGAGTTGCCGCGGTCGAGCGCATCGCGGTCGAGCGCCGTGCCAGGGCGCACGTAGAAGCTGACATCGGCGATGGCGACGTTGACGATGAAGCCGCCCTTGTTGTTGGGATCAGGATCCGGCTCGGCATGCACCGCGTCGTCATGATCCTTGGCGTCGGGCGGATCGATGGTGACGAGCGGGACGTCGCGCCAATCTTCGCGGCCCTTCAGGTTGGCGGGCTCTGCAGCTTCCGCCTCGCGCTCCGCAGCGGAGGAGAACGGCAAGGGAATGTCGTGGGCGTAGATAGCGATCAGGCTGATCGCCTTCTCGGACTTGACCGAGCCGAGCTTCTCTTTGACCCGGCCGGAGGCGAGGCCGAAGCCGCGGGTGCGGACGATGTCGACACTGACGAGGTCGCCATCCTCGGCGCCGCCCGTATCGGTCTTCGCGATGTTCAGCTCGCGGTCGGCGAACTTCTTGTCGACCGGGACCAGCCGCCCGCCACCCTCGGGCAGGCTGCGGAACACGCCGAGGATGCGGCTCTTGGCCTTGTCGATCACCTTGATGATGCGGCCGCGATAGGCGGGACCTTCGTCATCATCGCTGCGCTCGACGCGCAGCAGCGCGCGGTCGCCGACACCGGCGGCGGTGCCGGGCTTGGGCCGGCGCGGCATCTCGATGAGGATCTTTGGCGGCTCGCCGTTCTCGACCTCGTCCCATTCGGCGGGGGAGGCGATCAGCTCGCCATCGGAATCGCGGCCGGTGATGTCGGCCAGCAGCGTCGGCGGCAGCGCGTCCGGCTCGGAGACCTTGTGGCGCTTCTTCTTGATGATGCCGTCGTCGGCGAGCTCGCGCAGCATGCGCCTGAGCTCGGCGCGATCGGCGTTCTTCAGGCCGAACTCGCGCGCAATTTCGCGAGTCCCGACCTTTCCTGGATTTGCCTTGATGAAGGCGACGATGGCTTGCCTGTCGGGAAAGCCACGGTCTTTCTTTGGTTTCACTTAACCTCTAATTCTTGCCGGCACTCTTCTTGGCCGGAGCCTTGGTGGCGGCTGCCTTGGTCGGCGACGTCTTTGTAGCAGAAGTCTTGGCGGTCGACGGCACGGGAGCGCGCGCCTTGCTGGTGGATTCGGATTTGGATTTGGCCGCGGCTTTTTTCGCAGCCGGCTTCTTCGGCTTCGGTGCAGCGTCCTCGCCGTCCGCAGCTTTCTTGGTCTTGGCGGGCTTTGCAGCCTTCTTGGCCTTGCCGCCGCCCTTGGCCGCGCGTTCGTCGATCAGCGCGATCGCCTGCGGCAGCGTGATGGCGTCCTTCTCGAACTCGGCGGGGATCGTCGCGTTGACGCCGCCGGCCGTGACATAGGCGCCGTAGCGGCCGCTCTTCACGGTGACGGTGCCGAGCGTCGGATGATCGCCAATGGCCTTGCCGGGATCGGCGCCGAAGCGGCGGCTCGGGCCCTTGGCGACCTTCTCCGCGATCAACGTCACCGCGCGGTTGAGGCCGATGTCGAACACCTCGTCGCCGGCCTCTAAGCTCGCATAGGTCTTCTCGTGCTTCACGAACGGTCCGAAGCGGCCGAGGCCGGCGATGATCGGCTGGCCGGTTTCCGGATGCTTGCCGATCTCGCGCGGCAGCGACAAGAGTTTCAGCGCAAGCTCGAGATCGACGTCGCTGGGCGAGGTGCCCTTGGGGATGCCCGCGCGCTTGGGCTTCTCGCCTTCCTCGTAATCCTTCTGCTCGCCGAGCTGGATATAGGGGCCGAAGCGGCCGGCCTTGACCCAGACATCGCGACCCGTTTCGGGATCCTGACCGAGCGAGCGGTCCGCGGTCGTTTCGCCGTCGGCGGCGAGCTGACGGGTGTAGCGGCATTCCGGATAGTTCGAGCAGCCGACGAAGGCGCCGAACTTGCCGGCCTTCAGGTTCAGCCGGCCGGTGCCGCAATTCGGGCATTGCCTGATATCGCCGCCATCGGCGCGAGGCGGATAGATGTGCTGGCCCAGCATGTCGTCGAGTACGTCGAGCACCTGCGCGACGCGCAGATCCTTGATGTCGTCGACGGCGCCGATGAAGCCGGTCCAGAAATCCTTCAGCACCTGCTGCCAGGAGATCTCGTTGTTTGAGATGCGGTCGAGCTGCTCTTCGAGGCTGGCCGTGAAATCGTATTCGACGTAGCGGGCAAAGAAGCTTTCGAGGAACGCGACCACGACGCGGCCCTTGTCCTCGCCGTGCAGGCGCTTCTTCTCCAGCTTGACGTAGCCGCGGTCCTTCAGGACCTGCAGGATCGAGGCGTAGGTCGAGGGACGGCCGATGCCGAGCTCTTCCATGCGCTTGACCAGCGAAGCCTCGGAGAAGCGCGGCGGCGGCTCGGTGAAGTGTTGGGTGACCGACAGGCTCTGCCGCTTCACGGCCTCGCCCTGGCTCATCGCGGGCAGGCGGCGGGAATCCTCGTCCTCTTCGTCGTCGCGGCCTTCCTGGTAGAGCGCGAGGAAGCCGTCGAACTTCACGACCTGGCCGGTGGCACGCAGCTCCAGCGTGCGGCCACCTGCCTTCGCCGTGATGTCGACGGTGGTGCGCTCGAGCTCGGCGGATTCCATCTGGCTCGCGATGGTGCGCTTCCAGATCAATTCATAGAGCTTCGCCTGATCGGCATCGAGCTTGCGGCTCATGCTGTCGGGGCGGCGGGAGAGGTCGGTCGGGCGGATCGCTTCGTGCGCTTCCTGGGCGTTCTTGGCCTTGGCCTGGTACTGGCGGGGAGCGTCCGGCACATAGGCGTTGCCGTAATCCTCGCCGATCACCTTGCGCGCCTGGGTGATCGCTTCGGGGGCGATCTGCACGCCGTCGGTACGCATATAAGTAATGAGTCCGGTGGTCTCGCCGCCGATGTCGATGCCCTCATAAAGACGCTGGGCGATGCGCATGGTGTGCGCCGGCGCAAAGCCGTATTTCCGGCTGGCTTCCTGCTGCAGCGTCGAGGTGGTGAAGGGCGCCTGCGGATTGCGCCGGGCCGGCTTGGCGTCGACCGCGGTGACCGCGTAAGTCGCTGCTTCCAACGCCTTCTTGAAGTCTTCGGCTTCCGCGCCGGTGCCGATGTCGAGGCGCTGGATCTTCTTGCCGTCGGCGCCGACGAGGCGTGCCTCGAAGGCATCGCCCCGCGGGGTGAGCAGGGTCGCGATCAGCGACCAATATTCGCGCGGCACGAACTTCTCGATCTCGAGCTCGCGGTCGCAGACGAGACGCAGCGCCACCGACTGCACGCGGCCAGCCGAGCGGGCGCCGGGCAGCTTGCGCCACAGCACGGGGGAGAGGGTGAAGCCGACCAGATAGTCGAGGGCGCGGCGCGCCATATAGGCGTCGACCAGCGCGCCGTCGATCTCGCGCGGATGCTTCATGGCCTCCGAGACGGCCTGCTTAGTGATGGCGTTGAACACGACGCGCTCGATCTTCTGATCCTTCAGCGCGCGCTTCTCCTTCATCACCTCCAGCACGTGCCAGGAGATGGCTTCGCCCTCGCGATCGGGGTCGGTCGCGAGAATCAGGCGGTCGGCGCCCTTCAGCGACTTGGCGATATCGTTGAGCCGGCCGGCCGCCTTGGGGTCGACCTCCCAGATCATCTTGAAATTGGCGTCGGGATCGACGGAACCGTTCTTCGCCGGGAGATCGCGGACATGGCCGAACGAGGCCAGAACCTCGTAGGACGAGCCCAAATATTTGTTGATGGTCTTGGCTTTCGCCGGCGACTCCACGATAACGATATTCATGTAGTTCCAGTAACTTACGTGAAAATCTTGGGCCGAGAACGAAAGGATTCGGGTCGGCCGTTTCGACCCGAACATGGGTGGTGAGGCGGTCGCTGTCAAATCGTGGGGTGTTGAAAGCCGCCGCATGGGAAAAGTTTCATATCGAGAAAGTTGTAAAATACCACCTTGGAGTTGCGGTTGATGTGGGCGTAATGTCCTGTCGGGCATGGATTCGGGTGGGGTCTGGTGACTAGGCCAGGAAAGAAACGGGCGCGCGCTGGATCAGGCGCGCCGGGGGGCTCGCGCAACGAGGAACCGGGGGAGGGCGGCGCGGACGAAGCCGTGGCCTTCATCGCCGAGCAGACCGGCGCCCTGCGCAAGTTGGCCGAGCGCCACAAGCTGGACGTGTTGCATTATCTCTTGGGCATGACTCAGCTCGAGGCCGACGAGCATCTGCGGCTACGGACCAGGCGCAAGCTGTCGTGATGCAGAGGCAGTTGGGTTCGCTGCTCTAACCCCGTCATTGCGAGCGTAGCGAAGCAATCCAGACTGCCGCCGCGGAAAGATTCTGGATTGCTTCGCTACGCTCGCAATGACGGGGGACCACGTGGGCCTACGCTGACCAGCGTCGCGGCGCCGGCCGCGGCTTCAGCGTGGTGTCGGCAGGGTTGAGCAGGCGGCCGTCTTCGGCGTGCATTTCGAGCTTCTTCACCGGACGGCCCTTCTCGCGGTCGACCAGGATGGTCGCGATCTCCTCGGGGCGGTCATCGAACTCCTCGCTCCATTGCCGCAGCGCGACCAGGATCGGGAAGGTGCCGCGGCCCTTCGGCGTCAGCACATATTCCTGATAGGCGCTGCCGTCGGAGGCGGGGGCGGTTTCCAGAATGCCGTGATCGACCAGCGATCGCAGCCGCGCCGCCAGGATGTTCTTGGCCATGCCGAGCTTGTTCTGAAACTCGCCGAAGCGGCGGACGCCGAACAGCGCCTCGCGGATGATCAAGAGCGACCACCAGTCGCCGAGCGCATCCAGCGACCGCGCGATCGGGCAGGCATCGCCGGCAAAGCTCGTCCGTTTCACCATCCTCGTTCCGTCCTGTCGCGTTCGCACGGCGCCAGCGCGGATCACGCGCTTGTGTGGTTGCATTATAAAACCAAATGGCCTAGATGGCAATGTAGTTTCATCATGCAACTACTGGAGGCGAGCGTGAGACTGAAGGACAAGACGGCCCTGATCACCGGCGGCAATAGCGGCATCGGGCTGGCAACGGCAAAACTGTTCGTGGCCGAGGGCGCCAAGGTGGTGATCACCGGGCGCAACAAGGAGACGCTGGCGGCGGCCGCGAAGGAGCTCGGGCCGAACGCGCTTGCGCTGCCAGCCGACGCGACGGACATCGCGGCGACGGAAGCTGCGATCAAGCAGGGCGCAGAGAAATTCGGCAAGTTCGACATCGTGTTCGCCAATGCCGGCATTGCCGGCGGAACGCCGCTGGGATCGGCGACTCTGGACGTTTTCGAAAAGGTCATCAGCACCAACCTCACCGGCGTGTTCTTCACCGTTCAGTCCGCGCTGCCCCATCTCAACAACAACGCCTCGATCATCCTCAACGGCTCGGTGATCTCAGTGCTCGGCATTCCCGGCTACTCGGCCTATGGCGCGGCGAAGGCCGGCGTGCGCGCGATGGCGCGGATCATGGCTTCGGAACTGTCGCCGCGCGGCATCCGCGTCAACGTCGTCGCGCCGGGTGCGATCCGCACGCCGATCTGGGGACCCGCGACCGCGACGCCGGAAGCCGAGAAGGCGTTCGAGAAGCGGATTGCGCTGTCGACGCCGCTCGGCCGCATCGGTGAAACCGATCACGTTGCGAAGACGGTGCTGTTCCTCGCCTCCGATGATGCCGCGCATGTGCAGGGCCAGGAAATCTTCGTCGACGGCGGCGCGGTGGCCTCGCCGAGCGGCGCGCCGATCTATCGCGGCTGATCAAACCAAGCGCAAATTGAATCGGCCGGCGCAGTGCGGCTGCGCCTGCCGGTTCCTACGTCTTGAGATGCATTGACGAGGCGTTGAACCTTCGCGCAAGCTGCAAAGACTTTTTACGGGCAGGGGACAGACTCGCTATCTAAGGAGGGTCGGTCATGACAAAAGCGGCCCGCATTTTCGCGTCGATTTCATCACCGCGCGTCTTCACCGAAAGACCCGCCGTTCCGGCCAAGCGTTCCGACACGGCCGAGTTCGTGGCCATCACGTTGTTCTCCGGGATCGGCCTGTTCGTTTCGCTCGTTGCCGTGATCTTGGGCATGCAGGGCGTCTGGTCTTAGCGTTGCGGATCGTGCCGCCGTCAGCCGCCGCGCAATCCGGCGGCGGCCGATTTCGGCACGTCGTCAGGCCGCCTGCAGGCTGGTGGCTGCCTGAAGCGCGCCCGCAAGTGCTTTCTCGCGGTGATCCGGTCCGACCTGGATGCCGTCGGCGATGATGAACTCGGCATTGTGGATGCCCATGAAGCCGAACACACCGCGCAGATAGCTTTCGAGGTGCTCCAGCGCTGCGGCGGGTGAGCCCGCGCCGTAATAGCCGCCGCGCGAGATCGCGACGATCACGCGCTTGCCGCCGGCGAGCCCCTCCGGCCCGGCCGCGCCATACTTAAAGGTCTTCCCCGCTACAAGGATGCGGTCGATCCAGGCCTTGAGCTGGCTGGGGATGGTGAAATTGTACATGGGCGCGCCGATCACGACGATGTCGGCAGCCAGGAACTCGTCCAGCGCGGCCGCGCTTGCGGCAAGGTCCGGTCCGAGTTCCGCCGGCGCAGGCGCGCCTTGCGCGGCGGCGAGATGCGAGCCGGAGAGGTGGGCGAGCGGGGTCTCGGTCAGGTCGCGATAGACGACCTCGAGCGAGGGCGTGGCCTGCCGGAGACGGTCGACGATGGCGGCGGAAACCTGCCGGCTGACGGAGTGGGGGCCGAGCACGCTGGAGTCGATGTGAAGGAGTTTCATGTGGGGTCACCCTGGTATAAGTTTGTAACCAGCGCTACATGAGTGACTGTCGAAATCTCCGCAAGAACGCACTTTTTTGAGCCATGGGCACATCATTGAAACCTGCGAACATCGAAATGCCTGCTCCGCCGCGGCCAAATCCGAGGCCGGATCCAAGGCCGGATCCAAGGCCCATGCCGGATCCCAACCATGCGGACTGCCGCGGGGTCGCCTCCGTGCTGTCGCGCGTCGGCGACAAATGGAGCGTGTTTGTCATCATGATGCTGAGCGACGGGCCAAAGCGCTTCAACGAGCTCAAGCGCATGATCAACGGCATCTCGCAGCGGATGTTGACCCTGACGCTGCGCGGCCTCGAGCGCGACGGCCTCGTCACGCGCACGATCTTTCCGACCATCCCGCCGCGGGTGGACTATGAGCTGACCGAGCTTGGCCACGGCCTGTCGCGCCCCGTCGAGGCGCTCGGCAAATGGGCGAAGGACCATCTGGATCGGATCGAGGCCGCGCGCACGAAGTTCGACCAGCGCAACGACGGCTGAGCAGAGTGAGCTTTGATTGCAGAGTGAGCTTTGATTGAAGATGCGAGCGGCGAGCTCTGAACACCTCTCCCGAAGGGAGAGGTCGGATCGCATCGTAAGATGCGATCCGGGTGAGAGGTTACAGTCTCACTGTGCGCTGCGGCCCCTCACCCGGATTGCTACGCAATCCGACCTCTCCCCGCTGGGGAGAGGTGACCCCGGACTGCTGCACGAACCAAGCTTCATATTTTACAGCAGCGACACCAATCCGCCGCCGTGGCGCTCGAGCTTTCCGGCGAGCTCGAGCTCGAGCAGCACGGTGCGCACGATCGCGGGCGAGGCGCCGGACATCCGGACGAGGTCGTCGATCGTAACAGGGGCCGGGCCGAGCAGGCCCGTGATCTGGTCGCGATCATGGCTTTGCGGATCGCTTTCGAACGGCTCGCTGTCGGGCTCGCCCGCGGGATGCATCAGCGGCCGCTCCATGATCGGCTGAACCGCGTTGACGATGTCGGCGGCCTCGGTGACGAGCGTTGCGCCCTGCTTGATCAGGTCGTTGGTGCCGGCGGCGCGCGGATCGAGCGGCGAGCCCGGGACGGCGAACACCTCGCGTCCCTGTTCGGCCGCCATGCGTGCTGTGATCAGCGAGCCCGAACGGTGCGCCGCCTCTACCACGACGACGCCGAGCGGAGCGCCCGAGATCAGCCGGTTGCGACGGGGAAAGTCGCGGGCGCGCGGCTCGTGGCCGAGCGGCATCTCGGAGATCGCCGCGCCCGAATGGTCGAGGATCGCGGCGAGCAGGTCGCCATGCTCGGGTGGATAGATGCAATCATGGCCGCCGGCGAGCACGGCGATCGTGCCGCTCTCGACGCTGGTGCGATGCGCGGCCTGGTCGACGCCGCGGGCGAGCCCAGAGATGACGACGAAGCCGGCTTCGCCGAGCTCGCGCGCGAGCTGGCCGGCGAATTTGAGGCCGGCGCCGGAAGCGTTGCGCGAGCCGACGATCGCGATCATCGGCCGCATCAGGGTTTTGATGTCGCCGCGCACCGCGAGCAGTGGCGGCGCATCGTCGATCATCGCCAGCCGCGCCGGATAGCCGTCCTCGCCGGGCGCACGCCAGGCGATGCCGAACTTGCGGCTCGCGGCGAGCTCGGCCTTCGCTTCATCCGCACTGCAGATCCGCGCCGATCGCGCCGCGCCGCCGCGGCGGGCGAGATCAGGCAGCCGTTCCAGCGCGGCGCGCGGGCTGCCGAAATGATCGACCAGCGAGCGGAAGGTGCGCGGCCCGACATTGTCGGAACGGATCAGCCGCAGGCGGTCGATCCGTTCAGCCTCGGTCAGCTCTATGCTCGGATTGATGGCGTCCACGGCGTCTCCTTGTGGGCGCAGCATGGAACAACCTGAGGGCGTTGCGCAACAGTGACGTGCGCTTGCACGACCTCGCCGCGATGTTAAAAGCGATCCCAATAAGAAGGATGTTGCCATGATCTCACTTGCCGACCTCCAGCGCCGCATCGAAGCGGGGGAGCTTTCGCCCGATGACGCCATCGCCCAGTCGCACGCGGCGATCGAGGCCAGGGAGAAGAACGTCCGCGCCTTCGTCCGGCATGACAAATCCGCGAGGGCGCAAGCCTCGGGCCCGCTGCGCGGCATCGCCGTCGGCATCAAGGACATCATCGACACCACTGATATGCCGACCGAGATGGGCTCGGAGATCTATCGCGGCTGGCAGCCGCGCGCTGATGCGCCGGTGGTGATGATGCTGAAGCGGGCGGGGGCCACCATCATCGGCAAGACCACCACGACTGCGTTCGCCTCGAGCGATCCGACCCCGACGCTCAATCCGCACAATCCCGGTCACACGCCCGGCGGCTCGTCCTCGGGTTCGGCGGCGGCCGTCGGCGCCGGCATGATCCCGCTGGCCCTGGGCACCCAGACCGGCGGCTCGGTGATCCGGCCGGCGGCCTATTGCGGCGCTGCCGCGATCAAACCGTCGTTCCGGATGCTGCCGACCATCGGCGTGAAGTGCTATTCGTGGGCGCTCGACACGGTCGGCCTGTTCGGCAGCCGCGCGGAAGATCTCGCGCGCGGATTGCTGGCGATCACCGGCCGCACTGAATTCGACGGCATCGGTCCAGCCAAGGCACCGCGCATCGGCGTAGTCAGGCAGGAGTTTGCCGAAGCCGTGGAGCCGGCGGCAGAGGAGGGCTTGCAGGCCGCGATCAAGGCGGCCGAGAGGGCCGGCGCCCGCGTGCAGACCATCGATCTGCCCGAGGCGGTGAAGGAAGCCTGGCGCATCCATCCCATCATCCAGAACTTCGAGGCGCATCGCGCGCTGGCCTGGGAGTTTTCCGAGCGCCACGACCAGATCGCGCCGCTGCTGCGCGCCAGTCTCGATGAGACGGTCGGACTGACACCGAAGGAATACGACGATGCGCGCCGCATCGCCCGCCGTGGCCGCCGCGAGCTCAGCGAGCTGTTCGAAGGGTTCGACGTGCTGCTGACCTATTCGGCGCCGGGCACGGCGCCGGCCAAGGAGCTCGCCTCGACCGGCTCGCCCCGTTACAACCGGCTGTGGACGCTGATGGGCAATCCTTGCGTCAATGTGCCGGTGCTGAAGGTTGGCGGCCTGCCTGTTGGCGTGCAGGTGATCGCGCGGTTCGGCAATGATCCTGTCGCGTTGACATCTGCCTGGTTCCTGGAGGACGCGTTGGCGAAATCAGGCTAGCGCGGGTTCGGAACGAGCAGGGGCCTGAGCGGGCGCTGCGCCGGCTCTTGCACCTTGCCCGAGCCAGCGCTCGGCGGCTTCGCGGCCGCTTCGGTGCAAGAGGCGAATGAAGCCGCGGCCGAGATCGGTGGATGAGCGCTGCGCCAGGCCGTCAACATTGTCTTCAGCCGCGATCCTGGAGAGCCGGAGCGGAGAGGCCATGTGCGACTGCGCCCAGGCGATCGCGGCGATCTCGGCATTGAGCGCGGCGTTGGCCGCGATCTGGTCGAGCCGGCGGTCGATCGCGGCGAGCGTGATCGGCACATAGCTGTCGCGTGTCGGCGTGACCTGGACCAGCAGCAGATCCGTTGCCGCCGTGTCCTGCACCAGCCGCAGCAGCGGCGGATTGCCGCCAAAGCCGCCGTCCCAATAGGCTTCGCCGTCGATCTCGACCGCACAATGGACCAGCGGCGGGCAGGTCGAGGCCAGCGCGATATCGGCGGTGATGGCCTCATTGCCAAAGATCTGCTGCTGCCCGTCGCGGATTCGCGTCGCCGCGATCAGCAGCTTCGGGCAGCGCGCATCGCGCAGGACGGAAAAGTTGATGTCGCGGGAGACCGCCTGCCGCAGCGGATCGAGATCGAACGGATCGAACTGGCCGGAGCGCAGGGTCGGGCCGAACGCGACCGAGCTCCCCGCCGGCGAGAAGCCGCCGATTAGCATCAGCGAGCGGAACGAGGCCTCGTGCATCAGCCGGACCCAGAACCGGCTCAGTCGCGACCGGGCGCCTTCGCGGCCGCCTTCGGCCAGGCCGCAAGCGAGCAGCAGCGCATTGATGGCCCCGGCGCTGGCGCCGCTGATGGTGTCGATCTCGATGGACGTCTCTTCCAGCAGCCGCTCGAGCACGCCCCAGGTGAAGGCGGCAAAGGTGCCGCCGCCCTGCAGCGCCAGCGAGAGTTTTCGCGGCGGCCATTGGTCGGAACGCGCCCGCGCGGGCGCGACCGGCGCAGCCTTGGTGATGACGATCTCGAGCGGAGCGTCAGATTTGAAGGCGGGCTCGGGTTGTGGCGCTGGCCGTGAAACAGGGGCGGGCGCGGGCGGCGGCGCGTCGGACCAGATTTTGGTCGCCGAGAGCAGCCGGCTTGCTGCGGAGCCGGAAGCACCGAGCGAACCGATCCCGTCATTTGCGCCGACAATCTTCTCGCTCATTCTGAGCAACCGCCTAACGCCGTTTCCCGTGTCAGGATGACAGGCATGGAACCCGTCCGCTACAGCCTGCCGTGACTCGCAGGACAATTGCGAACAGGATTTCGCATATAATGCGGAAGGGGTGCGGCGGTATCCGTACTTTTTCCGACTTCAGATTCTTGTTTGACGCGTTTTCTTGACGCGAACCGGCATCCACTTCGCTCGAAAACGCCCTAGGCCTTCTCGCCGATCCGGCTTTCCCTGCCGGCTTGCAACCGCTTGATGTTCTCGCGATGCGCGTAGAACAACAGCAGCGTCAGCACGGCTGCCAGCGCCGACAATGCGAGATGACCGAACCACCACAGGAACATCGGCGTGATGAACGCCGCCACCAGCGCCGACAGCGAGGAATAGCGGGTGGTGAAGGCGGTCGCGAGCCAGAGCAGACAGAACACCACGGCGCCCGGCCAGAACAGCCCGAGCAGGATGCCGATATAGACCGCCACGCCCTTGCCGCCTTTGAACTTGAGCCAGACCGGGAAGAGATGGCCGAGGAACGCGCCGAGCCCCGCCACCATCGCGGCATTGGGGCCTGCGATGTAGCCGGCGATCACCACCGCCACGGTGCCCTTGAGCGCGTCGAACAGCAGGGTGCCCGCAGCGAGGCTCTTGCGTCCGGTGCGCAGCACATTGGTGGCGCCGATGCTGCCGGAGCCGATCGAGCGGATGTCCTGGGTGCCCGCGAGCCTGGTCAGGATCAGCCCGAACGGAATCGAGCCGAGGAGATAGCCGATGACGAAAGCCACCGGCAGAATCGGTTCAAGCGCCATGGCGGCATCTCCAAAGGCCCATCCACGTCGAACGAATCCACTGCTCAGACATGCTCATACACCGTTCGTCCGCCGACAATGGTGCGCACCACCCGGCCTGTAAAGCGGGCCTCGTCGAACGGGGTGTTCTTGCAGGGCGACTTGAGGTCGGCGGGATCGACCACCCATGGCACGTCGGGGTCGATCACGATGACGTCGGCCGGGCTGCCGGCGCGCAGGGTTCCGCCCGACAGGCCGAGCAGCTCGGCCGGCCGGGTCGACATCGCGCGGATCAGCGTCTTCAGCTCGATCTCGCCATTATGCACCAGCCGCAGGCCGGCCGGCAGCATGGTCTCGAGCCCGACGGCGCCGGGCGCGGCTTCCGCGAACGGCAGGCGCTTGACCTCGACGTCCTGCGGATTGTGGTCGGACATGATGACGTCGAGCAGGCCGGAGCCGATCGCCGCCACCAGCGCGCGGCGGTCATCCTCGGTGCGCAGCGGCGGCGACAGCTTCAGGAACGAACGGTAAGGACCGATGTCGTTCTCGTTCAGAGCCAGATGGTTGATCGAGACCGAGGCGCTGACGGCGAGCCCGGCGTCGCGGGCGCGCTGGAGGATGTCGAGGGAATCGATGCAGGTCAACGACGCCGCGTGGTAGCGGCCGCCGGTGAGGGCGACGAGGCGCAGATCGCGCTCCAGCATCACGGCTTCGGCGGCGTTCGGGATGCCCACCAGGCCGAGCCGCGAGGCGAACTCGCCCTCGTTCATCACGCCCTCGCCGACGAGATCGGGGTCCTCGGTGTAATGCACGATCAGCGCGTCGAAATCGCGCGCATAGGTCAGCGCGCGGCGCATCACCTGCGCATTGGTCACGCTTCTGGCGCCATCGCTGAAGGCGACGGCGCCCGCGGCCTTGAGCAGGCCGAACTCGGTCATCTCCTGGCCGTGCATGCCCTTGGTGAGGGCGGCCATCGGCTGGATGTTGACGATCGCGGTGTCGCGGGCGCGGCGCATCACGAAATCGACCGTCGCCGAATTGTCGATCACCGGCGAGGTGTCGGGCTGGCAGATGATGGTGGTGATGCCGCCGGTTGCGGCCGCCTGGCTCGCCGAGGCGAAGGTCTCGCGGTGGCTGAAGCCGGGCTCGCCGACGAAGGCGCGCATGTCGATCAGGCCGGGTGCGACGATCTTCCCGGCGCAGTTGACGATGTCGGTGCCCTCGGGGACGCCGGCAGCACCAATGCCGCGGCGGGTCTCGCGGATGGTGCCGTCGGCAATCAGGACGTCGCCGACCCCGTCGAAATCCCTGGAGGGATCGACGACACGAGCATTGGCCAGCAGGATGGGGCGGCGATCGGTCAGCATCGGCATCACGCGTTCGGCAGGTTACGGGCGAGCGCTTCCAGCACCGCCATGCGCACGGCGACGCCCATCTCCACCTGCTCGCGGATCAGGGATTGCGCACCGTCGGCGACCGCGGTGTCGATTTCGACGCCGCGGTTCATGGGGCCGGGATGCATCACGAGCGCGTCCGGCTTGGCGTAGGCGAGCTTCTTCTGGTCGAGCCCGAAATAGTGGAAGTATTCGCTCGACGAGGGCACGAAGGAGCCATTCATGCGCTCGCGCTGCAGCCGCAGCATCATGACGATGTCGGCGCCGTTGAGACCCTCGCGCATGTCGCGCGCGACCTCGACGCCCATCCGTTCGATGCCGGGCGGCAAGAGCGTGGACGGACCGACGACGCGAACGCGCGCGCCCATCGTGTTGAGCAGGATGATGTTGGACCGGGCGACGCGCGAATGCAGCACATCGCCGCAGATCGCGACGACGAGGCCCTCGATACGGCCCTTGTTACGACGGATGGTGAGCGCGTCGAGCAGCGCCTGGGTCGGATGCTCATGCGCGCCGTCGCCGGCATTGATCACGGAACCGTCGACCTTGCGGGCCAGCAGTTCCACCGCGCCGGAGGCGTGATGGCGCATCACGAGGATATCCGGGTGCATCGCGTTGAGCGTCATCGCGGTGTCGATCAGCGTCTCGCCCTTCTTGATGGACGAGGAGGCAACCGACATGTTCATGACGTCGGCGCCCAGCCGCTTGCCGGCGAGCTCGAACGAGGATTGGGTGCGGGTGGAGGCCTCGAAGAAGAGGTTCACCTGCGTCCGTCCGCGCAGGACGGTGCGCTTCTTGTCAACCTGGCGGTTGAGCTCGACATATTCTTCGGACAGGTCGAGGAGGCCGCTGATGTCGGCCGCGGAAAGGCCCTCGATGCCCAGCAAATGCCGGTGGCCGAGGACGAAGGTCGATTTCGATGTCATTAAAAGCAGAGCTATAGGGGCGGACGGCGGGGGGAGCAAGCTTCAAATCCCGCCGCCGGACTTATCCACGGCGCTTTGCCGCCGGGACGGGCGCCGCCCCGCCTGTGTTCGGGGCAGCCGCTTTGCGCTAGACTCGTGCCGTTCGTTGCGTCACGGGCTGGATCATGACGAGCATGCGGTATTTTAATCGACTGGCGCGCAATGTTGCTGCGCTCGCGACCGCGTGCATGGCAGGCCTCGCGACACCGGCTTGGGCCGAAAAACGCGTCGCACTCGTGATCGGCAACGATCTCTATCCGAACCTGCCGGCCGACCGGCAATTGAAGAAGGCCGGCAATGACGCGACGACCGTGGCCGACGCGCTGAGGTCGCTGGGGTTCGACATCGTGCTCGGGACCAATCTCGGCCGCCAGGGCATGATCGACCGGCTCGCGGACTTCACGGCGCGTCTCGAGCCGGGCGATACCGCCGCCGTGTTCTATGCCGGACATGGCGTTGCGATCGCGGGGGTGAACTACCTCGTGCCGAGCGACGTTCCCACCGTCAATGAGGGCGCCGAAGCGCGGGTGCGCGGGGCCTCGATCGCCGAGCCCGACGTGATTGCGGAGCTTCAGGCGAGGGCGGTGCGGGTCGCCTTCGTCGTCATCGATGCCTGCCGCGACAATCCGTTTCCGCGCGCCGCAGGGCGTTCGATCGGGAACACGCGCGGGCTCGCCGACGCCCGGCCCGCGCGCGGGATCTTCACGCTCTATTCCGCAGGCATCGGCCAGACCGCGCTCGACCAGCTCAGCAGAAACGATACCGCGCACAACTCGGTGTTCACGCGGATCTTCGTCGAGCAGCTCAAGCGGCCGGAGCTGCATCTCGGCGATCTCGCGGTCGAGGTGCGCGAGCGCGTGGCGGCGCTGGCCCTGACCGCGACGGATGCCGGAGGACAGCCGGCACCGCACGAGCAGACGCCTGCCTATTACGACCAGACGCTCGGCGGGCGCATCTTTCTCTGGAATGGGGGAGCGTCGAACGGGACGCCGAAAGTGGCGGGCATGCTGGTGAAGCCGCCGGCAAAGCCTGCGGTCGCGGAGCGCGCCACCATGCGTCCGCCGCGTCCCTCCGCGGCAGGCGAAAGCTGCGCCCGCAGCGGCTTCGAGACCTATTGCGTCAGCTCGATGCTGAAGCCGCAATTCGGCAATTCATACGGCGCAGCGAATTTGTTCGACGCCTCGACAGGGACGGCCTGGGTCGAGGGCGCCTCGGGCAACGGCATCGGCGAATGGATCACCATCGAGTTCGAAACCGTGCGGCGGGTCAAGTCGATCCACGTGCAGAACGGCTACCAGAAAAGCCCCGACATCTTCGCCAAGAACAACAAGGTCCGCCAGCTCCGCGTGCTGTTCTCGGGCGGCGAGTCGCGGATATTCATCCTCAACGATGAGCTGTCGGCGCAATTGCTGACATTGCGGACGCCGATTACAGCCTATTGGATGCAATTCATCATCGACGACGTCTGGGCCGGCAACAAATATACGGACACGGCGAT
Organism: Bradyrhizobium sp. CCBAU 11357; assembly: GCF_028128865.1. Lineage (NCBI taxonomy): Bacteria > Pseudomonadati > Pseudomonadota > Alphaproteobacteria > Hyphomicrobiales > Nitrobacteraceae > Bradyrhizobium > Bradyrhizobium sp. CCBAU 11357. The sequence goes on along the minus strand of NZ_LBJW01000016.1, from coordinate 214,752 downwards.
CACGAAGCTTCTGGTCAACTCGGATCCGGTGCAATGATCGCAAGGACCGGAACCGTGGCGCGCGCCGTGCTTGTCGCGCTGCTTGCATTGTTTCTCGCCCCCGTGCGGGCGCAGACCTTGCCCGGCGATTTCGCTTATCTGCGCGACATCGACCCCAGCATCATCCAGGACATCCGCTACGCCACGTCGAACAATTTCGTCGGGCGTCCGCTTGCCGGCTACAATGCCGGCGAATGCGTGGTGAAGCGCGAGGTGGGGATGCGGCTGAAGGCGGTGCAGCAAGAGCTGGCGGCGCAAAATCTCTCGCTCAAGATGTTCGACTGCTATCGGCCGGCGCGGGCCTCGCTCGACATGGTCAAGTGGTCGCAGAACGGCCACGAGACCGCCGCGGAGCGGCGCTACAACCCGAAGATTGCGAAGACCGAGCTGTTCCGCCTCGGCTACATTGCGAGCCGTTCGCAGCATTCGACCGGTGCGGCGCTCGATCTCACGCTGGTCGATCTCAAGGCGGACAATTCCGCCAAATATGATCCAGCAAAGGCCTATGCCGATTGCACCGCGCCGGTCGAGGCGCGGGCGCCGGAGGGCAGCGTCGACATGGGCACAGGCTACGACTGTACCGACGCGAAGGGCCATACCGCCGCGACCTCGATCAATCCCGAGCAGCGTGCCTGGCGCAAGCGGCTGGTGGCTGCGATGGCCAGGCAAGGCTTTGTGAACTATTCGAAGGAGTGGTGGCATTTTTCCCTGCCTGGGGCGGGCGGGGCGGCCTATGATTTCCCGATCCAGCCGCGGCGGAACTGATTCCGCGCCGAGGACCCAAGATGACCCAGCCCGCATTTGCGACCCATGAGGTCTTCAACCAGTCGCCGCCATTCGAGGACGTTGATCTTTTCGCCGTGGACCGGCCGCTGGTCGAGGCGGTCGGGGCCAATGGCGGCGCGGCGGCGGAGCGCGAGCTCTCGGAGTTCGGCCGGCATTGGGGCTCGGCAGCGATGGCCGAGCGCGGGCGGCTTGCGAACGAGAACACGCCGAAGCTGCGCAGCTTCGATGCCAAGGGCAATCGCCGCGACCAGGTCGAGTTTCATCCCGCCTATCACGAGCTGATGGCGCAAAGTGCGCATGCCGGCGTGCACAATTCCACCTGGACCGCGGATGGCAAGCCGGCGGGCGCTGGCGCCGAGGTCATTCGCGCCGCAAAGTTCTACATGGCAGCCCAGGTCGAGACCGGCCACCTCTGCCCGATCACGATGACGCGCGCTTCCGTCGGTGCCCTGGCGATGCAGCCCGACTTGCTCGCGGGGGTAATGCCCGTGCTGTCGACGAAGAGCTACGACCCGGGCTTTGCACCGTGGTGGCAGAAGCGCGGCATGACGCTCGGCATGGGCATGACCGAGAAGCAGGGCGGCACGGACGTACGCGCCAACATGACGCGCGCGGTGCGCGATGGGGACGGCTATCGCATTACCGGACACAAATGGTTCATGTCGGCGCCGATGTGCGATGCGTTCCTCGTGCTGGCGCAGGCCGAGGGCGGGCTGACCTGTTTCTTCATGCCGCGCTTCGCGCCGGATGGTTCGGTCAACGCCATCCAGTTCCAGCGGCTGAAGGACAAGCTTGGCAACCGCTCCAATGCCTCGTCCGAGGTCGAGTTCGTCGGCGCCTACGCCGAAAGGGTCGGCGAGGAGGGCAAGGGCATCCGCACCATCATCCAGATGGTGCAGCTGACGCGACAGGATTGCGCGATTGCCTCCGTCGGCCTGATGCGCTCGGGGCTTGCGCATGCGCTGCATCACGCCCGTCACCGCAGCGTGTTCCAGAAGCATCTGGCCGATCAGCCCTTGATGCAGGCCGTGCTGTCGGACATGGCGCTGCATGTGGAAGCGAGCACGGCGCTGGTGATGCGGCTCTGCCGCGCCTTCGACCGCACGCCGCACGATGCGGCGGAGGCGGCCTATATGCGGCTGCTCACGCCGGCGATCAAATACTGGACCTGCAAGAGCGCGCCGCCGTTCCTCTTTGAGGCGATGGAGTGCCTCGGCGGCAACGGCTATGTCGAGGACGGCATTTTGGCGCGCCATTATCGCGAGTCGCCGGTCAACGCGATCTGGGAAGGTTCGGGCAACGTGATGTGCCTCGACGTGCTCCGCGCGCTCTCGCGCGAGGGCGAGGCGGCGACGGCGGTGCTGCAAGCGCTGGCGGCCGAGACCAAGGGCCTGCCTGGGGCAGGCGAGGCCGTCACCTTCATCGGCAAGACGTTTCGGCGCGCCGACGGCGAGCGCGTCGCGCGGCTTGCGGTCGAGAAGCTGGCGCTGCTGGCTGCGGCCGCGGCGCTCAATGGCGTATCACCGCGCCAGGCCGAATTGTTCGCCGCGACGCGCCTCGCGACGAACCATGCCGGCATGTATGGCGCGGTCGAACTCGACAGCACCGACGTGCGCGCGCTGCTGGAGCGGGCGCTGCCGTGAGTGGGCACGGTCTCTCCACGGCGTCATGGCCGGGCCCGACCAGGCCTGACCAGGCCATCCACGTCTGCTGCGCGGCAAGAAGAACGTGGATGCCCGGGACAAGGCCCGGGCATGACGATCGCTCGATAGTTTGTTTGCGCTCTCTAACGAAAGCCTCCTGATGGACTCCCTCAATCCCGATCATCCGCCGCTGACCGAGACGCCGGCGACGCCGCGTGTCTGGAAGTTCTGGGGCACGGCGCTGTGGGGCCTCTTCATCTTCGTCGCGATGTTCGTCGGGCAGATCGGTGCCGTCGTTGTGCTGGCGGCGCTGCGTGGTCTTCCCATGGACCTTTCTTCGCTTCAGCTTGTCGGCCATGAGCCCCAGACTCTCGCGCTCTCGGTGATCATGGGGCTGCCGGCGACGCTGCTTGCGGTCTGGCTCGCCATTCGCATCAAGAAGGCCTCCTTCGTCGACTATCTGGCGCTGCATTGGCCGTCATGGAAGCAGCTGCTGTTCGGCGCGGTTGGCCTCATCCTGATCGTGCTGCTCTGGGAGACGATGTCGCGCGCGCTCGGCCGCGAGGCGACGCCTGGCTTCATGACCGATCTGTTGAAATCGGGCCGCGACAAGGGCGCGGCGCTGCTGCTGCTGGCCGCATTCGCGGTGGCGGCGCCGATGTCGGAAGAGGTTCTGGCGCGCGGCTTCCTCTACCGCGGCTGGTCGGCGAGCTTTTTGCGTGTCCCCGGTGCGATCCTGCTGTCGTCGCTGGTCTGGACCGTGGTCCACCTGCAATACGATTTCTATTTCCTCGCCGAGGTTTTCTGCATCGGCCTGTGGTTCGGCTACATGCGCTACCGCTCCGACTCGCTGTGGCTCACCATCGCGCTGCACGCGCTCAACAATCTGACGGCGGTGGTGCTGACGATGTGGCTGGGGAGCTGAGGCTTCATACTCCGTCATTGCGAGGAGCCCTTGCGACGAAGCAATCCAGAGTGTCTCCGCGGAGGGATTCTGGATTGCTTCGCTGCGCTCGCAATGACGGCGGAGAGAGTTGCGCTCTTAATGACGCATGCTAAGCCACCAGCGCGATCGCGATCGGCATCGTGATTGCGGCCAGGATCGTCTGCAGCGTGATGATCTGTGCGAGCAGCGGTGCGTCGCCGCCCATCTGGCGGGCCAGCACATAGGCGCTGGGCGAGGTCGGCACCGCCGCGCAGATCGCGACGATCGCAAGGCTGTTGCCGGACAGCCCGAACCAGGCGGCCAGCATCAGCGCGAGCACGGGCATCAGGACGAGCTTGAACGCCACGCCGAGGCCGGCGCCCAGGCTCGGGCGCAGCAGGCCCTCGAGCTGCAATCCCGCGCCGGTCACGAGCAGGCCGATGGCGAGCGAGGAGCGGCCGAGCGCGTCCGCCACCTCGTGCCAGATTTTTGGCAGCGGCAAATGGAGGACATTTATGACGAGGCCGATGGCGCAGGCCCAGATCAGTGGATTGCGGACCACCGTCGTGACGATGGCGCGCAGCGACTGCCTTTCGGGCGAAGCATAGTGCGCGAGCACCGCGACGCTGAACACGTTGACCAGCGGAATGATCGCGACCATCGCCACGGACGCCAGCGCCAGCCCGACATCGCCGAACATGTTGGCGGAGACGGAGAGGGCGACATAGGTCTGCCAGCGCGTCGCGCCCTGGAAGATCGACGTGAAGGCGGGGCCGTCGATGTCGAGCCGGGACAGGGCCGGGCGCAATGCGAGGCAGAGCAGCGACATCGCCAGCGCCGACAGCAGCAGCGCGCCGCCGACGCCGGCGACCGGAACCTTCGTGAGGTCCGCCTTCACCAGCGTCTGGATCAGCAGCATCGGAAACAACACGAAATAGGTCAGCCGCTCCAGCCCGTGCCATTGCGTGTCCAGCCGCATCAGGCTGCACTTCAGCACGACGCCGAGCACGATGAGGATGAAGACCGGCAGCAGCGCCACGACGACGACCGCCATGGGATCAGCCGGGTCCCTTGCGCAGGTTTGCCAGGCGATCGAGCGCGCCTTGCAGGATGAAGATCGCGGCGTGCTCGTCGATGACCTCGGCGCGCTTGGCGCGGCTCACGTCCATCCCGATCAGCTCGCGTTCGACTGCCGCGGTCGAGAGGCGCTCGTCCCAGAGACCGATAGGCAGGGCGGTCAGTCCGGCCAGATTGCGCGCGAAGGCGCGGGTCGATTGCGCGCGCGGTCCCTCGCTGCCGTCCATGTTGATGGGCAGGCCGAGCACGAAGCCGACCGCCCTGCGCTCGGCGGCGATGGCAAGCAGCCTGGCGGCGTCCGGCTTGAACTGCTTGCGCTGGATCGTTTCGACGCCAGTGGCCAAGCGGCGGTCGGGGTCGGACACGGCAACGCCAATGGTCTTGGTGCCCAAGTCGAGCCCGACCAGCGCGCCGCGTTCGGGCCAGTGGGTTGCAGCATCGACCAAGGTGAGGATAAGAGCCGGCATGGATTTAGCGCATATCATGCGTCGCGCTGCAGAGTGAACCCGGAACGTGGATGCACTGACATTATTCGGCCTGTTCGCCGTCACGGCGATGCTGGTCACTTACGCCTTGGAAGCCCGCAGCCATTGGTTCGTGCTGCTGTTTGCGGTGTCCTGCGCGCTCGGCTCGGCCTACGGCTTCCTTCAGGGCGCCTGGCCGTTCGGTCTCGTCGAAGCCATCTGGGCCGTCGTAGCGCTGCGACGGTGGTCGATCAGGCCGCGATGACGTCGTCATTCTTGGTCAGGCAGGCGATGAAACCTTGCAGCGCGCTGTACTGATGTCCTGCGCGGCGCTGGATGAAGAGTGTCTCGACACGTGCGTGTGACGGGCTCAGCGTGTGGATGGCGACCGCGCCATTCATCGCGCTGCGTTCCACGACGGCGCGTGGCAGCAGCGTCACACCCATGTCGGCGGCAACGCAGCCGATCATGCCGTCGAGCGTGCCGAGCTCGAAGCGCGCCGCCGACGGCCAGCCGAATTCGACGAAGATCTGTTCGAGCCGCTGGCGATAGGTGCAGCCGGTGCGGAACACCAGCGCGGTCGGGCCCGACTCCGCCGTACCGGCGCGCAGCTCGGCGAGCGAAGCCCAGCGCCGCGCGCTGACCAGCACCAGCTCTTCGCGGAACGCGCTCGTCGCGGCGAGATCGTCATGGGTGATGGGCCCTGCGACGAAGGCGCCGTCGAGCGTGCCGTCGAGCACGCTGGCGACGAGGTCGGCGGTCGGCGCGGTGCGCAAGGAAAGGCGCACAGCCGGGAAGCGGCGGTGGAAATCGGCGAGCAGCGGCGGCAGCCGCACCGCGGCCGTGGTTTCCATCGAGCCGATCGCGAGCGGACCCTTCGGCTCGCCATCGTCGCGCGCGGCGAGCAAGGCTTCGCGCGAGAGCGCCGCCATCTTTTGCGCGTAGGGGAGAAGGCGCTTGCCGGCACCTGTCAGCGTCATGCCGCGCGAGTGCCGCTCGAACAGCGGCGTGCCGATCTCCGCCTCCAGCGCCTTCACGCGCTGGGTGACGTTCGACTGCACGGTGTTGAGCTCTTCGGCGGCCCGGGTGATGCCGCCGGTGCGGGCAACCGCGGCGAAGGTCTTGATATCGCTGAGTTCCATGGTGTCGTTTCGCTTTTGAGATTGCAGCGTTCGCAACAATTCATTTTTCGAGAATGCTAGTCGCGCCTAGTCTCGCTGTCCAGACCGGGGGAGGAGCCATGCCGATGACGACGCCGCTGACCACGCTGCTTAGGATCAAGCATCCCATCCTGCTGGCGCCGATGGATTTAATCGCCGGCAGCCGGCTGGTGACGGCTGTGAGCCGCGCCGGGGGCTTTGGCATTCTCGGCGGCGGCTATGGCGAGCGGGTGTGGCTGGAGCAGGAGACGGCGAAGCTCGCCGACCTCAGTGCACCGTTCGGGATCGGCTTCATCACCTGGAGCCTTGCCAAGCGGCCCGAGCTTCTCGATGTCGCGCTTGCTGCAAGACCAGCTGCGATCATGTTGTCGTTCGGCGATCCCGCGCCGTTCGCGTCCAAGATCAAATCCACCGACGCGCGCCTGATCTGCCAGGTGCAGGATGAAGCGATGGCACAGCAGGCGCTCGATGCCGGTGCCGACATCCTGATTGCGCAGGGAACGGAGGCGGGCGGTCATGGCGCGTCGCGCAGCACCGTCGATCTCGTGCCTGCTGTCGTCGATCTCGCCGCGGGGCGCGTTCCCGTGGTGGCGGCCGGCGGCATCGCGGATGGGCGCGGCCTCGCTGCCATGGTGATGCTCGGCGCGAGCGGCGTGCTGCTCGGCACGCGCTTCTATGCCAGCCAGGAGGCCGACGGTGCGGAGGAGGCCAAGCGCCGCATCTGCGCGGCGAGCTCCGGTTCGACCGTGCGCGGCATCATCTTCGATCTCTCCCGCAACAATGTCTGGCCGGCGCCGTTTACCGGGCGGTGCCTGGTCAACGAACATGCCAAGCGCTGGATCGGCCGCGAGGTCGAACTGATGCAGAATGTCGCCGCAGTCGCGGCCGAGTATGCGGCAGCAAGGGCGGCGGGCAATTTCGATGTCGCGGCCGTGATTGCGGGAGAGGCGGTCGGGTTGATTCATGATATCCCACCGGCGGCCGAGATCGTCGAGCGGATTGCGATCGAAGCGGAGCAGCTGATCGCCGGGCGCGGAAATTCGGTGACAGCGGCGTAGAGGTCTTACCCTCCCCTGGAGGGGGAGGGTCGATCGCGCGAAGCGCGAGCGGGGTGGGGTGACAGTCTCTCCATTGAGGCGGTGCCCGTGTTGAGAGATCACCCCACCCCGCTTCGCATTTCGCTTCGCTACATGCGAACCGACCCTCCCCCTCCAGGGACCCTCCAGGGGAGCGTAAGAAAGAACGAGAGAGAGCAGCCATGTGGCCTGACCGTCGACTGATCGACCTGTTCAAGACCGAATTCCCGATCGTGCTGGCGCCGATGGCGGGTGTGATGGATGCGGAGCTGGTGATCGCGGCCGCGCAGGCCGGGGCGCTGGGGTCGCTGCCCTGCGCGATGATCTCGCCGGAGAAGGCGCGCGAGCAGGTCGGCCTGATCCGCCAACGCGTGAAGGCGCCGGTCAACATAAACTTCTTCTGCCATACCCCGGTTGAGCTCACGAGCGAGGCCGATGCGCGCTGGAAGCAGCGGCTGACGGGCTATTACACCGAGCATGGTCTCGATCCGGCCGCGCCGATCGCGGCTGCGAACCGCGCGCCGTTCGATGCGGCGTTCTGCGAGGTGGTCGAGGAGCTGAAGCCGGAGGTCGTCAGCTTCCATTTCGGCCTGCCGGAGCAAGCGCTGCTGAAGCGCGTCAAGGCGGCGGGCTGCCTCGTCATCTCGTCCGCGACGACGGTGAAGGAGGCGGTCTGGCTGGAAGAACGCGGCGTCGATGCCGTGATCGCGCAAGGTGCCGAGGCGGGCGGCCATCGCGGCATGTTCCTGACCGACAAGGTCGCCGAGCAGCCCGGGACCTTCGCGCTGGTGCCGCAGGTCGTCGACGCCGTGAAGGTGCCGGTGATCGCGGCGGGCGGCATCGCGGACGGACGCGGCATTGCCGCAGCCTTCGCGCTCGGCGCCTCGGGCGTGCAGATCGGCAGCGCCTATCTGCGCTGCCCGGAATCCAAGCTCAGCGCGGGCGGCCGCAAGGCGCTTTCCGAGGCGCGGGACGAGTCCACCGTCATCACCAACGTCATGACCGGCCGGCCGGCGCGCGGGGTGCAGAACCGGCTGATGCGCGAGGCCGGCCCGATCTCGCCGGATGCGCCGCCGTTTCCCCACGCCGCGACCGCGCTGGGGCCGCTGAAGGCGGCTGCCGAAAAGCAGGGCAGGGTCGATTTCACCAATCTCTGGGCGGGGCAGGCCGTTGCGCTGGGCCGCGAGGTCCCCGCCGCCGAATTGACCCGGGATCTCGCCAAATCGGCGCTCGGGCGCATGAAGGCCCTCGCCGGATAGAGGGAAGCGCCGGTTGCGGCGCAAAAGCGGCCTCTGCTATACGGCACATAGGTTTTGCCGTGAGAGGCCTTATATAATGTCCGTCGACGCTGCTACCGTCCGCCGCATCGCGCATCTGGCGCGCATTGCGGTTTCCGAGGACGAGGTTCCGCATCTGCAGGGCGAGCTCAACGCCATGCTCGCCTTCGTCGAGCAGCTCTCGGAGGTCAATGTCGAGGGCGTGGAGCCGATGACCTCGGTCACCCCGATGCAGATGAAGAAGCGGCAGGACGTGGTCGATGACGGCGAGATCGCCGACGATATCGTTGCCAACGCGCCCGCGACTGAAGGTCACTTCTTCCTGGTGCCGAAGGTCGTTGAATAAACAGGTTAGGTCCGATGTGCCTGCTTTGCGACGATGAGAAGGCCTATCAGGCCTACATGAATTACCTCGACAAGATGGAGCGGCAGGGCAAGGCTGCCGATCCCAACGTCGCCGTCAACGCCGTGCTCGACGAGATCGAGGCGGCCGCGAAAGCCGCGGCCAGAAAAGACGACCCGGCCAACGACAAGACCCTGTCTCCGTTCTTCTGCAGCCCGATCAATAAATGACCGATTTGACATCGCTGACGCTCGCCGAGGCCCGGAAGGGTCTCGCCGACAAGACTTTCACGTCGCTCGAGCTGACCGACGCACATCTGAATGCGATCGAAGCCGCGCGCGTGCTCAACGCCTTCGTGATGGAGACGCCCGATCGCGCGCGCGACATGGCGAAGGCCGTGGACGCGAAGATCGCCAAGGGTGAAGGCGGCCCGCTCGCGGGCATCCCGCTCGGCATCAAGGACCTGTTCGCGACCAAGGGCGTGCGCACCACGGCGTGCTCGAAGATCCTCGGCAATTTCGTGCCGACGTACGAGTCCACCGTGACCTCGCAGCTCTGGCGCGACGGCGCGGTGATGCTCGGCAAGCTCAACAATGACGAGTTCGCGATGGGCTCGGCCAACGAGACCTCGTGCTTTGGCCCCGTCGGCAATCCCTGGCGGCGCGAGGGCAGCAACACGACGCTGGTGCCGGGCGGCTCGTCCGGCGGCTCGGCCTCGGCGGTGGCGGCGCTGCTCTGCATGGGCGCGACCGCGACCGACACCGGCGGCTCGATCCGCCAGCCGGCCGCGTTCACCGCGACCGTCGGCATCAAGCCGACCTATGGCCGCTGCTCGCGCTGGGGCATCGTCGCCTTTGCCTCCTCGCTCGACCAGGCAGGTCCGATCGCGCGCAGCGTACGCGACGCCGCGATGCTGCTGCGCTCGATGGCCGGACACGATCCCAAGGACACGACGTCGGTCGATCTTCCTGTGCCGGATTACGAGGCGGCGATCGGCAAGTCCGTGAAGGGCATGAAGATCGGCGTCCCCAAGGAGTATCGTCTCGACGGCATGCCGGCCGAGATCGAGAAGCTCTGGAGCGAGGGCGCGGCGTGGCTCAGGAGCGCCGGCGCCGAGCTCGTCGAGGTGTCGCTGCCGCACACCAAATACGCGCTACCGGCCTATTACATCGTGGCGCCAGCGGAGGCCTCGTCCAACCTCGCGCGCTATGACGGCGTGCGCTACGGCCTGCGCGAGCAGGGCAAGAACATCATCGAGCTCTACGAGAACACCCGCGCGGCAGGATTTGGCGCGGAGGTGCGCCGCCGCGTCATGATCGGCACCTACGTGCTCTCGGCCGGCTATTACGACGCTTATTATTTGCGCGCGCAGAAGGTGCGCACGCTGATCAAGAAGGACTTCGAGGATTGCTTCGCGAGGGGCGTCGACGCGATCCTGACGCCTGCGACGCCGTCGGCGGCCTTCGGCATCGGCGAGAAGGGCGGCGCCGACCCGGTCGAGATGTATCTCAACGACATCTTCACGGTGACCGTGAACATGGCGGGCCTGCCCGGAATCGCGGTGCCAGCCGGCAAGGATGCGCAGGGGCTGCCGCTCGGCCTGCAACTGATCGGCCGTCCGTTCGATGAGGAGACGCTGTTCTCGCTCGGCGAGGTGATCGAGCAGACCGCCGGCCGCTTCACGCCCGCGAGGTGGTGGTGAATGTCGCCGATTTCATCGCGAGCCTCGGCGGCGCGGCGCCCGCGCCGGACTTGAACGCGCCGCTCGCCGGCCTCTGGTGGGCGGCGAAGGGCGACTGGGACCGCGCGCACACGATCGTTCAGGACGAGAGCAGCCGTGAAGCGGCCTGGGTGCATGCCTATTTGCACCGCGTTGAGGGCGATCTCGGCAATGCCGGCTATTGGTATCGCCAGGCCGGCCAGCCGGCGGCAAAGGATTCATTGGAAGCGGAGTGGGAGCGGATCGCTGCCACGCTGCTCGGGGCTTGACGGGGCCGGCCCGCTCACACGCGCGTGTTGGGAACTGCGCCGGCACGCCAAATCGCGTCATTAACGTGGTCGGGTGCCGTCACGCGCAGGCGCGGTGGGACCTCGACCCGTTGGCCCGCGCGCGCCCGCTGAAGAATGCGCCGGCGTTCGATCTCGGCGCCAACCAGCGGCTGGCCGGCAAGCCAGTCGAGATCGACGAGGGAGGGAGCAAAGCAGGAGGAGAACGATGCCATCTGCTCTAGCCGCTCGAGTGCTGCGACCACGAACCAGCCGACGGGATTGGCCCCGGGCTCGAGATGGTCGAATCTCGGGCTTGCGGGCCAGAATGGCTCCAGGATTCGGCCTTTGCCGCCCTTGAGTACATCCGCCACGTACCGCAATGCGTTGACGGCGATGGCGCGGCTGCCGATATCCGCGGCGATGCGGGCGAGCGTTGAAAGGCGCGACAGCGAGGCCTGGTTCTGACACAGCGAGCCGAGTGTATCGCAGGCGAATTTCAGCGCCGCATAACGCCTCGGCAAGGCGAATTCCTCGGAGCGCCAGGTCGCATAGGCGGCGAGGGCGTCGCGGTAAACCGGGTCCTGCGCCGCGGCGCCGCCCGACATGGCCGCAAAAATGTGCGCGAAGGGTTGGGCTTCGAACTGGGTGAGTGCCCAGTCCCGCACCGTGTCGTCAGGCTCCCATGACGGGATGGTCTCGATCAAGAAGCCCTCTTGGGCGAGCGCTCTGGCGCGATCGCGCTTGGCTGCGAACAGGTTCAGCTCGTAGGGATCGAGCGGCTCGCCGAGCTTCACCGGCACCAGAACCGGCGCTCCGCCGATCAGCCGATAGATGTCGAAGCCCATGCTGGCGAAAGCGGCCGGCAGACGATCGTTCTGTTTGTCACCGGCTTTTATCTCGAACATGACCAGTGGGGAGCGTTCGGAGAGAAAGCCCTTCGCACCGGCCAGGATTCGCTCCTCCTCGCCTTCCGCGTCCATCTTGACGAAGTCGATCGGCCCCCAATGCCTGGATCTCTGTTCGGCATCGAGCGAGGTGATCTGAATGCTTTCGGTGGGACCGCTGCCTTGCAGCGAGTTGAGCTCGCTCGAGGCGCCCAGCACCAGACGGCCCTCGCGCTCGCCATCCGACAGCGCCGCGGCGATGATGTGCAGGTTGGCGGCCTCGTTCTTCGCCTTGCCGAGCGCGAGCAGCCGTCGTGGCTCGCTGGCCGGTTCATAGGCGAACACCTGCCCATGAGGGGCGAGCCGCCGCGCCATTGGCAGGCTGTAGACGCCGAGATTGGCCCCGATGTCGAGCGCGGACATGCCCGGCTTCAGCCAGCTTGCGAGGAACGCCGTCTCCTTCTCGAACCACGTCTCCTGCTCGAGGATGACGTAGGTGGTGATGGCCCCGAGGGAGGCCGTCACGACGATCTGCGTCCCATCGACCATCCGAAGCGTGAGCTCGCCCATCTTCCCTCTGGCATTTGATCCCTTGCGCCTTGTCATGACACGGTTCGGGTGCGATTTCACGCCCAATTCCGCCGGAGCAAGAGAGGGTGGCGAGGTTGCATCGCCTCCTGCATCGGCTTAATTAGTCGATCGCAGTAGCTCCCTCGCACGATCGCAGCCTGATCGGAGCTTGTCCTCCAACGCAGAACGACATCTTCTCCATGAACGCTGACGCGACACCTCACAAGCTTCTCAAGGGTTCAACCGGCGACTGGGAGATGGTCATCGGCATGGAGATCCATGCCCAGGTGACCTCAAACGCGAAATTATTCTCGGGCGCGTCCACCGCGTTCGGTGGCGAGCCGAACAGCCACGTCTCGCTGGTCGATGTCGCCATGCCGGGCATGCTGCCCGTGATCAACGAGGAATGCGTCAGGCAGGCTGTCCGGACCGGGCTCGGCCTCAATGCGCAGATCAACCTGCGCTCGGTGTTCGACCGCAAGAACTATTTCTATCCGGACCTGGCGCAGGGCTACCAGATCAGCCAGTACAAATCGCCCGTCGTCGGCGAGGGCGAGGTGATCATCGATCTCGACGGCGGCCAGACGGCCACCATCGGTATCGAGCGGCTGCATCTGGAGCAGGATCCCGGCAAGATGCTGCACGACCGGTCGCCGTCGCTCTCCTACATCGATTTCAATCGTTCTGGCGTGGCGCTGATGGAGATCGTCTCGAAGCCGGATATCCGCGACGCCGAGCAGGCCAAGGCCTATGTGACCAAGCTGCGCTCGATCATGCGCTATCTCGGCACCTGTGACGGCGACATGGAGAAGGGATCCTTGCGCGCCGACGTCAACGTCTCCGTGCGCAGGCCCGGCGCGCCGCTCGGCACCCGCTGCGAGATCAAGAACATGAACTCCATCGCCTTCATCGGCCAGGCGATCGAGTATGAAGCGCGGCGCCAGATCGAGATCCTCGAGGACGGGGGCGAGATCGAGCAGGAGACGCGCCGGTTCGACCCCAACAGGGGCGAGACGCGCTCGATGCGGTCGAAGGAAGAGGCGCACGACTATCGCTACTTCCCCGACCCCGACCTGTTGCCTCTGGAGTTCAGCCAGGAATTCGTCGATGAGCTGAAGGCGAAGCTGCCGGAGCTGCCGGACCAGAAGAAGGCGCGCTTCGTCGCCGATTTCGGCCTGTCGGCCTATGATGCGAGCGTGCTGGTCGCCGAGCGCGAGAGCGCGGTGTTCTACGAGACGGTGCTCGACAAGCTCGCCAGCCGTGCCCGCGACGGCAAGATGGCGGCGAACTGGGTGATCAACGAGCTGTTCGGCCGTCTCAACAAGGAAGGCCGGGATATTACGGCCTCGCCCGTCAATGCCGCGCAGCTGGCTGCGATCATCGACCTGATCGGCGACGGCACGATCTCGGGCAAGATCGCCAAGGATCTGTTCGAGATCGTCTGGCAGGAGGGCGGCGATCCCCGCGCGCTGGTCGAAAGCCGCGGCATGAAGCAGGTCACGGATCTTTCCGCGATCGAAAAGGTGGTCGACGACATCATCGCGGCCAATCCCGACAAGGCGGCGCAGGTGAAGGACAAGCCGCAATCGCTCGGCTGGTTCGTCGGCCAAGTGATGAAGGCGTCCGGCGGCAAGGCCAACCCGCAGAGCGTCAACGACCTGCTCAAGTCCAAGCTCGGCGTCTGAGCCTCACGTTCGAACGAGGTGACGGAGACGCGTCGTCACCTCGCTTTCGGTTCTCGCTGCGACGCTCGCGCGCATCCGCGAACGGCAAACTCCATCCCGATCGACGGCGATGCGGCGGCCGAATCGCCGCCGCGCGATTCGCCCGAAACGGCGGCTTGAACGCGCTCCGGCGAGCGCCCGCGCCGTTAAGCATGAAAATATTTTCGTTGCCAAAAATCGCGACTCAGAGTCCGCGAAACGCCTTCGCGAGGCGATCGCGCGATTGCCGATGCGCATCGTGGCGTTGATCGCGCGCGATGCACGCGTGCGAAAAAATACTTGCTGCATAGTGTTTTCGTGCAATCGCATCGTTCGCGAACGTCGATGATGCGAGCGCTCTGCATGATCGCAAGTGCACGTCGAACGAAGCGCCTGCGTCGCGCCCGCCAAGCGCACGCGCCTTGCTGCGTCAACACTTCTTTAAGCGAGAAGCTGTTTTTTTCTTCGTGTTGGTGTATTCGGGGTGAGTGCATTCGATCCCCGAGTGCACGCAGCGATTAAAGCCATCTCACACATCGGAGGGCAACATGGCCAAGAAAGCGAAGAAGGCGAAGAAGGCGAAGAGCGCAGTGAAGAAGACTGCGAAGAAGACCCGCAAGGTCGCGAAGAAGAAGAAGTAACTTCGCTTCTGAAGTTGCCGGCTCCAGATAGCCGGCACGTCATCAGCGCCTCCTAGAGGTTCTGGTCGACGATAGAGGGTGTCGGCGAGACATCAGGTCAACGGTCGGACCGTTCTCTTTCGCGGTCCGGCAGAAGAAACGAGTTTTCTTCGTTCGGTGCGGTTCTCCTCAAACGGGCTCCGCAATTTCACGACAGGCCTTCGGGCCAAAGTGGAATCTGGTCCTGACGTGTTCGCCGACGCCCTCGTTCCCTTGAAGCCGGGGCATTGCCGGCATCCTTTCCCCCGACATTGCTGATCTGAAACGCGCGACGTCATCGCGCCCTTGCTCGAACTGCCTTGGGGCACGCCCGGGCTCCGGCCTGATGCACGCTGTTCGCACGCCGCTTCTCCGTTCGCGGTGTCATCGCCCGGCTTGCCGCCTTCGCTGAAGCTTCGGCGCGCCGAGCACCCGTGTAAGCCTCGGCGTAGCCTTGGCGGAGCCGGGACCGGGCGATCCAGTACTCCGAGACGGCAGCGATTGAATCGATAAGCCGCGGCGTATTGGATTCCCCGCCTGCGCGGGGAATGACGGCACGGTGTGCGGCCACGACAGTGATCCGCCCTTCACATTCCAACCACACGACCCGCGCCACCGCGCGCGATGGTTATCGATGTCCTGAAATCCCAGGGTAAACCAAATCTGACGATTGGCAGAAGTGCCTGCAAATCAGGGACTTCTTGAATCCTCCGCGCACGCGCCGCGCGCGCCCGTTTACGTCTGCTTCATCGCGATACTTAAACTGCCATTCAAATTTGCCCGCCATCATCGCCTCCAACAAGCCGGCAAACGGCAATGGGGAAGAGTTGAACAGTGCACGATCCCGGGAAGGGTCATGCGCAAAGTTGGACGGGAGCCGCGCTCGGGGGACGAGGCGGCATAAGAACAAAGGGGATGCGTGATGTTTCAGGGTACATTCGATCTGGAGACGGCAACGCCGGTCGACGCGAGCGCGCTGTCGGACGTGCTGTTCGAGCGCGGGATCTATTGGGCGAGCGGCCGCTCCGGGATCGTCGATCTCGTCGCCGCGCACAAATGGTTCAATCTCGCCGCACTGAAGGGCCGCAAGGACGCCGTGGCGCTGCGCCAGGAAGTCGCCGGGCAGATGTCGGACGCCGAGATCTCCGTCGCGCAGCGCGAGGCGAGGGCCTGGGTCTGTGCGCACTGAGCGGTTCACTTCGCTTGGGAACCGACCTCGACCGGCCGGCATCATCGCGCCGAGGCGGGCCTCATGGTAAGGTTTGCACGGCAAACGAGGCCGGCGCTTCGCCGGCGCAATGCCTGCGCCAGATTTCGCTCAACGCCTCTTCGATATGTCGCGTCATGCGGACGGTATCGAAAAGCGGCCAAGTGGTCCGGCGCGTCGCCAGCTTGCTCCTGAGCGCGACCCGAAGCTCGGGATCGTGGGCGATCCGCAGTGCCAAGGCCTCGTATTCGTCCAGCGATCGCGTCACCAGCTCGGGAAGGCCGACGGCATTCAGGAGACTGGCTGCAACGCGTCCGGCAAAGGTGGTCCCAAGGCACGTCAGGACCGGCAAGCCAGCCCAGAGGGCGTCGCTGGCCCCGGTGTGGGCGTTGTAAGGCAATGTGTCCAGGAACAGATCGGCGACCTGGTGGCGCGCCAGATGCTCGTCAGCAGGGACGCGCGGAGCGAACACGATTCTCTCGGCGGCAATCCCCCGCGCAACGGCTTCGCGCTTCAGATTCTCCGTGGCGACCGGGTCTCCATCCAGCAGCCAAAGGACGCTTCCGGGGGTCCTGTCGAGCAGCCGCATCCAGACGCCGAACAGCGGCGGCGTGATCTTGGGGTTTCTGTTGAACGCGCAGTAGACCAACGCATCGTCCGCCAATCCGAGCTCGGTGCGGCTTGGTGGATTTGACGGGAGCGCTCGCTTCGCGTCGGTCGCCTGGTAGCTATTCGGAAGATAGATCACCTTCTCGGCGTAATAAAGCTGCTCTGTTTCGGGGATGACGATCCGGTCGGCCATGAGGTAGTCGACATAGGGGGCACCCATCGTGCCGGGAAAGCCGAGATAGCTGACCTGGATAGGAGCCGGCCGGCGCGCAATGATGTTCGGACGCGCACCGGCGGTGAAGCCGCCGAGATCGACGAGAACCTCGATCTCGAGCTGGCGGATCAGCTTGACGACGTCCTCGTCGGCGAGATGGCTGACATCTTCAAAGCGTTCGAATGCGGCCCTCAGGCGGTTGCGCATCTGGCTATCGTCGTCGGGCCCGTAGGAGATGGCGGTGATGTCGAAGCGCTCGCGGTCGTGCGCCTCGAAGACTCCGGCCATCAAATACGCGGTGGCATGATTGCGAAAATCGGCCGACATGTATGCGACCCGGAGCCGGGACGCCGGGCTCGGCGTTCCGGGCCTGGCGGCACCTCCGTCGGGGGCCACCTTGGCGACATAGGTCTTCGCGCAGGTCAATTGGCGTGCAGGCGATGAGGAGACATGAAAGAAGGTGAAGGGGTCGATCGGCACGCCCGCCTCGACAGCCTCGTCCATGGCGGCCTGTTCACGTCCGGAACTGCTCCAATCAGCGCGCTTGCGCCTGCAAGCAACGAGGTTGCTCAGCGCAAACGGGAACGTCTTATCAAGTGCGACCGTTCGTTCCAGCGCCGCGATCGCTTCGTCGTCTTGCCCCAGCTGGCCAAGAACCTCGGACAACGCGAAATGGTTCTGTGGGTCGGCCGGTGCAAGCTCGACGGCGCGGCCGTAGCTGTCACGCGCTTCCTCGAGTCGACCAAGCTGCTGCAACGCGCTGCCTCGGTTGGCGAACGCGGCGCTCGACGGTGCGATCACAATGGCGCGATCAAACTCGGCTATGGCGTCGCGAAGCTGCTGCCGTGCAATGAGAATCGCTCCGCGATTGAGATGCGCCTCCGCGAAGTTAGGGGACAGGGCGATCACTTTCGCAAACCAGGCGAGCGCATCATCCGGCTTGTTCAGCGCACGCAGCACGTTGGCATAGTTGAAAAGAACGTCGGGATTGCCGGGGTCGACGCGTGCAGCCTTCTTCAGCAAAGGCTCGGCGTCCGCAAAATGGCCGCGCTGGGCGTGCAACAGCCCCAGCATGTGGAGCGCGACGACATGCGTTCTGCTCGCCTTCAGGATAGTCGTGTAGGCCCGTTCTGCATCCGCCAGATTGCCGGAGCGGTGCGCTGCAATTGCCTGGTCCAGAATAGTGGACGGATGGAGCGAGGAGGGGGCCGAAGCTCCCTTGTTGCGGCCTTGTTGTGACATGTGATTGGGTATCTCGACCCCGATGTCGGGTCCGTGCTCTGGCGAAGAGGTGCAAAAAACACTAATCGCCTTTGTCGGAGAGAACAACGGCTCGCTGTTTCAGGGCAGGTGACGATCAGCTTGTTGCCAGATTGGCGTGCGACGATGCAGGCCAGCTGGTGGAAATACAGCGCAGGCGGGACGATGGCGTGACGCGCCTCGGACGTCGCATTCCCGATCCGTCCCTTACATCTGTCGCTCACAAAGCGTTTCATGTGCAAAGAAACCCGCTCGCCCCAATTCTGCCGCTTGCGGCCCGCCTCCGTGTCGGGCATACCCGGCGTATTGGAGACGTGGCCGAGTGGCTGAAGGCGGCGGTTTGCTAAACCGTTATAGGCTTGTAAAGGCCTATCGAGGGTTCGAATCCCTCCGTCTCCGCCAGGTATATCCCATTGAAATAGCAGGTATTTTCCAGTGTGAGGCGCTCGCTTCGGGGTCGGAGGGTCGCCGAAAGCAGGCCGATCATCGCGCCGCTACACAATGGCCCATGGCAACCGGTCCGCAGCCTGGCGAATCGACACAAGGAAGCCTCCTCAGACGCTCGAATCCGCTGTTCTCGATTGTGGCAAACCCCGGAAGAGGGGCCTATCCGAGTCCTCCCGCTGAAATCATGCTGCCGAGCATATGTTCAACCCGGCCGGCGTGGAGTACGTCACACCGTCCTTCCGCAGGATTGGCAATGTGCACGGTTCGATGCTGAACGCGGCGCCGGTCCATCGATGTGAGGGGCGTCGCGAAAGGGTCTATTCCGTCGATGAGGAACATCGCAGCAATCTTCAATGAGGCTCTCGCGGCCCTGAATGGGCGCGATCTCAGGAAGGCCGAAGAGGGCTTCAGACGCGTCATCAAGTTTGAGCCGTCGCATGTTCCGGCGCTCAACTTGCTGACCATCGTTCTCATGAACACAAACCGGTTTGCCGAGGCCGAGCCGTTCATCGCGCGCGCCGTCAAGCTCAATCAAGGATCAGATGTCTCCTTCTATAATTACGGGCTGATCGCCAAGCAGCTCGGCAAGCCAGCGCTGGCGCACGAGCAATTCACCAGAGCCCTGCGCCTCAATCCCAATGTGAGAGAGAGCTGGAACAACCGCGGCGCGGTTTGCAACGTGCTCGAGCAATACGAGGCGGCGATATCCGACTTCGACAGAGCGATTGCCCTGGACCCGAACTACGCCGACGCCCATGCGAACAAGGGCAAGTCGCTGCTCGAGATCGGACGGCACGCCGAGGCGTTGACCTCCTACGACCGGGCACTGTCGGTCAGGCCCGACCTGGCGGAAGCCTGGCTCGGCCGCGGCACGGCACTGGCTCGATCCAGCCGCCGCGTTGAGGCTCTTGATGCCTATGACAAGGCGCTCTCCATCAGGGCAGATCAGGCGGAGGCCTGGATAGGCCGGGGCAATGTCCTGTACGGACTGAGGCGTCACGCGGATGCCTTCGCATCCTACGACCGCGCGCTCGATATCGCGCCGCAAGCCGCGGCCGCCTGGCTTGGCAGGGGCAATGCGTACGCTGATCTCGAGCGCTATGACGAAGCGCTTGCAGCCTATGACAAGGCACTCACGATCAAGCCGGATTCGATTGAAGCCATGATTGGTCGCGGCAACGTCTTCGCCGGCCTCAAGCGCCGCGATGATGCGCTGGCGCTTTATGACGCGGCGCTTTCGATCAAGCCCAATTCGGCCGAAGCCTGGCTCGGCCGCGGCAGTGTCTTTCTGGATCTGCGGCGTCGCGACGAGGCGCTCGCCGCCTTCGACAAGGCGCTCTCCATCGCGCCGGACCTCGCCGAAGCTTGGCTCGGTCGGGGGAATGTGTTCGGAGACGTCAAGCGCCACGCGGAAGCGCTCGAGGCCTACGACACGGCGCTATCCATCAGGTCCGACCTGGCGGAGGCCTGGTTCGGGCGAGGGAATATCTTCGCCGACCTTCGGCGCCATGACGAGGCGTTCGCGGCGTTCGACAGAGCGCTCACGCTCGATCGCGACCTGCCCGGAGTAGAGGGCGCGAGGCTCTATTCCAAGCTGAATTGCTGCGACTGGACAGAAATAGGGGCTGAGACAAGGCGCCTTATCGAATCCATTCGTGCGGGAAAGGGGGGCTGCCAGCCGTTCGCGCTGCTGTCGATTGCGGCATTGGCCGAGGACCAGCGACGAAGCGCCGATTTCTGGGTCGAAAGGCTGCTTAACCTTGCCGGGCGCAAGGCCATCGACAGCGTCCCGGCGCAGGCTGACAAGATCCGCGTCGGTTACTTGTCAGCGGATTTTCGGACCCACCCGGTGAGCTATCTGGCCGCAGGTCTTTTCGAGGCCCACGATCGCACCAGGTTTGAAACGCACGCTTTCTCGATCGGCCCGGCCGAGGACAGCGATCTGCGCGCAAGATTGGAGCGAAGTTTCGATCAATTCGTCGATCTCCACGGGCGGAACGATGATGACATTGTCGGCTGCATCAAGGCGGCCAACATCGACATCCTCGTGGATCTGATGGGGCATACGCTCGGAGCGCGGCTCGGTGTTCTCGCGCAGCGGCCCGCCCCCGTTCTTGCGGGCTATCTCGGCTTCGCCGGCACCGTCGGCGGGGCGTTACTGGACTATGTGATCGCCGACGAGAGCAGCATCCCTGCCGAGCATCGCAAGCACTTTTCGGAGAAGGTCGTCTGGCTGCCGCATTGCTTCATGCCCCACGATGCCAAGGGGCGTGAAATCTCGCGCGTCGGGCTCGACAGGCGAGAGCAGGGATTGCCGGCCGAGGGCTTCGTCTTCTGCGGCTTCAACAACGCCTACAAATTGAATCCGCCGACGTTTCAGAGCTGGATGCGAATCCTGAAGGAGGTGGATGGCTCTGTGGTCTGGCTTTCCGATCTCCAGGATGTCGCAAAATCCAATTTGCGAAGAGAGGCCGAGGCGAGCGGTGTCGATCCCCAGCGCCTGGTCTTTGCAACGCGCGTCGCCTCCACGGCGGACCATCTGGCGAGACACCGCCTGGCGGATCTGTTTTTGGACACGCTGCCCTATAACGCCCATACCACCGCAAGCGACGCGCTCTGGGCCGGACTGCCGCTGCTGACGCTGGCCGGAGACGCCTTCGCGGGACGGGTCGCGGCCAGCTTGCTGCATGCCCTCGACCTTCCCGAGCTGATCACGCATTCTCCTGATGAATATGAGGAGCGCGCGATCGAACTGGCTCGCGATCATGAGCGGCTCCGCGGCATTCGAGAAACTCTGGAAGAGCGTCGTCTCACGTCGCCGCTCTTCAATACGCCTTTGCTTGCCCGAAGCCTCGAAGAAGCTTTCGAAGCCATGGTCCGGCGGTACCGCGCCGGTTTGGCGCCGGGTCACATAGAAGTTCCCGCGGCAGGTTCCGCGCTCTTTATCAGCGAATAAGTCAGCGGCCGGACTGACCAGCCGATTGCCCCATTCCCCTGAGGGCGCACCAGATTCGAAAGATTCGCGCGCCCGGTTCGGAGCGAGTCGAGGCTTTCCGGGACGCCGAGGGACTTCGTTGTTCGAACCGGGGATTTTTCAAGGCAAACGGAACCCCAAAAAATTCTCCTGAGTTTTCAATTGTTTACTCGGTCGCTTTGATCACAACTGCGTGTTATTTGTGCAACACCCATCGGAAAACACGCGTTTGAGGCCCGGTCCGAAGCGTTCTTTTGTTGTGTGTGCAAGGACCTTCAGTAATTGTGACTGAGCGACGGAGGGGGGCATCCCGAGGTCGTCCCGTTCTAGGTGGTTCGCTTAAGTCCCTCGCGTTTAAGCGGGTGTGTCCGAAAACGCGAAGCGGCTAAGCGGTGGTTACAAGGGACAAGGGAACCAACCTTAGGGTGTCGTCACCCAGCGGATCCGGAACCTTCCCTATAGAGCAAACTTGGAGGTTTAACATGAAGTTTAAGAGCCTTTTGCTCGGTTCGGCGGCGGGTCTGCTCGCCGTTGGCGGAGCTCAGGCAGCCGATCTTCCCGTGAAGGCCAAAGCGGTCGAATACGTGAAGATCTGCTCCCTGTATGGTGCCGGATTCTACTATATTCCGGGTACCGACACCTGCATCAAGCTCGGCGGCTATGTGCGCGCCGACGTGCTGGCCAACACGAACAGCGACTACGGCATCGGTCAGGGTGCTCCCGGCGGCGCTAACAACCGTCTGGACAACTACTATCAGACCCGCGCTCGTTTCGACTTCAACGTCGATACCCGCACGGCGACCGAGTATGGCGTGGTCCGCACCTACGCCGATACGATTTTCTCCTGGGATTCGACCGCGGTCACCGGCAGCAACCCGTCGGCGTTCTCGACCGGTTCGGCTTCGCTCGGCCTCTACCATGCGTTCATTCAGTTCGCTGGTTTCACCTTCGGCCGCACGGTCTCGATCTTCGACACGCCGTGGCAGAGCTATCCGGCTGGCGGTCCCGACTTCCTTCCCGGCGGCTCCAACAACGTCACGGGTGTGAACCAGATCGCTTACACGGCTGATTTCGGCCAGGGCATCACCGCTTCGGTGGCGTTGCAGGACCTGACGACCGCCGCGGGTGGCCAGACCAACCTCTATAACGCCAGCATCACTGCTGGTGGTCTCAGTGGCTTCACCTCGGCTTCGGCCGCCGGCGCTGCCTTCATCCAGGGCATCTACGGCACCAACGATTGGGGTGGCACGCGTATGCCCGACATCGTCGGTGCGGTTCGTGTCGACCAGGCTTGGGGTCTCGCCCAGTTCTCGGTAGCGGCGCACGAACTCCACACGGCCTACTACGGCACGACGGAGCCCACTGGCCATCCCGACGACAAGTGGGGCTGGGCCGTGCAGGGCGCCTTGTCGATCAAGAACATCCCGACCGGTGCGGGTGACTCGATCAACTTGCAGGCGGTCTACACCGATGGTGCATCGCGCTACAACTTCCAGAGCCTGTTCCCGCAGAACATCTACATCTACGGCGGCAGTGGCATCGGTGCCTACCAGAGCCTCGGCTTCGCTGGTATTGCTGATGGCGTGTTCGGCACCGGTACCGGGATCGACACGGTCAAGACCTGGGGCTTCCGCGGTGGTTACACCCACAACTGGTCGCCGAACTGGGTGTCGGCCATCTACGGTGCCTATGCGTCGCTTCGCTACGGCAACACGGGCAAGGCTCTGATCTGCGCGAACTTCGTCGCAGCCTACGGCGCCGCCACTGCCACGTGTAACCCCGACTTCAACCTCGCGGTTATCGGCGGCAACGTGGTCTGGACCCCGGTCAAGAACCTCGCCTTCACGGCGGACCTGAGCTATGTCTGGCTCGACCAGAAGTACTCGGGCACGATCGCGGGCGCTGCCACGGCGAACGCCGCGGTTGCGAAGCCGGCAGCCACCTACGAGCTGAAGGATCAGGGCAACCTGCAGCTTCTGCTTCGCGCTCAGCGCACCTTCTAAGATCGATCTTCGAATTGATCAGCGAACCCCGGCAGGAAACTGCCGGGGTTTTTCTTTGCGTGGGTTCTAGACTAGCGTGATCTAGAAGGTGCGGGTGGGGTGCATCGTATTGGAGCTTCAGCGGTGAAGGTTTTGACCGGACGCGTGTTGGCCATGACAGCGCCATCGATGATTGCGACGGTCATCGCACTTGTTGCGCCTGCAGCTGCCGAACCCCTCGATCCCCGTTACCCGGTCTGCCTCCAGAAATGGGAGTGGGGTGGCAGCAGCAGGACTTACTGTAGCTTCCTGTCTTGGGAGGACTGCAGGGCCGCGGCTATGGGACTATCTGCGATGTGCCTGGCTAATCCATATTGGTCGCAGCCGGGCCAATCCGGTCCCTCCGGCGCCCCGCACGGCCGCTCCGCCCCGATGACCAGGACGTGGTGAAAAGCGTTGCCAGCGTGTGCCCGGGGCCGGCTTCGGATCTTCCGGCAGCAGAGATAACCGCACGAGAACGGGCGAGACTACCATCTCGGACCCTTCCACTCCTGGAAGGTGTAGGTTGGGTTCAAGCCGCAGGAAGCGCGGCTATTCCACGCTTCCGGCGCCGCGGCGCAGATCGGCTTCGATCTGCAGGCGGGTGCCGCCGCCGAAGCGGGCGCGGTAGACCTGAAGGTTCTCCATGATTCGCTGCACGTAGTTGCGCGTCTCGGAGAACGGAATCAGCTCGACCCAGTCGACGGCGTCGACCTTGGGGTCGCGCGGATCGCCGTAACGTTCGACCCATTTCTTCACGCTGCCGCGGCCGGCATTGTAGGCGGCGAAGGTCATGATGTAGGAGCCGCGATAATCCTCGAGCAGGCCGCCGAGCTCGGCCGAGCCGAGTGTGGCGTTGTAGACCGAATCGTTCTTCAGCCGCCCGAGGTCGTAGGTTGCGCCATGGCGCTTGCAGACGTAGCGGGCAGCATCCGGCGTCACCTGCATCAGTCCGTAGGCCTGCGCCGGCGACACCACCGACGGGTTGAATGCGCTTTCCTGCCGCGCGATCGCATAGACGATGCTGCGCTCGACCTCGGGGCCGATCGGCGTGAACTGCGGAATGCCGTTGACGGGGTAGGCGTAGAAATCGAACGGCAGGCCGCGGTTGAGCGCGGCCTTGCCGAGCAGCAGCATGCCGCGCGCATCGCTATAGCGCTGCGTCAGCTCGCCGAGGCCGGCAAGCGCCTCGGGATCGCCGTTCTCGCCCATGTCGGCGAGCAGCGGAATCGCCATCTCGCGTTCGTCGAGCTCGTAGAGCAGTTGCGCAGCGCGCACGATCTCGAGCCGCTCGGCGCCGCGCCCGCGCGGCTGGTTGTTGAGCTCGATCTGCGGCAGGCCGAGCTTTGCGCGCGCGAGCTGGCCGTAATAGCTGGTCGATTGCTCGGCCGCCCGCGCATAGGCGTTGCGCGCCTCCTGCTGGCGGCCCATCGCCTCGGCAGCGCGGCCCTGCCAATAGCCGGCACGCGCCAGCGTGGTCGGATTGACGCTGCCGACGCCGATGCGGGCGAAGTGCTGGGCGGCGGTCGTGGGGTCGTTGAGGAAGCGCAGCGCGATCCACCCCGCGGTGAACTCCTGCTCGGTCTTGTAGATGTCGCGCGAGGGCAGGGCGGCGTCGCGCGCGATCAGATAGGCGCTGCGGAATTCCTCGGTGTCGATCATCTTGCGCGCCAAGAGGCGCCGCTCGATCCACCATTCGTCGAGATTGTGGAGGCGACCCGGATCCTTCGGCGCGGACAGCATCAGCTGGGCGGCTTCAGTGAACTTCTCCTCGCGACGCAGGAGCTGGATCTTGCTGAAGACGAAGCCGGGATCGCTGTGCAGCTCGCGCGGCACCGCATCGAGCAGTGCCCGCGCGTTCGGCGCCTTCTTGACCGCGGCGATGCGGGCCTTGGCGAGCGCGACATAGCCGGCGCCGAGGCGCTTGGCGGCGCGCAGCGCCGCCTCGTTCTCGCTGCCGTAGAGCAGGTTGTCCATCCGCGCCTTCTGGTCGCCCGGCGTGAGCAGGGCGCCGAACTGGTCCAGCGCGTTGTTCTCGGTATCCTCCGACATCGGATCGCCGCGCCAGGCCTCGCGCACCAGCCGCTCGGCATTGGCGCGGTCGCCGCGGGCGAGCATCGCTTTGGCGAGCGTGAAGCGGCCCTTGGCGGAAATCGGCGATTCGTTCTCGAACCACGACCACGCGACCGTCTCGTCGCGCCTGTCGTCCCACATCGCGGCCTCGAGGCGCCGGCGCAGGAAGGTCTGCGACGGCCAGCTCGGATTGGCGGAGAGGAAGGCGCGATAGCGTTCCACCGTCGCGCCATTGTCGTCGCTGCGCAGGATGATCCATTCGGCGAGCTTTCGCGCGACCGGATCGGAGATGCCGGCCGCGGCATTGGTGGCGTCGCCGGCCTTGCGCTTGCGCACGAGCTCGATGACGCTCTCCAGCGTGTCCTTGTCGGCCTGCGACGTCGACGATGTTGCCGCGACGGCAGCCGGGATGACCGGCTTGCGCGGCGTTGCATGCTGGCGGGTTGCAGGCGCCAGCATGGGAGCTGCGGCCGGTCTGGCGGGGGCTGGCGCAGTCGGTTTGATCGTGGCCGTCACGGCCGGGGCGGGGGCTGCCTTGGGCGGCGCGCCACTCACAGTCGGCGCTGCTTTTGGCGCGGCTGCAGGGGCTGCGGCCGCAGGCTTGGGTTTGTCGTTGGGCTTGTCCTTCGCCGGTTCCTTGCTGGCGTTCTTGCCAGCGTCGGGCTTCTTCGCGGCGTCCTTGGCGGGGGTGCCAGGCGCACCCTTGCTCGCGGCTTTCGCGGCGTCCTTGCCGGTTCCCTTGGCTGTGTCCTTCGCTGTTTCCTTGGTCGATCCCTTGGTCGCGCCCTTCGCCGCGTCCTTGGCGGCCGGCTTGGCGGGATCCTTGGTCTCCGCGGCCGTCTCGTTGGACTTGGCGAGGGCGGCGCAGCCCATCGATAGCCCTGCCATCAGGCACACGGCCATACCCAGGGATCGCCATGCGGCAGGAGCAAAGGAGGTCACGGCGTTTCGTCGCCCCGAATCAGTGAAGTGGCTCAAGACCTAGCTGAATTTGCTTGAATATGCGGAGAAAATACCAACAGCCGCTTACCTCGGGCCGATTTGCACCAGCACCGCGGCAAAATCGCGGCCTAAACCCAGCCTCGCACAGACCGCGGGCCTTTTACCGGCCGGATAGACCCGATATGAAGGGGGCTTGCTCAAGAAAGCCGCGTACGGAGGAAGTCCATGGCAGCCAAGACGAAATTCCGAGGGTCGTTCACCGCCTTGGTCACCCCGTTCAAGAACGGCTCGCTGGACGAGGCGGCTTTTCGGTCGCTGGTCAACTGGCAGATCTCCGAGGGCACCAATGGCCTCGTTCCGGTCGGGACCACCGGCGAGAGCCCGACGCTCAGCCACGACGAGCACAAGAAGGTTGTGGAATGGTGCATCGCTGAAGCCAAGGGCCGCGTGCCCGTCATCGCGGGGGCCGGCTCCAACTCGACTAAGGAGGCGATCGAGCTCTCGCAGCACGCCGAAAAGGCGGGCGCGGACGCCGTGCTGATCGTCACGCCCTATTACAACAAGCCGACCCAGGAAGGGATGTACCAGCACTTCAAGGCGATCAACGATGCGATCGGGATTCCGATCATCATCTACAACATCCCGCCGCGCTCGGTGATCGACATGTCGGTCGACACCATGAAGCGGCTGTGGGAGCTGAAGAACATCGCCGGCGTCAAGGATGCCACCGCCAGCATGGTCCGTGTGTCGCAGCAGCGCGCCGCGATGGGCGAGGATTTCAACCAGCTCT
Source organism: Bradyrhizobium sp. CCBAU 11357 (assembly GCF_028128865.1). Lineage (NCBI taxonomy): Bacteria > Pseudomonadati > Pseudomonadota > Alphaproteobacteria > Hyphomicrobiales > Nitrobacteraceae > Bradyrhizobium > Bradyrhizobium sp. CCBAU 11357. The sequence continues at coordinate 187,620 of NZ_LBJW01000016.1, read as the reverse complement.
CGGGCGAGGACGCCACCATCCTCGGCTACATGGCCCATGGCGGCCATGGCTGCATCTCGGTGACCTCGAACGTCGCGCCGCGCCTGTGCTCGGAGTTCCACGCCGCCTGGCAGAAGGGCGACACCAAGGCGGCGCTGGCGATCCACGACAAGCTGATGCCGCTGCACAACAACCTCTTCATCGAGAGCAACCCGGCGCCGATCAAGTACGCGATGTCGCTGCTCGGCAAGCTGGACGAGACGTTGCGGCTGCCGATGGTTCCGGTGTCCGAGCCGACCCGCGTTGCCGTGCGCAGCGCAATGGTTCACGCCGGCCTGATCAACTGAGGCGCTAACCGAACCCGGGGAGCTTTTCATGGGGGTCGATGAAAAGGGCATGCGGATGCTCAAGGAGTTCCGTGAGTTCGCCATGAAGGGCAACGTCGTCGACCTCGCGGTCGGCGTCATCATCGGCGCGGCCTTCGGCGCCATCGTCACGTCGCTGGTCGGTGACGTCATCATGCCGATCGTCGGCGCTGCGACAGGCGGCCTCGACTTCTCGAACTACTTCATCCCCTTGTCGAAGGCGGTCACCGCCACCAACTTAGCGGATGCGAAAAAGCAAGGCGCCGTCCTTGCTTACGGCAGCTTCCTGACGCTGACGATCAACTTCATCATCGTCGCCTTCGTGCTGTTCCTGGTGATCCGCGCCATGAACACCTTGAAGCGCAAGGAGGAGGCGGCGCCCACCGCTCCGCCGAAGCCGACGGCCGAGGTCGAACTGCTGACCGAGATCCGCGATCTCCTCAAGAAGTGACGCGCCCACTTCATCCGAACTGTTAGAATCCGAGCGCATCTCGATCAGGTTTGCCCGTCATGGCCGATAAGAACGAACGTCCGATCAAGGTGATGGCGGAAAATCGCAAGGCGCGTTTCAACTACGCCATCGAGGACACGATCGAGGCAGGCATTGCGCTGACCGGCACGGAGGTGAAGTCGATCCGCAACGGCAAGAGCACGATCGCGGAATCCTATGCCGATTCCAAGAACGGCGAGATCTGGCTGATCAACGCCACCATTCCCGAATATCTGCAAGGCAACCGTTTCAACCACGAGCCGAAGCGGCCGCGAAAGCTGCTGCTCCACCGCCGCCAGATCAACAAGCTGATCGGGGCGGTCGACCGCGAGGGCATGACGCTGATCCCGCTCAAGCTTTACTTCAACGAGCGCGGCCGGGCCAAGCTGCAGCTGGCGGTTGCGAAGGGCAAGAAGCTGCACGACAAGCGCGAATCCGAGAAGAAGCGCGACTGGAGCCGGGAGAAGGGCCGGCTGCTGCGCGCGAGGGGATGACGAGATGAATCAACGGAACCTGCTCGAGGTCGACTGGAGCCAGATTCCCGCGCCTTCCGACGACGGCGCCGCTGCGCATCTCGAAGGCATGACGTTGCCGCCGATCGGCCTGCTCGCGACCGACGATACATCGGTCACGCTGAGGGCGCTACGCGGCCGCACCGTGGTGTTCGCCTATCCCCGAACCGGAGAGCCCGGCAAGATCGCGCTGGTCGACGATTGGGACATGATCCCGGGAGCGCGCGGCTGCACGCCCCAGACTTGCGCATTCCGCGATCTCTACGCCGAGCTGAAAGCCGCCGGCGCCTCGCACGTGTTCGGCCTCTCGACCCAGAGCAACGACTATCAGATCGAGATGGCTTCGCGCCTGCATCTGCCGTTCCCGGTGCTCTCGGACGAGAAGCTGGCGCTGACGCGCGCCTTGAACTTGCCGACCATGGAGGTCGCGGGCCTGACGCTGATCAAGCGCCTCGCGCTTGTTATCGACGACGCCAGGATCACACACGTGTTCTATCCCGTGTTTCCGCCCGATCGGAACGCCGGCGACGTGCTGGCCTGGCTCAAGGCGAATCCCGTCAATAGCTAGTCGAGATCCGCCTTCACCTTCGCGAACACCGATCTGAACATGTCCGGGGTCAGCACGCCGGTGTTCGTGTTGTAGCGGGAGCAGTGATAGCTGTCGTAGAGCCTGAACGCACCGGCCTGATGCACCGCGCCGTGGCCGAAGGGGGCTTGTGAGGCCTTCAGGTTCAGCGGCTTGAGCACGCTGTCGTGCGCAATCCGCCCGAGCGCGACGATCGCGCGCAGGTTCGGCATCGTCGCCAGATTGGCCACGAGGAACTGGCGGCAGGTGTTGATCTCGACCGGCAGCGGCTTGTTCTGCGGCGGCACGCAATGCACGGCATTGGCGATCCGGCAATCGATGAGTTTCAGGCCGTCGTCCGGGCGCGCCTGATAGGTGCCCCTGGCAAAGCCGTATTCGATCAGCGTGGCGTAGAGCAGGTCGCCGGCATAGTCGCCGGTGAACGGCCGCCCCGTGCGGTTGGCGCCCTGCATTCCCGGCGCGAGGCCCACGATCAGGAGGCGGGCCTTGATGTCGCCGAAGGGCGCAACGGGCGCATTGTGCCACGATGGCTCGCGTGCGCGGTTCGCCTCGCGAAAGGCGACCAGGCGCGGACAGAGCGGGCAGTCACGGTCGGGAACGACGGTGAGAGGCTGGCGGCTGGACCGTGCCGCCTCACTCCTCGAAGTCGTCATCGCCCCTCGGCGCCATCGTGGTCGCGCGCTGGAGGAATTGCGGGGCGTGATGACGTTCGCCACGCTCGCCGCGGTCACGCGGGGCGGGGCGCTCGGACGGATCGCGGCCGAGCTTGGATTGCAGCTCGACGAGATCGGTGAAGACGTCGGCTTGGCGGCGCAGCTCGTCGGCGATCATCGGCGGCTGGCTGGCAATGGTGGAAACCACCGTGACCCGCACGCCGCGGCGCTGGACGGCCTCGACCAGCGAGCGGAAGTCGCCGTCACCCGAGAACAGCACCATCTGGTCGATGTGCTCGGCGAGCTCCATGGCGTCCACGGCGAGCTCGATGTCCATGTTGCCCTTCACCTTGCGGCGGCCAGAGGCGTCGATGAATTCCTTGGTCGCCTTGGTGACGACGGTGTAGCCGTTATAGTCCAGCCAGTCGATCAGCGGGCGGATCGAGGAGTATTCCTGGTCTTCGATGATGGCGGTGTAATAGAACGCCCGCAACAACGTACCGCGGCTCTGAAACTCCTTCAGCAGGCGCTTGTAGTCGATGTCGAAGCCGAGGGTTTTCGCCGTCGCGTAGAGATTGGCCCCGTCGATGAAGAGCGCGATCTTGTTGGTAGGAGAAGGTGACATTCAGTTTGCTCGCGTAGTGTTCGTGATTGATCGTTTTTTGTTGGCGCGGCGACAGTGGGCCGCGCAGTTCTAGAGTGCCGCAGAAATCCGTCGAAACCGCAAATCCGGAGAAGTCGGGGCAATCAAGGTATAGTTATGGCGGACTTGCATACACCCGGCGCCGCCCCCAACGGCAGCCCGGAAAACCACCCATCCCAGCCCCAATGTGGGGGTAGCAGAGCCGTTTGGCGAGGCCAAATCACAAATTGGCCTTGCGAAACCGTCCCGGCCCCTATAACTAGCCCCAATCATCCACATATTTCGTCCCACCCACAACGGAGCGACAGTCCATGGCTCGCGTCACCGTAGAAGATTGTATCGACAAGGTCGACAACCGGTTTGACTTGGTCCTGCTGGCTGCCCACCGTGCCCGCATGATCTCGTCCGGTTCACAACTAACGGTTGACCGCGATAACGACAAGAACCCTGTTGTGTCTTTACGTGAAATTGCCGAGACGACGATCTCGCCGGAGGACCTCCGCGAGGAGCTGGTCCACTCGCTCCAGAAGTTCGTCGAGGTGGATGAGCCCGAGCCGGATACGGTGCCGCTGATCGGTTCCGCGGGCGCAAGCGTCGATGCCGACGACACCGAGGTCGCGGTGGAGCGCATGACCGAAGAGGAGCTGCTGAAGGGCCTGGAAGGCCTCGCGCCCCCCGAGGAGCAGCCCGAGGAAGACGAGTAATTCCTCCATCGCGATCATCTTCTTCTTGTGATCATATCAAAGGCCCGAACCGCTGTTCGGGCCTTTGCTTTTGTTGACCTTTTCGTGGTTACCATAGCGCTGCGGTTGGCGCTTTGCCCTGTCACTGAATTGATCGGACACGAGCGCGATCGGAGTTAGGATGTATGCAGCGGGCCGGTGCGAGCCCGTTTGAAGGCAGGACGGCATGGTATATCGGCGCCGCAGATCCACGCAGATGCAGGCCGCAACCGAATCGGTTGCCGTGGCCCCGACTGCGCCGGTCGCGCGCCCGGCCAGGCCCCGCGCCCGCATGATGCGTCAATATGACCTCGTCGAGCGCGTCAGGTCCTACAATCCCAACACCAACGAAGACCTGCTGAACCGGGCCTACGTCTACGCCATGAAGGCGCACGGCTCGCAGACCCGCGCCTCGGGCGATCCGTATTTCTCGCACCCGCTCGAAGTGGCGGCGATTCTCACCGACCTCAAGCTCGACGACGCCACCATCGTGGCCGCGCTGCTGCACGACACGATCGAGGACACCGAGGCGACGCGGGCCGAGATCGACCAGATCTTCGGGTCCGAAATCGGGGCGCTGGTCGAGGGGCTGACCAAGCTGAAGCGGCTCGAACTGGTCTCGCGCGAAGCCAAGCAGGCCGAGAACCTGCGCAAATTGTTGCTGGCCATTGCCGACGATGTCCGCGTGCTTCTGGTCAAGCTCGCCGACCGCCTGCACAACATGCGCACGCTGGATTTCGTGCCCACGGAATCGCGCCGGCGCATCGCCGAGGAGACGCTCGACATCTACGCGCCGCTGGCGGGCCGCATGGGCATGCAGGAGATGCGCGAGGAGCTGGAGGACCTGTCCTTCCGCACCCTCGATCCCGAAGCCTATTCGGTGGTGATGCAGCGGCTCGATGCGCTCGCCGAGCGCAACCGCAACCTGATCGGCGAGATCGAGGACCAGCTCTCCAACAATCTGCGCCATCGGGGTCTGGGGGCGCGGGTCTATGGCCGGCGCAAGAAGCCGTTCTCGATCTGGACCAAGATGGAGCGCAAGTCCGTCGGCTTCGAGCAATTGTCCGACATCTTCGGCTTCCGTCTCGTCGTCAGCGACATCGAGGCTTGCTATCGCGCGCTCGGGATCGTCCACACCACCTGGCCGGTCGTGCCGGGGCGCTTCAAGGACTACATCTCGACGCCGAAGCAGAACGACTACCGCTCGATCCACACCACCGTGATCGGCCCCGGCAATCAGCGCGTCGAGCTCCAGATCCGCACCGAGGCGATGGACCAGATCGCCGAGCGCGGCATCGCCGCGCACGTCTTCTACAAGGAGGGCGTGGGTTCGCCGACCGAATTCCTCAAGCGCGAGTCCAACGCCTTCGCCTGGCTGCGCCACACCATCGGCATCCTCTCGGAAAGCGCGAACCCGGAGGAATTCCTCGAGCACACCAAGCTCGAGCTGTTCCACGACCAGGTGTTCTGCTTCACCCCCAAGGGCAAGCTGATCGCGCTGCCGCGCCATGCCAACGTGATCGACTTTGCCTATGCCGTGCATACCGACGTCGGCAACAGCGCGGTCGGCTGCAAGATCAACGGCAAGTTCGCGCCGCTGTCCTCGGAGCTTCAGAACGGCGACGAGGTCGAGGTGCTGACTTCGGAAGCGCAGTCGGCGCCGCCCTCGGCCTGGGAGACGCTGGCCGTCACCGGCAAGGCGCGCGCCGCGATCCGCCGCGCCACGCGCACCGCGGTGCGCGATCAATATGTCGGGCTCGGCCGGCGCATCGTCGAGCGCCTGTTCGAGCGCGCCAAGATCGAATACGCCGACGACAAGCTCAAGGGCGCGCTGCCGCGGCTCGCGCGCACTTCGATCGAGGACGTCATGGCGGCGGTGGGGCGAGGGGAGATCAAGGCCTCCCATGTCGCACGCGCGATGTACCCCGATTACAAGGAGGAGCGCATCGCGCGCTACGGCGTCAAGAAGGGGCTTGCCGCCAAGCTCAAGGAGAAGGGGGTCTCCGAACCGGCGCGCAGCCCGGTTGCGATCCCCATCCGCGGCATCAATTCCGACCTTCCGGTGAAGTTCGCGCCGAACGGCGGCGCGGTCCCCGGCGATCGCATCGTCGGCATCGTCACGCCGGGCGAGGGCATCACGATCTATCCGATCCAGGCACCGGCCCTGAAGGATTTCGAGGAGGAGCCGGAGCGCTGGCTCGACGTCCGCTGGGACATCGAGGACTCCGCGCCGCAGCGCTTCCCCGCCCGCATCAAGGTCGAGAACGTCAACGAGCCCGGCGCGCTGGCGCAGATCGCGACCGTGATCGCCGAGCACGACGGCAACATCGACAACATCAGCATGCAGCGCCGCTCGCCCGATTTCACGGAGACGACGATCGATCTCGAAGTCTACGATTTGAAGCATCTGAGCGCTATCCTGGCCCAGCTGCGCGCGAAGGCGGTGGTCGCCAAAGTCGAACGTGTTAATGGATAGGCGCATCTCGCATGCGCCGTTCCCTCTGATTTCGCGAGTCCTGAAATGCCCGCTTCGAAGCTCCGCCTCGGCGTCAACATCGATCACGTTGCAACCGTGCGCAACGCGCGCGGCGGCCGCCATCCCGATCCGGTGCGCGCGGCGCTGCTCGCGATCGAGGCCGGAGCCGACGGCATCACCGCACATTTGCGCGAGGACCGCCGGCACATCCGCGACGAGGACATGGCGCGCCTGAAGGCGGAGATCTCCAAGCCGCTCAATTTCGAGATGGCCGCAACGGACGACATGATGCGGATCTCGCTCGCCACCAAGCCGCACGCGGTGTGCCTCGTGCCGGAGCGGCGCCAGGAGGTGACGACCGAAGGCGGATTGGATGTGGTCGGCCAGCGCGACGCGCTCGCGCCCTATATTGCACGGCTGAGCGATGCCGGCATCCGCGTGTCGCTGTTCATTGCGGCCGACCCCGCCCAGATCGAGATGGCGGCACGGCTGCGCGCGCCCGTGATCGAGATCCACACCGGCGCCTGGTGCGATGCCGTCACCGACGGTCACAGCGACAAGGCCGAGGCCGAATGGCGGCGGATCGTAGCGGGAGCGAAGCTGGCCAAGGACGCGGGGCTGGAGGTTCACGCCGGTCACGGGCTGGACTATGCGACGGCGGAGAAGATCGCGGGCTTGCCGGAAATCATGGAGCTGAACATCGGCTACTACATGATCGGCGAGGCGCTGTTCGTGGGGCTGGCCGAGACCGTGCGCAGCATGCGCGCGGCGATGGACCGTGGCCGGAGCCGGGCATGATCATCGGCATCGGCTCCGACCTGATCGACATCACCCGCGTGGCCAAGGTGATCGAGCGCCATGGCGAGCGGTTCCTCGACCGCATTTTCACCGCTGCCGAGCGGGCCAAGGCGGAGCGGCGGGCCAAGAACGAGAAGATGGTGGTGGCGACCTACGCCAAGCGCTTCGCCGCCAAGGAGGCCTGCTCCAAGGCGCTCGGCACCGGGATCAGGCGCGGCGTCTGGTGGCGCGACATGGGGGTGGTCAACCTGCCCAGCGGGCGGCCGACCATGCAGCTGACCGGCGGCGCCCTGGCCCGGCTCCAGGCCCTGACGCCGGAGGGATTCGAGGCGCGGATCGACCTTTCGATCACCGACGACTGGCCGCTGGCGCAGGCCTTCGTCATCATTTCGGCCGTGCCGCAGGCGAGGCCCTGACGCGATCCGGTCGATTTTATAATTCGTATTTGGAATCAATGTCTTATTCAGTTTTGATGCGATCCTTGATTGCGTGGCCTCCGACAACCGTCTAAAAGTCCGCCGACGCAAACCAGCTTGGGCGAATTCGGCTTTACGCCGGAATTGGCCCCCACTATCAGAATCAGGACAATCTCCATGGGCCGCGAAGCGATGGGCTGTTCGCGCCAGGAGGGCGCTCTGTGACCGCCGGCCGGAATTGAGAGAGCAATGAGCGTGACTTCAGGAACGAAAACTGAGAGCGGCGTCGGCGAAACGATCCGGGTCGTCATTCATGCTCTCCTGATCGCGCTCGTGATCCGCACCTTCCTGTTTCAGCCCTTCAACATCCCGTCCGGCTCGATGAAGGCGACGTTGCTGGTCGGCGACTATCTGTTCGTCTCGAAATATTCCTACGGCTACAGCCATTTTTCGATTCCGTTCTCGCCGCCGCTGTTCTCGGGACGGATCTGGGGCTCGGACCCGGCCCGCGGCGACATCGTCGTGTTCCGCCTGCCGAAGGACGATTCCACCGACTACATCAAGCGCGTGATCGGGCTTCCCGGCGATCGCATCCAGATGCGGGACGGGCTGCTCTACATCAACGATGTGCCTGTCGAGCGGCAGCGCATGAGCGAATATGTCGGCGAGGACCCTTGCGGCTCGGAGGGCGGCGGCATCTCCCGGGTGAAGCGCTGGAAGGAGACGCTGCCGAACGGCGTGTCCTATGAGACGCTGGACTGCGCCGACAACGGCTACATGGACAACACCAACGTCTACACCGTGCCGGCCGGCCGCTTCTTCATGATGGGTGACAACCGCGACAATTCCACCGATAGCCGCTTTCTCGGCCAGGTCGGCTATGTTCCGCAGGAGAACTTGATCGGCCGAGCCCAGATGATCTTCTTCTCGATCGCTGAAGGCGAGCATGCCTGGATGTTCTGGCGCTGGCCGTGGGCGGTGCGCTGGAATCGCTTCTTCAAAATCGTCCGATGAAAGACGAAGCAAAGGACATCGCGACCCAACCAATCGAGGCGCAGGCGGGCCCCGAAGGGGAAGCCGCGACCAAGTCGCCCGCAAACAAAACATCGGCCGACAAGGCATCTGCAGACAAGGCGCCTGCAAAGAAGAAGCGGGCGCGGAGCAGCAAGGCCAAGGGCACGGATGCGAATGCGGCGGTCGAAGCGCGCATCGGCCACAGCTTCACTGACCCGAACCTCTTGATGCAGGCGATCACGCATGTCTCGGCCCTGAAGTCCGGGCGCAAGCGCGGCGACAGTTATCAGCGGCTGGAATTCCTCGGCGACCACGTGCTCGGCCTCGTTGTCTCCGACATGCTCTATCACGCCTTCCCCAACGCCGACGAAGGCGAATTGTCGAAGCGTCTTGCCGAGCTCGTGCGCAAGGAGAGCTGCGCGGACGTCGCCAAGTCGCTCGGTCTCGTCGACGACATCAAGCTGGGTTCGGTCGGCTCCAGTGCCGATGCCCGCCTGCGCAAATCCATTCTCGGCGACATCTGCGAGGCCGTGATCGGCGCCGTCTATCTCGACGGCGGCCATGCGGCGGCGGCCGAATTCGTCAAGCGCAACTGGACCGAGCGTATGCACAAGCCGCGCCGTCCGTTGCGCGATCCCAAGACCGTGCTGCAGGAATGGGCGCAAGGCAAGGGGCTGCCGACGCCGGTTTATCGCGAAGTCGAGCGTACCGGCCCGCATCACGATCCGCAGTTCCGCGTCGCCGTCGATCTGCCGGGTCTGGCGCCGGCCGAGGGCATCGGCGGCAGCAAGCGCGCGGCAGAGAAGGTGGCAGCCTCAGTGATGATCGAACGCGAAGGCGTCGGCGGCGGCAATGATGGTTGAAGCAAGCGGCGAGGCACCCAGCGCGACGCGCTGCGGTTTCGTCGCGCTGATCGGCGCGCCGAATGTCGGCAAGTCCACGCTCGTCAACGCGCTGGTCGGCGCCAAGGTCACGATCGTCTCGCGCAAGGTGCAGACCACGCGCGCGCTGATCCGCGGCATCGTCATCGAGAACAACGCGCAAATCATCCTGGTCGACACGCCCGGCATCTTCTCGCCCAAGCGCCGGCTCGACCGCGCCATGGTCTCGACCGCCTGGAGCGGGGCCCACGATGCCGATCTCGTCTGCGTGCTGCTCGATGCCAAGACCGGGATCGACGAGGAGGCGGAGGCGATCCTCGCCAAGGCGGCCAGCGTCAATCACGACAAGATCCTCGTCATCAACAAGGTCGATCTGGTCCAGCGCGAGAAGCTGTTGGCCCTGGCGCAGGCCGCCAACGAGCGCATGACCTTCGTGCGGACGTTCATGATCTCGGCGATCTCGGGCGACGGCGTCGACGACATCCGCAAGACGCTCGCGGACATGGTGCCGCCGGGCCCGTTCCTCTACCCTGAGGACCAGATGTCGGACGCGCCGATGCGGCAGCTGGCGGCCGAGATCACCCGCGAGAAGATCTATCAGAAGCTGCACCAGGAATTGCCGTACCAGTCCACGGTCGAGACCGACAAGTGGGAGGAGCGCAAGGACAAATCGGTGCGGATCGAGCAGACGATCTATGTCGAGCGCGAAAGCCAGCGCAAGATCGTGCTCGGCAAGGGCGGCGCCACCATCAAGTCGATCGGCGCCGACTCGCGCAAGGAGCTGATGCAGATCCTGGACGTGCCGGTGCACCTGTTCCTGTTCGTCAAGGTGCGCGAGAACTGGGGCGACGATCCCGATCGCTACCGCGAGATGGGTCTGGACTTCCCAAAAGAATAACCAAGAAAAGATCGGCATTCGATGAGCCTACCCGCCAACGTCCAGCGCTTCGAAGCGCTGCTCTATGCATCGTTGATGCTGGATGCCGTCTCGGTGGCCGTGCAGGACCGCACGCCTAGTGCCGAGGTGACCGAGCAGATGATCATGACCGGGACGTTGCTCGCCGGGGGCATGATCCTCCTGCTGCTCTATTTCGTCCGGCTGGCTGCGCATCATCGCAAGAACTGGCCGCGCTGGGTGCTGGCGGCGGCCCTCGTGCTGTCGGTGATCTCGCTCGGCCAGATCATCGGCGCGAAGGGCCTGGAGCTCGACAGCGCCATCGAGATCGTCTCCTGCGCGCTGACGGCGATCGGCCTCTATTTCTCTTTCAGCGGCGACGCGCAGGGCTGGTTCAACGCGTGAGGTTTGGCACGCTGCCGTAGGGTGGGCAAAGGCGCGCCCTTGCGCGCCGTGCCCACCATCTCACCCTGGTCGCAAAAAATGCGTGGGCACGCTTCGCTTTGCCCACCCTACGACAGCTCGAAATGCGATAAGATTCCCCCATGGAATGGTCGGATGAAGGCATCGTGCTGGGCGTGCGGCGGCATGGCGAGTCCAGCGCCATCGTCGAGCTCTTGACGCGCGCGCATGGTCGGCATCTGGGGCTGGTCCGCGGCGGCGCCGGCTCGCGGATGCGGCCGCTGCTGCAGCCGGGGAATAGCGTCAGTGCGGTGTGGCGGGCGCGGCTCGACGAGCATCTGGGCACTTATACCATCGAGGGATTGAAGCTGCGGGCGGCGACGCTGCTGGGGTCATCCCACGGTGTCTATGGCGTCACCCATCTCGCCTCGATCGCGCGGCTCTTGCCGGAGCGCGATCCGCATGAAGACATCTTTGCGCTGCTCGAACATTCGCTCGACGATTTCGACGACATCGGCAGCGCGGCCGTGCACCTGATCCATTTCGAGCTGGCGATGCTCGCCGAGCTGGGTTTCGGTCTGGCGCTGGACAATTGTACGGTGACCGGCGAGACCACGGACCTGATCTATGTCTCGCCGAAATCCGGCGGCGCGGTATCGCGCGGCGCGGGCGAGCCGTGGCGCGACCGGCTGTTGCGGTTGCCGCCGTTCCTGCGCCAGGGCGAAACCGCGAGCGATCTTACCGAGCAGGATCTCCAGGACGGCTTTCGGCTCACGGGCCTGTTTCTGCTCCGCCACGTGCTGGAGCCGCGCGGCCAAGGCCATTCCGACGCGCGGGCCGGCTTCATCAACGCCTTGATGCGGCAGCAGGCAAGGGCAGCGATCCCGGCGCCATGACCTAACGGATGCCCAGCTTTGCGCTGGGGCATGAAGTTCCCGGGAACCAAATCGGCCCGAGCTGAATTGGCCTGAGGTTCCACATCGGGGGACAGCCCAAATGTTGATCAAGGGATTCGCCTTGTCCGCGACGCTGCTTGCCTTCGCGCCCGACGCCATGGCCGGCGAGCCGCAGCCCGGGGTATTTCGCCGGGCCTCGTGCACGGTGGTGCGATACTACGTCGCAAAATATTCCGCTGCCGCGGCAGAGACATGGGCGCGGTCCCATGGCGCCACCGAGGCCGAGATCGAGGCCGCCCGCCGTTGCCTGGCCAATGTGCCGGCGCCCGCTCAAGCGCCGGGTGCGGCCAAAACCCAGACGGTCACCGCCGGCTGGGCGGGCCAGTAGGCCGCCCACAGGGAACCATTCGATCCTTGCCCGATTCGCTTCCACGGTTTAACCGGGCGGCATGGGAAAACGAATCGTTCCGCCGGAAGAACCGGCTGAAATCCACGAGGTGCCGCTGCGTGAGGCGCTGGAAGAGCGCTATCTCGCTTATGCCCTCTCCACCATCATGCACCGTGCGCTGCCGGACGCGCGCGACGGCCTGAAGCCGGTGCACCGGCGCATCCTCTACGGCATGCGCCTGCTTCGGCTCGACCCCGGCACGGCCTTCAAGAAGTCCGCCAAGATCGTCGGCGACGTGATGGGCTCGTTCCATCCGCATGGCGACCAGGCGATCTACGACGCCATGGTCCGTCTCGCGCAGGATTTCTCCTCGCGCTATCCGCTGGTCGACGGCCAGGGTAATTTCGGCAATATCGACGGCGATAACCCCGCCGCCTACCGCTACACCGAAGCGCGCATGACCGACGTCGCGCGGCTTCTCCTCGAGGGCATCGACGAGGACGGCGTCGAGTTCCGTGCCAATTACGACGGCCAGTCGAAAGAACCCGTCGTGCTGCCGGGCGGTTTCCCGAACCTGCTCGCCAACGGCGCACAAGGCATCGCCGTCGGCATGGCGACCTCGATCCCGCCGCACAATGCCGCCGAGCTGTGCGATGCCGCGCTGCATCTGATCGAGAAGCCCGACGCGAAGTCGAAGGCGCTCTTGAAGTGGGTGAAGGGCCCGGATTTTCCGACCGGCGGCATCATTGTCGATTCCAAGCAGGCCATCGCCGAAGCCTACACCACCGGCCGCGGCTCGTTCCGCGTCCGTGCGCGGTGGACGCAGGAGGAGGGTGCGCGCGGGACCTGGGTCGTCGTCGTCACCGAGATTCCGTTCCTGGTGCAGAAGTCGCGCCTGATCGAGAAGGTCGCCGAGCTGCTGGACCAGAAGAAGCTGCCGCTGGTCGGCGACATCAGGGACGAATCGGCCGAAGACGTCCGCATCGTGATTGAGCCGAAGTCGAAGAACGTCGATCCGGCGCTGATGATGGAATCGCTGTTCCGGCTCACCGAGCTCGAAAACAAGATTCCGCTGAACCTCAACGTGCTGATCAAGGGCCGCATCCCCAAGGTCGTGGGGCTCGCGGAGTGCTTGCGCGAATGGCTCGACCACCTGCGCGACGTCCTGATCCGTCGCACCAATTACCGCAAGGGCGAGATCGAGCACCGGCTCGAAATCCTCGGCGGTCTGCTGATCGCCTATCTCAACATCGACGAGGTGATCCGGATCATCCGCAACGAGGACGAGCCGAAGCCGGCCTTGATGAAGGCGTTCAAGCTCACCGAGCTGCAGGCCGACTCCATTCTCAACATGCGGCTGCGCAATTTGCGCAAGCTCGAGGAAATGGAGATCCGCACCGAGGACAAGGATCTGCGGAAGGAGCTGAAGGGCATCCAGGCCCTGCTGGCCTCCGAGACCGAGCAGTGGAAGAAGGTCGGCGAGCAGGTCGGCAAGGTCCGCGACATGTTCGGGCCGAAGACGCCGCTCGGCAAGCGCCGCACCACCTTTGCGGATGCGCCCGAGCACGACCTCGCCGCGATCGAGGAGGCCTTCGTCGAGCGCGAGCCGGTCACCGTCGTCGTCTCCGACAAGGGCTGGATCCGCACCATGAAGGGCCATGTCGAGGATCTCTCGGGCCTCGCCTTCAAGCAGGATGACAAGCTCGGCTTCGCCTTCTTCGCCGAGACGACCTCGAAGCTGCTGCTGTTCGCCACCAACGGCAAGTTCTACTCGCTCGACGTTGCGAAGCTGCCGGGCGGCCGCGGCCATGGCGAGCCGATCCGACTGTTCATCGATCTGGAGCAGGAGGCCGCGCCCGTCGCGCTGTTCGTCAACAAGGGTGGCCGCAAATTCCTGCTCGCGAGCCACGAGGGCCAGGGCTTTGTGGTCAACGAGGACGATTGCGTCGGCACCACCAAGAAGGGCAAGCAGGTCCTCAACGTCGACATGCCGAACGAGGCGCGCGCGATCACCGAGGTGACGGGCGACACCGTCGCCGTCATCGGCGAGAACCGCAAGATGCTGGTCTTCCCGCTCGACCAGGTGCCGGAAATGGCGCGCGGCCGCGGCGTGCGGCTGCAGAAGTACAAGGACGGCGGTCTGTCCGACGTTGCGGTATTCGACGCCAAGGCGGGCCTGACCTGGAAGGACTCCGCAGGACGCGAATTCTCCGCGACCATGAAGGAGCTCGCGGAGTGGCAAGGCACCCGCGCCGACGCCGGCCGCCTGCCGCCCAAGGGTTTTCCGAAGTCGAACAAGTTCGGCCGGGTGATCGGATAGGACGATCTGGTGTCCCGGACGCGCAGCAACGCATCTTGCGTTGCTGCGCAGAGCCGGGACCCATGCTGCACGGATTGCTGGGAGACATGGGCCCGGCTCAGCAGCGCACCGTCGAAGTGACGCTGCGCTGCGTCCGGGGCACCAGGGTGTGGCGCGCATCTGTCCCCACATCGTCATTGCGAGCGCAGCGAAGCAATCCAGAATCCCACCGCGGAAAGACTCTGGATTGCTTCGCTGCGCTCGCAATGACGAGAGGCGATAGCGCTGCTCTCCAACTGACATTGAGTACCCCGCAAACGCGTGGCAGCTAGCCGCGAGCGCATACGTGCGGGCACGAACATTGCTTTTTCCTGGCGACTGCAAACGGCTGGTCGAAAGGCAAAAACATCCCAATGCTCAAACTGAAGGCTTTCATTCCGGCGCTGTTCGGCCTCGCGCTGGTGGCGGCGCCTGCGCATGCGGCGGGCAATCTCGTCGCGGTGCTCGAGGCGGAGATCGTCACGCTCGATCCGCATTTCTCCACGGCCTATATTACGCGCACGTTCGGCTACATGGTATTCGACACGCTGTTCGCGAAGGATTCCAAGGGCGATATCAAGCCGCAAATGGTGCAGGACTGGAAGGTCTCGCCTGACGGGTTGACCTATACGTTCACGCTGCGCGACGGCTTGAAATGGCATGACGGCCTGCCGGTCACATCAGCCGATTGCGTGGCCTCGCTGCGCCGCTGGGGCACGCGCAGCGCGCTCGGCCGCCGCATTTTTGCGATCACGGCTTCGCTCGAGCCGGCCGATGCGAAAACCTTCGTGCTGACGCTGAAGGAGCCGTCCGGGCTCGTCATCGACGCGCTCGCCAATCCCGTCAGTCCGGTCGCTTTCATGATGCCCGAGCGCATCGCGAAGACGCCGGGCGACCAGCGCATCGCCGAGATCGTCGGCTCCGGACCGTTCGTCTACAGCAAGGCCGACCACCGCACCGGCGACCGCATGATCCTGAAGAAGTTCGCCGATTATGTGCCGCGTGCCGAGCCCGCGGACTTCCTCGCCGGCGGCAAGCGCGTCAATGTCGACACGCTCGAGATCCGCGTCATTCCCGATGGTGCGACCGCCGCCTCTGCGCTGCAGGCCGGCGAAGTCGATTTCATGCAGTACGCGCCGTTCGATCTGTTGCCGCAGCTGGAGAAGAACACGCGCGTCAAGCTCGTCAACTTCACCGGCGGCAACATGTTCGCCGGTGCCTATCGTCTCAACGCCGCCTCGAAGCCGTTCGATGATCCGGAAATCCGCCGCGTGCTGTGGAAGCTGGTCGACCAGCGGGAAGTGCTGGATGCGCTCGGGCTCGACGCCAAGTACGCCACGCCTTGCGCGACCTACTTCACCTGCGGCACCACCTACGAGAGCAAGGCCGGCACGGAAGCGGCGGCCAAGCCCTCGATCGAAGCGGCGAAGGCTGCGCTGAAGGCGACCAAATATGCCGGCGAGCCCGTCGTCGTGATGCAGGCCAACGACCTCGAAGCCCCGCGCGTCTCGGCGCAGGTGCTCGCCGAGCGGCTGAAGGCTGCCGGCTTCAACGTCGATCTGCAGGTGATGGACTGGGCGAGCGTACTGGCGCGCCGCGCCAAGAAGGAGGGCTGGAGCGTCTATGGCGTCCACGCCGGCGGCTTCGATCTGGGCTCGCCGCTGACCAATGTCATGGTCGCCTTCAACTGCGCCGACTTCACCGGCTGGCAATGCGATGCACGCATCACCCCGCTGATGGAAGCCTTCGCCAAGGCGCCGGCCGAGGAGGACCGGAAGAAGATCGCGGGCGAGATCCAGGCCGTCATGTACGACCAGGCGCCCGGAATCCCGTGGGGGCAGTTCGCCCAGCCGGCCGCCTATCGCGCGACTTTGCGGGGTCTGATACCGTCCGCCATCCCGGTGTTCTGGAACGTTGAGAAGTAACGCGATGTACGATGTCATTGTTGTCGGCGGCGGCTCCGCTGGCGCCGCCGTTGCCGCGCGGCTCTCCGAGGATCCGGCACGGCGCGTGCTGCTGCTAGAGGCGGGGCGCGACTGGCGCGCTGACGAGGCGCCCTGGGAGGTGAGGACGCCGAATCCGATCCCGATCATCCACAAGCGCGAGTACCAGGAGAAATGGCAGTGGCCCGATCTGCTGACGCGCCGCGTCGCGGGGCAGGAGCCGCGCTTCTACTGGCGCGGCAAGGGGCTCGGCGGCTCGTCGATGATGAACGGCCAGATCGCGATCCGCGGTGTTGCCGATGCCTTCGACGAATGGGCGGCCAATGGCTGCACCGGCTGGTCGGCGAAAGAGGTGATGCCGCTGTTCTCGGTGATCGAGGACGATCTGCAGTTCGGTGGCGCCGAGGGACACGGACGCGGCGGGCCGCTGCCGGTCTATCGCGCGCCGCCGGAGACATGGGGCCCGATCGACCGGGGCTTGCGCGATGCGGCGCTGGCGAGCGGCTATCCCTGGTGCGCCGACGTCAATGGTCCGGACGGCGAGGGCGTTGCCTGCTACCCCATCAACAGCCGCAACTTGCGCCGCATCACCACCAACGAGGGCTATCTCGAGCCCGCGCGCGGGCGCGCCAATCTGGAGATCCGCGGGCATGCGCTGGTCGATCGCGTGCTGATCAGCGACGGACGGGCGACCGGCGTCCGCGTTCATATCGAGGGGCAGGGCACCCACGAGATCAGCGCACGCCAGATCGTGCTGTGCGCCGGCGCCATCCACAGTCCGGCGATCCTGCTGCGCTCGGGCATCGGCCCGGCCGAGGAATTGAAGGCGATGGGGATTAAGGTCGAACGCGATCTGCCGGTCGGCCGCCATTTCTTCGACCATCCGCTGTTTCGTGCCACGATCCAACTGCGGGAGGAGATTCGTCCCGTCGATCCCGATACGCGCCACACCAATTGCTGCGTGACCTATTCCTCGGGCCTCGCCAATGGCGGCAAGCGCGACATGATTCTGATTGCGTTCAACCATCGCGGCATCGGCGTGCCCGGCGCGATCGGCGCCGGGCTGTTCAACGCCTGTTCGCGTGGAACGCTCAAGCTGGCCTCGACCGATCCTGCAATCGATCCCGTCGTCGAGGAGAACATGCTGGCCGATCCCCGCGACATGCTGCGCATGATGGATGCGGTGAAACGCCTCGCCGTCATCACCTCGCAGCCGGCGCTGTCAGGGATTGCCGACTGGATCAGGCTCGCCGACACGGATTTGACGCTGCCGCAGGCCGCCAGCCTGCCCGATCACGAGCTCGACGCCGTGCTACGCCGTGAGACCGGCGACATCCAGCATGCTGCCGGCAGCTGCCGCATGAGCGGCGTGGGCGACGCGGATGGCGTGGTCAACCCCGACGGCAACGTGAAAGGCATCAGCGGCCTGCGCGTCGCCGATGCCTCGATCATGCCGTCCGATTGCCGCGCCAACACGCACTTCACCACGGTGGTGATCGGGGAAGCGATCTCGCGGATGATGATGCGGTAGTCGGCGGTCAGAATTCAAGCCGCATTGGGATGAGTCACGCGCGCTTCGCGGAAGGGTGCGTGGAGTGGCCGCGGGACTGGAATTAATTCAACGTTGCGCAACATCGTTCCTACGAATGTCGAAAGCTTGCGACGAAGGTCATCAGGAACGTTTGCGCGCCGCTTTGATTGGCATGTCATCGTCAATCGGAGTTTGAACAATGCGAAAGACAATCTTCTCAGTGGCCATGTGTGCGCTGCTTGCTGGCGCATCGATCGGGTTCGCTCATGCGCAGGCAGGAGGAGGCGCGGGAGGCGCAGGTGGAGCGGGCGGCGCAGGTGCGGGCGCCAGCGCTGGAGCTGGAGGAACCAGCGGCGGCTCGGGGAGCGGCACGAGCGGCGCGGCGGGTGGAACAGGGGCGGGCAGTGTTGGCGCCGGCACTGGGACGGGATCCGGCGCAGGTACCAGCAGTGGCAATGGCGCGGGTACCGGCCAGGGCGGCCCTCAGACCATCCGTCCCGGCGGCTCCAACGATCCAACCCGACGGTAACAACATCCTCGCCGTGTGACTTCAAGAACGGGAAGCTGCGGGTTCAACTCAGCAGCTTTCCCACGGCGTCCGCCGCACAACGGGCCCGCCCAAGGTGGTACGGCCTCTCTATGGACTGAACACGCTGTGGAGAAACCGCTCCTTTTCGCCGGGCGCGTAACCTTGAGAGGCGCCAAAATACGGCTCAGTGGCGCCGTGGGGCGCCGACGGAGGCGGCGCGTAGGCGAAACCTGAAGCGGAACCTGACGAGATCATGCCCTGATTGGATTGAATAATCGCGTGCCGCCGGTGCGCATGACGCACCTGTGCCGCCTCGGCAACGCCGACAAAGGTGATCAGAAAACTCAAAGCCAGAATGAAACGCATCGCTGTGTCTCCAAACGCCCCGGCTGCTTAGTTGGCGTTCGGCCGCGGCGTTCCAACACATCCTGGCCTCACGATTGGTCACATCCCTGGCATCAGATGACCCCCGCCAGCCGCAGTGCCACGCCCGCCGCGCAGCTACCCGCGAGCACCGTCAGCATGCCGAGCTTGAACCGGAAGATCGCGGTGGCCGCCGCAATCGCCAGCACCAGCGCCGGCACATCGACGCTTCTCAGCACCGGCATGTCGAAGTTCAGCGGAAACGCATGCACCGGCACGGTCACCCGGAACAGGGTGTGCAGCGCGAACCAGATCGAGAGGTTGAGGATCACGCCGACCACGGCAGCGGTGATCGCGCTGAGCGCGCCGGCAAGGCCGGTGTTGCCACGCAGGCGCTCGATATAGGGCGCGCCGACGAAGATCCAGAGGAAGCAGGGCGTGAAGGTGACCCAGGTCGCGAGCAGGCCGCCGTAGGTTGCCGCCAGCATCGGCGACAGTCCGCCCGGGTCGCGATAGGCCGCCATGAAGCCCACGAACTGCAGCACCATGATCAGCGGCCCAGGGGTGGTCTCGGCCATGCCGAGACCGTCGAGCATCTCGTGCGGCTTCAGCCAATGATAATGCTCGACCGCCTGCTGGGCGACATAGGCCAGCACCGCGTAGGCGCCGCCGAACGTCACCAGCGCCATTTTCGAGAAGAACAGCGCGATCTGGCTGAAGACATTGGCCTGGCCGAAGGCCATCAGCAGCGCGATCACCGGCACCAGCCAAAGCGCCAGCCATACTGCACCAACGCGGATCGCGCGCGCCACATTGGGGCGGAGGTGATCCGGCATCGCCTCGCCGAGCATGCTGTCGATCACGGCGCCGCTGCCGCCATGACCGTGGCCGGCCGGAGCGAATTCCGGACGGCCGCTTCGGGCGCCGGCATAGCCGATGAGGCCGGCGGCGATAATGATGATCGGGAAGGGCACCGCGAAGAAGAAGATCGCAACGAAGGCGATTGCGGCGAGCGCGATCATGATTCGGTTCTTCAGCGCGCGCTTGCCGACGCGCACCACGGCCTCGACAACGATGGCGAGCACCGCGGCCTTGAGGCCGAAGAACAGCGCCTCGACGAAGCTGACATTGCCGAAGGCGGCATAGATGTAGCTGAGGCCCATGATGGCGATGATGCCGGGCAGGATGAACAGCCCGCCCGCCATCAGCCCGCCGGCGGTACGATGCATCAGCCAGCCGACATAGGTCGCGAGCTGCTGCGCCTCAGGTCCCGGCAGCAGCATGCAGTAGTTCAGCGCGTGCAGGAACCTGCCCTCGGAGATCCATTTCTTCTCCTCGACCAGGATGCGGTGCATCACCGCGATCTGGCCCGCGGGCCCGCCAAAGCTCAAGCAGGCGACACGGAGCCAGACGCGAAACGCTTCGTTGAAGCTGATGCCGTGACCGGCATCAGCTCCCGTTTGATCGGCGCGAACGTCCATCACGCCTTCACCTTGTTGGTCGGCCAGTTGTGCGTCTCGGTGGTGGCGTCGCGGCACCAGCGGTAGAAGGCATCGTAGAGCAGCATGCCGGCCTCGAGCTGCTCGAGGTCGTCGTCATACATGCGCGACAGCCCGAGCGAGGCTGCGAGCAGGCCGGGCGCCTCCGGCGCCAGGTCGGGTCGCGCGGTGTCGGCGCCGCGCACCAGCGTCGCGAGGCGCAGCAGGGGCGCCGTCGCGATGCCGAACTCCTCGATCATCACGTCGAAGGTGCAGAGCTCGCCGCGGTGGCTCCAGAACACGTTCTCGATGTCGAAGGGCGCTGCGCCAAAGCGCTCGCCGACGGCGACCACCTCGGACGGCGCGACATAGAGGAACACCGCATTGGGATCGACGAAGCGGCGGATCAGCCACGGGCAGGCGATGCGGTCGACCTTCGGCCGTGCCCGCGTCACCCAGACGGTGCGTCCCTTGGCATCGCGCGGCGGCAGCTTGCGGGCGTCGACCAGCGGCAGCTTGGCTGCCTTCCAGCCCTCGAAGCCGCCCTCCAGCGTCTCGGCCTGCGCGCCGAGCTGGCGCAACCAGGCCGCGGTGCCTTGCGCGAGCTTCTCGCCGCGAAGGCAGGAGACGACGGCGCGGCGGCCGGCGAAGGCGCCGGCCCAGTCCGTCACGTTGTCGTGGCTGAGCTTGAGCGAGCCGGGAATCAGCCGCCGGTCGGCGGCAAAATCCTGCTCGGTGCGCACATCGATCAGAACAGGCGCGTTCGCCGTGCCGATCAGGCGTGCCATTTTGTCGGATGATATGGTCGTGAATGTAGACATGATGCGTCCTCGCAAGAACTAAACGGGACGCGATGCTTGGGCCTGTCGCCTCGTGGGGAGATCGCTCAAATCCCCATGGCGCAGATTACAGCGAAACTAAGAAGCACTGTCAATCCGCGGGACGATTGGACCTTAGAAAATTGCTGCCTGCCGTCTATATTGCAGGCCAACGGACCTGAATTTTCTGGAGAATTCGATGCATTCCCATTCCATCGAACAATGGACCCATGACCACGCCTTCCTGGGCGAGAAGCACGACGAGAACGAGCGGCGCACCTGGTTCGTGGTGGTGCTGACGTTGGTCATGATGGTCGGCGAGATCGTCGCCGGCTCGCTGTTCGGTTCGATGGCGCTGCTCGCCGACGGCTGGCACATGGGCACGCATGCGGCGGCGCTCGGCATTGCCGCCTTCGCCTATCGCTTCGCGCGGCGGCATCTGGGCAACGCGCATTTCACCTTCGGCACCGGCAAGTTCGGCGATCTTGCCGCCTTCGCCAGCGCGATCATCCTCGGCCTGATCGCGGTCGAGATCGCCTATGAGAGCGTGCTGCGGCTGATCAACCCGGTGCCGATCGTCTATGGCGAGGCGATCGCGGTGGCCGCTCTCGGGCTGTGCGTCAACCTCGCCAGCGTTTGGCTGCTGCGCGACAGCCATGATCATCACCATCACGGTCATGGCCATGCGCATGATGACCACGACGATCATGGCCACGACCACGATCATCACGGCCATCATCACCATCACCGCGACAACAACCTTTGCGCGGCCTATGTCCATGTCATGACCGATGCCGCAACGTCCGTGCTGGCGATCGCGGCCCTTGCCGTCGCCATGTATTCCGGCTGGGTCTGGGCCGATCCGGCGGTGGGCCTGATCGGCAGCGTTGTGATCGGAAGCTGGGCATTCGGCCTGATCAAGTCATCCGGTGCGGTGCTGCTCGACGTGCGCGCCGACGAGAAGCTGGAGCGGGTGATCCGCGCCCGCATGGAGGTCGGCGAGGATCGCGTCACCGACCTGCATCTCTGGCAGGTCGGACCCGGCCACTGCGCCGTGCTGCTCTCGGTCGTGTCGGACAAGCCGAAGCAGCCGGCCATCTACAAGCGGCGGCTCGCGGGGCTGAAGGGCCTCAGCCACGTCACGGTCGAGGTCGAGACCTGTCCGCATTGAGGCATCCGCACGAACGGACGCGCTTTTCAAGAAATGCTGCTGCCACAGTGCTGGCAGCATGAACGTGCTAAGCCCAAAGGAACTCCGTGACAGGAGATGGCAGTGGGCGAATGGGGCGGGGTTGCGATAGCGCTGGCGTCGAGCAGCTTCGGCGGGACTGCCGCGGCCATCACCCGCTACCTCGTCGGCGGCGCCGATCCCATCCTGCTCGCGGCCCTGCGTTGGGGGATCGGTTTTCTCTGCCTGTTGCCTTGCGCGCTTCTGCTCGGCGCGCGCTGGCCGCAGCGGCCAGACTGGCCAGCAGTGATGCTGCTCGGCATCTGCTTCTTCGGCTTGTTCTTCATTCGCTACAACATCGCGGTCTCCTACACGACGGCGGCGCGCGCCAGTCTCGCGCTGGCGACGCTGCCGCTGCACACCATGATGGTCGGCGCAATTCTCGGCGTGGAACAATTGACGGCACGCAAGATGATGGGTGTGGGTATCGCCGTGCTCGGCGTGTCGGCGGCGCTGGCGGCGGGCCTCGCGCAAAGCCCGCCGGGCGCGTGGCGCGGCGAGCTGATCATGACCGGCGCGGTGTTCTGCATGGCGTTTTACAACGTGCTGTCGCGACCGTTGATGCAGCGCTCGAGCGCGCTCGGTTTTCTCACCGTCGGCATGGGCGCGGGCGCCGTCGTGCTGGTGCTGGCGGGTTTGGCGAAGGGCAGCTTTGCAGCGCTCGAGCACTTCACGGCGGCACAATGGATTGCCGGCGTTTATCTCGGCATCGGCGGCGGCGCGCTCGCCTTCATCCTCTGGGTCATGGCGCTGGCGCGGGCGACGCCGACCCGGGTCGCCAATACGATGACGGTCAATCCGATCGCCGCCGCTCTGTTGGCGGCGCTGCTGATCGACGAGCCGATCACGGCCAATCTTCTGGCCGGGCTCGTCGCAGTATTCGCCGGCATCGGGATTGCGACCAGCGAGGCGAAGGCGGCTTAACTCTTCGGCGCGGTCGTCGTCGGCGGGCTCGTCTCCGGCGTCTTCTTCGGCTTCAGCGTGCCGGCGTAGAACGAGAGCAGCCAGACCAGCAGGACGGCGAGCAGATAGACGCCCCAGGCCTGTGGCGGCGTGGTCGCCCAGCGCAAGAGGCCCTTGAAGGTGCGTGGCGGGCTGTTGTCGTTGCTCATGGAACGCTTGTGCGCGAAACCATTGGTGCGGTCAATCCGGCCGCCGGCCGGCGCGGATCAGGAACAGCGCTGCCAGTGCCGAGAGGCTGAGTGCGGATGAGACGATCAGCACCTTGGCGCCCATGAGGTCGATGAGCAGGCCGAAGGCGAGCGGCGCCACCGCCTGCGCCATCCGTGCCGGTGCGCCGATGATGCCGAGGCGATAGCCGAAATCCTTCGGACCGAAGATCGACAGCGGCAGCGTGCCGCGCGCGATGGTCAGAATGCCGTTGCCGGAGCCGTGGAACAACGCGAACGCGCTCGCCGCAGCGCCGCCGAAGATCGCGACGATCACGGCGCCGACCGGGTGGGTGAGGCAGGCGAGCCGTGTCGACCACAGCGGATGGAAGCGGCTGAGGAAGCCGGCCTCCAGCATGCGGGCACCGACTTGCGCCGGGCCGATCAATGCGCCGGCCGCGATCGCTTCGGTGGGCGTAGCCCCCGTCGTCTCCAGGATGCGCGGGAAATGCGCGGCCATCGCGCCGGTGACGGTCCAGACCGCCGCGAAGATGAAGGCAAGCAAGATCATGGTGCGGTCGAGCGGCACATGCGGCTTCTCGGCCGTGGCCGCCGCCTGCTTGGCGCCCTTGATCGCCGGCAGCATGAAGAAGTTGAGCGGCAGGCCGATCAGGATGTTGGCAGCGGCCCAGGCAAAACAGGTCTCGCGCCAGCCGATATGGGCGAGGCCCCATGCGGTGAGCGGCCAGCCGACGGTGGAGGCGAAGCCCGCCATCAGCGTGATGCCGGTGATCGACCGGCGCGCCTCGGTGCCGTAGATGCGCCCCAAAGCGGCGAAGGCGGCATCGTAGAGTCCCATCGCCATGCCGATGCCGAGCACCAGCCAGGCGATCGCCATCACCGTCACGGACTGCGAGAGGCCGAGCAGCACGAGCCCGGCGGCAATGGTCAGGTTGGAGGCCGACAGCACCTGACGGCCGCCGACGAGATCGATCTGCCGTCCGATGCGCGGGCCGAGCATCGCGGAGATCACCAGCGCGGCCGAGAACGCGCCGAAGATCCAGTTGGAGGAGACACCGAGATCGCGCCCCATGGGGTCGGCGAGCAGCGCCGGCAGATAATAGCTGGAGGCCCAGGCCAGGGTCTGCGTGGTGCCGAGCGCCAGGATGATCGGAAGCTGGCGCTGGGTCATGTCCTCGTATTTCTGATCGGCCGTGTCATCGGCGCATTTGCAACTCGCGGCGAGAGCGCGTCAACAGCGTCTGCGGCATATTCGACCTGCTGCCGACGGGGAGCCTTTTGGTTGTATACGGACATCCGCCTTCCGCTCGTCACGAATGCACGCCATAATGGAGTATGCAAGTCACCTCGCGCCTTTCGCTGATGAACTGGCTGACCGGCCAGGGGCTCACGGGCCTGCCTGAAAATGAACTGCTCCGCGGCTTCTGCGAGCGCTGTTGCGCCGAGGGGCTGGAACTGTCGCGTGGCCTCGTCGTCATCGACACGCTGCATCCGATCTATGAGGGCCGCGGCTTCCGCTGGAGCGATCGTCCCAGCAACGAGAGCGATGCCTTCGAATACGGCTCGACCGCAGACGGCGACGCCGCCAAGAGCTGGCGCCGCTCGGTGTTCTTCCACATGCTCGAGAATGGCGACGACGAGATGGTGATCGATCTCGCCGATGCGCCGTCGATGGATTTCTCGCAGATCGGCGAGCTCGCCGAGAAGGGCCACAAGCACTATCTCGCCTTCGTCCACCGCTTCGGCGAGAACGGCGCGCTCGGCCTGATGGATTGCCTCTATTCCTGCTGGACCACCCGCCGCGAGAGCGGTTTCTCAGGACTGGAGCTGGAAGCGCTGCGCGATCTGGTTCCGGTGCTGGGGCTTGCGATCAAGTCGGCGCAGCAGGTCGACATCGCGCGCACGCTCGGCCGGGTCTATCTCGGCCGTGACGCCTCCGAGCAGGTGCTGCGCGGGCGCATCTCGCGCGGCGTCACCGAGCGCATCAACGCCGTGCTGTGGTATTCGGATTTGCGCGGCTCGACGGGGATCAGCGAGAGCATCGGTCCCGACGAGATCATTCCATTCCTCAACGACTACGCGCAGGCCGTGATCGATCCGATCCACGAAGCCGGCGGCGACGTGCTGAAGCTGATCGGCGACGGCGTGCTCGCGATGTTCTGGGGCGAGGACATGGCGGATGCGCGGCGTGCGGCGCTCCGCGCCGAGCACCTGTTCCGCAAGAACGTCGCCGCGCTGAACGAGCGGCGCGCGGCGGAGGGCCGTCCGACCACGTCGGCCTATATCGGCCTGCATGTCGGCGAGGTCTTCTACGGCAATATCGGCAGCGAGGACCGGCTTGATTTCACCGTGGTCGGCCCGACCGTCAACGAGGTCAGCCGCATCGCTTCGATGAGCCGCTCGGTCGATCGCGAGCTGCTGGCCTCGTCCGAGTTTTACAAGGGCCTCGACGCCGCCGGCCGCCGCTACCTCGTCTCCACTGGCCGCTATGCGCTGCGGGGAATCGGCCGCGCGCAGGATCTCTATACGCTCGATCCGGAAGTCGATGCGAGCGAGCCGGTGAGGGGAAGTTACGAGCGTTACCTGGCGGGTTAGTCTCCGCGGTCTCAACATACGTCATTGCGAGGAGCCCTTGCGACGAAGCAATCCAGTCTGTCTCTGCGGAAGGATTCTGGATTGCTTCGCTGCGCTCGCAATGACGGCTGTGGCTAACACCGCGCCGCCGCTTCATCTCCCACCATGTCCGGCTGCCGGTCCAGTCCCACCGCCGGTGACAGCAGGATCACCAGCGCCTGCACGCCGAACACGGCGGCGGCGAGATAGAGGCACGCTTCCGCGCTCCAGAAGCCGCCGACGATCGCGCCCAGCGCCGAGCCGAGCGGGCGGGCGCCGTAGCTCATGATGTTGATGGCGGAGACGCGGCCGAGCAGGCGCGGCGGCGTCACGGACTGGCGCAGCGTCGTGGTCGAGATCACCCACAGGATCGGGCCGACGCCGAGCAGGAAGAAGCTCAAGCCGGCAAGCCAGGGCGAGGGGACCAGCACCGTCGATGCCATCATCAGGGCGGCGACGAAGCCGGTGACGGGGCCGAGCCCCACCACGGTGCCAAAGGCGATGCGCTGCATCACGCGGGTGGCGAGGAGCGCGCCGATCACCATGCCGACGCCGTACATCGTCAGCACCGTGCCGATACCGGCGGCGCTGAGGCCGAGATGGCGCACGGCGTAGGGCACGAACACCGCGATCTGCAGGAACCAGCCGGTGTTGAAGATGAACTGGGTGATGAACACCGGCCGCAGCAGCGGATGGTGGAACACGAAGGCCGCGCCCTCGCGGACGTCCTGGAGCGGATGCCGTCGCGGCGCAGGCGCGCGCGCGGGCTCGTAGATGCCGGACAGCAGCACGACGGCAATTGCCGATAGCGCCGCGGCAAAGCCGAACGCCGGGCTCGCTCCCCACCATCCCACCAGCGCACCGCCGAGTGCAGGGCCGCTGGCGAAGGCGATGGTGCGCGCCAGCTCGATGCGCGCATTCGCCGCCGGCAGCAGGTCGGAGCTCACCAGCGAGGGCACCAGCGCCGGCGCCGCCACGCTGTAGACCACGGTGCCGCACACCGCGGCGAAGCCGAGCAGGGCCAGCAGCGGCAAGTTGAGGCCTTCCAGCGCGAGCAGGAGCACGATGGCCGCCAGCGCCACCGCCCGCAGCGCCTCGGCGCTCGCCATCAGCCTGCGGCGGGAGATGCGGTCGGCGAGCACGCCGGCGGGGATGGCGAACAGGACGAAAGGCAGGGTGAGCGCGGTCTGCAGCAGGCCGGTCTGCCCTTCGGCAACGCCCAGCGTCAGCACGGCGACGATGGGCGCTGCCGCGAGCGCAATCTGCTCGGCCGACTGCGCGGCGAGATTCGACCAGGCGAGGCGGTTGAAAGTGCCAGGGAGGCGAGGGGGCGTTGACATGGCGCATATCCTGCTAGGGCGAATTTGCGCCAATGTTGGCCCCCGACGACCACCAAACCCACCCGCTTCCCGACAAGAGGCGATTTCCCACGAGTCCGAGGCGGTAACGTTTGCCGCTAGATGCAGTTGCAAATGAGTTGCAATAAGAACGAAGTTGGGTATTCTGCCGATATGGATGCCCGATCACCCCACATGACGCCTGACGTCGCCGGCTGGCGCACTGATGCGCCCACCACCAAGAGCCTCGCTGAGGTCAATTCCACGGTTGCCATTCCCGCCGCGGGGCGGTGGTGGCGGCGGCTGCTGGCCTTCGTCGGGCCGGGCTACCTCGTCTCGGTCGGCTACATGGACCCCGGCAATTGGGCGACCGACCTCGCCGGCGGGTCGAAGTTCGGCTACACGCTGCTCTCCGTCATCCTGCTCTCGAATTTGATGGCGATTCTGCTCCAGTCGCTGGCCGCGCGGCTCGGCATTGTCACCGACCGCGATCTCGCCCAGGCCTGCCGCGCCACCTATTCGCCGGCGGTGAACTTCCTGCTCTGGCTCGCCTGTGAGGCGGCGATCATCGCCTGCGATCTCGCCGAGGTGATCGGCACGGCGATCGCATTGAAACTTCTGTTCGGCATTCCCCTGATCGGCGGCGCATTGCTCGCCGCGCTCGATGCGTTCCTGCTTCTGATCCTGATGAACCGTGGTTTCCGCTTCCTGGAGGCTTTCGTCATCGCGCTGCTGGCGGTGATCGCGGTCTGCTTCGTGGTTCAGATCGCGGCGGCGGCTCCGCCGGTGGCGGAGGTCTTGCGCGGCTTCGTGCCGAAGAGCGAGATCTTCACCAATTCCGACATGCTCTACATCGCGATCGGCATCATCGGCGCCACCGTGATGCCGCATAACCTCTACCTGCACTCCTCGATCGTGCAGACGCGCGCCTATGAGCGTAACGACACCGGCCGCCGCGAAGCGATCAAATGGGCGACGACGGACTCGACCATCGCGCTGATGCTGGCGCTGTTCATCAACGCAGCGATCCTCGTCGTGGCCGCTGCGACCTTCCACAAGAGCGGTCATTCCGACGTCGCCGAGATCGGACAGGCCTTCGAGCTGTTGTCGCCGTTGCTCGGTCTCGGCATCGCCTCGACGCTGTTCGCGGTGGCGCTGCTCGCCTCGGGCCTCAATTCGACGGTCACCGCGACGCTCGCCGGCCAGATCGTGATGGAGGGCTTTCTCAACCTGCGCCTGCCCAGCTGGGCGCGCCGCCTGCTCACGCGCGGCATTGCCATTGTCCCCGTGATCATCGTCACGGCGATCTATGGCGAGCGCGGCACGGCGGATTTGCTGGTGTTCAGCCAGGTCGTGCTGTCAATGCAGCTGCCTTTCGCGGTGATCCCGCTGGTCCGCTTCGTCTCCGACCGCCGCAAGATGGGCCAGTTTGCGATACCGACATCGGTCGCCGCGGTCGCCTGGATCGTCGCCGGCGTTATCGTGATTTTGAACGTGAAGCTGCTGGCCGATACGCTGTTCGGGTGAGTGGCGCCGCCACGTTGCTGTCATCGCCCGCGAAGGCGGGCGATCCAGTACTCGGTGAGGCCTGCGATAGGACCGAGAAGCTGCGGCGTACTGGATGCCCCGCCTTCGCGGGGCATGACAGAGAGCGAGTGCGCGTTAGCTGAGCTAATCCTGTGGCTCGGATGCCGTGTCGCCCTGCGCGTCGATGCGCAGCCAGCCTGACGGGGCAAGGCGCTGCTGCGGCAGGAAGCGGGCTTTGTAGTCCATCTTCTTGGAGCCCTCGATCCAGTAGCCGAGATAGACGTAAGGCAGCCCCTGACGTCGCGCGCGGGCGATGTGGTCGAGGATCATGAAGGTGCCCATCGAGCGGCTGACCTGGCCAGGATCGAAGAACGAATAGACCATCGACAGGCCGTCGCTGAGGACGTCCGTGAGCGCCACCGCGATCAGTTCCTCGCCGCGACCGGTGAGGCCGCTGTCGGGGCCGCGCTTGCGGTATTCGATGATGCGGGTCTCGACATGGCTGTCCTCGACCATCATGGCGTAGTCGAGCACGGTCATGTCGGCCATGCCGCCGTGGCGGTGGCGGGCGTCGAGATAGGCGCGGAACACCGAATACTGCTCGGAGGTCGGCACCGCACTGCGCTGCTCGCCGATGATGTCGGCGTTGCGGGCCATCACCTTGCGGAAGTTGCGCGAGGGGCGGAACTCGTTGGCGATGACCCGGACCGAGACGCAGGCACGGCACTGGTCGCAGGCCGGCCGGTAGGCGATCGACTGGCTGCGGCGGAAGCCGCCATGGGTCAAGAGATCGTTGAGGTCACCGGCGCGGTCCCCAACCAGATGCGTGAACACCTTGCGCTCATGCCGACCCGGCAAATACGGGCAGGGGGAGGGCGCCGTGAGGTAAAATTGTGGGGTGTCGCGCGAGTGCTGGGTCAAGGGACGTCGTGGGCCTCCAAAACAGGCATCAGCATCGCGCTCCAGAAGCCCCCGGTCAATCGATTAGCTCACCACGTTCGCGCCGCCTGGGGTGCGGGGATGCGAACCGAATTGTTGATCACCACCGTTCCCAGCACGAAGTCGTGCAGCAGGCGACGGCGGCCGTTGAACAGGCCGACCAGAACCACGAACGGCGACAGGAACGAGACCGTTACCCAGAACAGCACGGCATGGGTGGCGCCGAGCACGAAATAGCCGGGCGCGCCGTACCAGGTGCGCAGCTCCAGATCCATCAGGCGCATGCCGACCGTGGCGGAGGACGCACCGCCGATGCTGGCGCCGTAATAGACGATGGCCCAGATCACGGAGGCCGGCCAGGCGATCCCATAAAGGAGGAAACCGAAGCCGAGCGTGACCACGCCGAACACGAAGATGAAGATATAGCCGAGGATCACCGGCACCGAGACGATGACGAGGTCGATCAGGAAGGCGAACACCCGCCGCGTCGCAACACCCCGGAACAGCTCCGGATGCAGGTCGGGGTCGTAGGCGTGCGGTTGCATGGCGCCGTCACTGCGCCAGGCGCCTGAATTGCCCGAGTCGTACGACATAGTCCGTTCTCCCAGCGAAGCCCCCGTCGCAGGACATGGGAACAGGCCATGCCCGTGCCAAGGGCGCGCGGGCGGCAGCAAGCCGAAATATTCCGGCGATTCGGGGGCGGGGGAGGTCACAAGCGCGGATGCTGTAGGGTGGGCAAAGGCGCGCAGCGCCGTGCCCACGATTGTCCGCCGTGGTACGCGATGGATGAATTGGTAGGCACGCTTTCGCTTTGCCCACCCTACGAGACCTTACCCTTGGCTGCGCAGCTTCTCCGCCGCCTTCGGCGCAAAATAGCTCAGCACGCCGTCGGCGCCGGCGCGCTTGAAGGCGAGCAGGCTTTCCATCATGGCGCGGTCGCCGTCGAGCCAGCCGTTGTTCGCGGCCGCGGCGATCATCGCGTATTCGCCGGAGACTTGATAGGCGAAGGTCGGCATCGCAAAGGTGTCCTTCACGCGGCGGACCACGTCGAGATAGGGCATGCCGGGCTTCACCATCACCATGTCGGCGCCCTCGGCGATGTCGAGCTCGACCTCGCGCAGCGCTTCATCGGTGTTGGCGCTGTCCATCTGATAGGTGCGCTTGTCGCCGGTGAGCGTCTTGGCCGAGCCGATGGCGTCACGGAACGGGCCATAAAAGGCGGAGGCGTATTTGGCCGCATAGGCCATGATCTGCACGTCGAGCAGGCCGGCGCGATCCATCCCCTCGCGGATCGCGGCGACGCGGCCGTCCATCATGTCGGAGGGCGCGATGATGTCGCAGCCGGCTTCGGCCTGCACCAAGGCCTGGCGCACCAGCACGGCGACCGTCTCGTCGTTCAAAATCTTGCCGTCGGAGATCAGGCCGTCATGGCCGTGGCTGGTGAAGGGATCGAGCGCGACGTCGCAGAGGATTCCGATCTCCGGAAACTCCTTCTTGATCGCGCGCACGGCCTGGCAGACCAGGTTGTTCGGGTTGGTGGCTTCGGAGCCTTCCTCATCGCGCAAGGCGGGATCGGTGTAGGGAAACAGCGCGATGCAGGGGATGGTCAGCTTCATGGCGCGCTCGGCCTCGCGCACGGCCTGGTCGACGCTGAGGCGGTCGACGCCGGGCATCGAGGCGACCTGCTCGCGCTGGTTGGTGCCGTCGATCAGGAACAGCGGCCAGATCAGATCGTCGGTGGTGAGGACGTTCTCGCGCACCATGCGCCGGGCCCACTCGGCCTTGCGGTTGCGGCGCGGGCGGACGGTCAGATCGAGGGCATGCGGCACTGCCGTGCTGTCCCGGCGCGAAACGTCGCGCAATTCGATCGGACGTCCGTATTTGATCGCCATTACTCTTCCTCCGGCTGGAATTATTCTTATACCAGCTCGCACGGTTCCCGTCACCGCGGCTTGACCTGCCGCAAGGGATGGGAGCCGATTGATTTTGCGGGCCGAAGCAGCCAGAAGGGGCCATGTCCGAGATCTCCACCCGCGATGCGGCCCAGGGCGGCGCCAGTGCCAGGGACGCCGCCCGAGACACTGCCCGAGAGAGCGCGCTCTCGGTGGCGGCGATCTCCTCGGAGCGCTCGGAGTCCGACGATAATGTCTGGACCCGCCGGCTGGTGCTTTTCCTGCGGGTGATGGCGCTGCTCTCGATCCTGAAAGGTCTCTATCACTGGGCGCAGGTCACGGGCTTCGTCGGCGGCGAGGACGAGGCGTTCGAGAACCAGTCGATGGCCTGGCAGGCCGCGACCGTCTACTTCGCCGTGATCGAACTCGTCGCCGCCGTCGGCCTCTGGCTCGCGACGCCATGGGGCGCGGTGGTGTGGCTGACGACCGTGGTGTCGATGGCCGTCATCGAGCTGATGTTCCCGGGGATCTACGGCGGCAGCCTCGTCGTGGTCGGCGTCGAGGTCTTCATGCTCGCCGCATATCTCGCGCTCGCCTGGATGGCCGCGCGCGAGCGGCCGCCGTAGCGCAGCAACGGCTTAGATAGATGCTCTCGTGCCCCGGCGCAGGGCAGCGCGCCGCGCTTGCGACGTGACGCGTTGCAGAGCCGGGGCCCATCTCTTCGACATCTCGTTTGGGGCTTCCCGGATCTTCGCTTCGCTCTTCCGGGACACGAGCGGAGTTGTGCGCGTTTGGTTGACCGCTGGTTGCCTAAAATTCGCGGTAAGTTTTCATTGACCAGCCGGTTCCGCCACAGCTCTTACGCATGCGTTTCGAAACAGGGCGGGGCTGTTCTGGAATGCGACAACAGGGGCGGACGGAGGGTGAACAGGACCTTGCGAAGGTCAACAGAGGCTTTCGAAAAGTGCTTGTGGCACAGGCTTAATGCGCAATTCACTGTCTTAAATTCATGATCTCTTTATTCTCTTATTTAAGCCGATCTTCAAACGCGCCCCTTAAGTTGCAGCTATCAGACGGGACACAAGTTTCGTCGAATAAGTGTCGATAAAAACGACAACAGGGGAAGTGTCATGATGAAAGCCGTCGCAACTGCGGCAGATACCGCAGAGCGCGTCTCCGGCCAGCAGGGTTCGGTGCAGTCGCTCTATCTGGAAGCTTTGACTCTGGTGGAGCGGCTGCATCGCCGTCTCCTCGACGTGATCAAGGATGAATTCGATCGCCGCGGCCGTGCGGACATCAACTCGGTCCAGGCGCTCTTGCTCTACAACATCGGCGACAAGGAGCTGACCGCGGGCGAATTGCGCACGCGCGGTTACTATCTCGGCTCCAACGTCTCCTACAATCTGAAGAAGCTCGTCGAGCTCGGCTTCCTCGATCATCAGCGCTCGCGCGTCGATCGCCGCTCGGTGCGCATCCGCCTGACCCCGCAGGGCCAGGAAGTCCGTCGCATCGTCGACACGCTCTACCAGAAGCACGTCAAGACGGTGGAGCAGGTCGGCGGCATCTCCGGCGACGAGTTCGCGACCCTCAACAAGTCGCTGCACCGTCTCGAGCGGTTCTGGACCGACCAGATCCTCTATCGCCTCTGAGTTTTAATGGGATCAGGGCGAAGCCGGCCCGCAACAAGACCGGCAGCCCTCCCGAACGTGCCTGACTTCCCCAAGCGCGCCGGTCCGGAGTTGCCCCCGGACCGGTGCGTTGATGTTTTTGCACCTGCGAAAAAATCCCTGGCTGCCAGGAACCAGTTCCCGGCTCGGCACTTATCTCCTTCGGATCGGAGAAACGTCGATGCTGGTCGAGCGCGGGCTTCAGGTGATGAACGTGGAACTCGTCAGCGAGGCCTATGCCATCGCCGCAAACTACCTTCGCCGCTCCGGGGCGATCCCGGACACTCTCGTCACCGATGAACGCCTGCTCGGCCTGATCGTCAAGCTGCTTCAACAGGGCGAATTCAACAAGATCAGGCTGGCCAACAAGGCCATCGCCCGGTTCCAGGCGCAGACCGAGGCCGGAGCGGTTGCCTGATCAAAACCCCCAAGATCCCGACGAACCAGAGGATGCCATGGAAGCCGCCATCGACCGCATCATGCAGACCTATGACCTGCTCGCCAACCGCACCGCGGCGGCCAGCGCCGAGGCGCGTGAAAAGGTCACGAACTACCTCAATATCCTGATGGAAGCCGGCGAGACCGACACCCACAGGTTGACCGTCTGCGGCCTGACCTATCTGCGCCAGCTCGACGGCAGCGTCGACCCGGTGAAAGCGGGGTATACGGGGCTGTGAGGAGGGGCGCCGGCTGCGCCCGATGGCAGCTGGCAAAAGATGAGGCCCAAAGCGGCCCCACCCGGATATTGATGGGCAGGGTCTTGCAAAACCGCTCCCAGGCTGAAACCCTCAATCCCACCATATCTTGCATAAATATCAGGCCCGACCCGCAAATGCTTGGCCTGTTGCGGCCGATGTGGTAGATCGCGCGTGCTTCCGACCGCCACACCAGACCCGCCCGTAGCCCGCCAAAAGGCTGCGGCGGTGGAGATATTCGCAAGATGACCCTCGCAAAAACCGCCTCCGCGCCCGATTCGTTTTTCACCGCCTCGCTCGAGCAGGCCGATCCGGAAATCGCCGCCGCCATCAAGGGCGAGCTCGGCCGGCAGCGCCACGAGGTCGAGTTGATCGCCTCCGAGAACATCGTCAGCCGGGCCGTGCTGGAAGCGCAGGGTTCGGTCATGACCAACAAATACGCGGAAGGTTATCCGGGCGCGCGCTACTATGGCGGTTGTGAGTGGGTCGACGTCGCCGAGAACCTTGCGATCGATCGCGCCAAGAAGCTGTTCGGCGCCAATTTCGCCAACGTGCAGCCGAACTCCGGCAGCCAGATGAACCAGGCGGTGTTCCTGGCGCTGCTGCAGCCCGGCGACACCTTCATGGGTCTCGATCTCGCCGCCGGCGGCCATCTCACCCATGGCTCGCCCGTCAACATGAGCGGCAAGTGGTTCAAGGCCGCGCACTACACGGTGCGCCGCGAGGACCAGATCATCGACATGGATGCGGTCGCCAAGCAGGCCGAGCAGGTCAAGCCGAAGCTGATCATCGCCGGCGGCTCCGCCTATTCGCGCGCCTGGGATTTCAAGCGCTTCCGCGAGATCGCCGACAGCGTCGGCGCCTATCTCCTGGTCGACATGGCGCATTTCGCCGGGCTCGTCGCCGGCGGCGTGCATGCTTCGCCCGTGCCGTACGCGCACGTCACCACCACCACGACGCACAAGTCGCTGCGCGGTCCGCGCGGCGGCCTCATGCTGTGGAATGACGAGACGCTGACCAAGAAGCTCAACTCGGCGATCTTCCCGGGACTGCAGGGCGGTCCCCTGATGCACGTGATTGCGGCGAAGGCGGTCGCCTTCGGCGAGGCGCTGCGTCCGGACTTCAAGGTCTACGCCAAGAACATCGTCGAGAA
Source organism: Bradyrhizobium sp. CCBAU 11357 (assembly GCF_028128865.1). Classification (NCBI taxonomy): domain Bacteria; kingdom Pseudomonadati; phylum Pseudomonadota; class Alphaproteobacteria; order Hyphomicrobiales; family Nitrobacteraceae; genus Bradyrhizobium; species Bradyrhizobium sp. CCBAU 11357. The sequence goes on along the minus strand of NZ_LBJW01000016.1, from coordinate 152,323 downwards.
CGCCAAGGCCTTGGCCGAGACCCTGAAGGGTCATGGTCTCGACATCGTCTCCGGCGGCACCGACAATCATCTGATGCTGGTCGATCTCAGGCCGAAGGGCCTGAAGGGCAACGTCTCGGAGAAGGCGCTGGTCCGCGCCGCCATCACCTGCAACAAGAACGGCATTCCGTTCGATCCGGAATCGCCCTTCGTCACCTCGGGCATTCGGCTCGGCACGCCGGCTGCGACCAGCCGCGGCTTCGGCGTCGCCGAATTCCAGCAGGTCGGCGGCATGATCGCCGAGGTCCTCAACGCGATCGCGCAATCCTCCGACGGCAAGGCGCCGCTGGTGGAGGCTGCGATCAAGGAACGGGTCAAGGCGCTCACCGACCGGTTTCCGATCTATCAGTAAGGTCCAAGAAAACCTTTCAAGGTACACGGATGCGCTGCCCGAACTGCAACAGTCTCGATACGCAGGTAAAGGACTCGCGTCCGACCGAGGACTCGTCCGTGATCCGCAGGCGGCGCGTGTGCGTCGCCTGCAATTTTCGCTTCACCACCTTCGAGCGCGTGCAGCTGCGCGAGCTCACGGTGATCAAGCGCAACGGCCGCCGCGTGCCGTTCGACCGCGACAAGCTGATGCGCTCGGTCCAGATCTCGCTTCGCAAGCGGCAGGTCGAGCCGGAGCGGGTCGAGAAGATGGTCTCCACCATCGTGCGCGAGCTCGAGACCGGAGGTGAGGCCGAGATCTCCTCGGAGGTGATCGGCGAGACCGTGATGGAGCATCTGCGCACGCTCGACGACGTCGCCTATGTGCGCTTTGCCTCGGTCTACCGCAATTTCCGCGAGGCCAAGGATTTCGCCGACGTACTCGGCGAGCTCTCCGGTGAGGAGGAAGCGCGGCTCGCCGCGATCCGCAAATGATCTTCCGCATCCTGGAAGACCAGTTCGCGCAGAAGGCCCGCGAGGCCAAGGATGCTGATCGCCGTTTCATGGAGCTGGCGCTCGTGCTGGGCAGGCGCGGGCAGGGGCGGACCTGGCCCAATCCGGCCGTGGGCGCCGTCATCGCCAAGGATGGCGTCATCGTCGGCCGCGGCTGGACGCAGCCGGGCGGACGGCCGCATGGCGAGCCCGAAGCGTTGCGGCGCGCCGGCGAGGCTGCGCGGGGCGCCACGCTCTATGTCACGCTGGAGCCGTGCTCGCATTTCGGCAAGTCGCCGCCTTGCGCCGATGCGGTGATCGCCGCCGGCATCAATCGGGTGGTGGCCGCGATCGAGGACCCCAATCCGGAAGTGGCGGGGCAGGGCCATGCGCGCCTGCGCGCTGCCGGCATCACGGTGGATGTCGGTCTTTGCGCGGCGGAGGCCGCGTTCGACCATGCCGGCCATTTCCGCCGCATCCGGGACAAGCGTCCGCATGTGATCCTGAAGCTCGCGGTCTCGCCCGACGGCAAGATCGGCGCGGCCGGCGGTAAACCGCTCGCGATCACCGGCGAGGCGGTGCGCAATCGCGTGCATCTTCTGCGCGCGCAGAGCGACGCCATCCTGGTCGGGATCGGCACGGTGCTGGCGGATGATCCGCAGCTCAACTGCCGCCTGCCGGGCATGGCGGAGCGCTCGCCGGTGCGTGTGGTGCTCGACCGCAGCCTGCGCATACCCGCATCGAGCCAGCTGGTTCGATCCGCGCGCGAGACGCCGCTTTGGGTGATCGCTTCCGAGCTTGCGGAAGCGGCCGCCGCGACACGCCTTGGCGCGGCCGGTGCGCAAATCATGCGCATGCCTGCGGGGAGTGCATCCGGGCTCGATCTTTCTGCCGTGCTGCATGTGCTGGGGGAGAAGGGCATCACGCGGCTGATGGTCGAGGGCGGCAGCCGCATTGCGGCTTCGTTCGTCGCGGCCGATCTCGTCGACGAGATTTGGCTGTTCCGCGGCGCGGAAGCGGTCGGCGACGGCGGCGTCGATGCGCTCGATGCATTGCCCCTGTCGAAAATCACGCAGTCGCCGGCCTACAAGGTTCATGCTAGCGAGGCCTACGGCAAGGATACTCTCACCATCTACGAGCGCGCGTAATGTTCACCGGCATTGTCACCGATATCGGCGAGATCGTCAGCTTCACGCCAACGGCGCAGGGCCAGCTGCACCGGCTACGCATCGCCTGCGGCTACGATCAGAGCACCATTGCGGACGGCGCCTCGATCGCCTGCAACGGCGTCTGCCTGACCGTGGTCGCCTCGGGCGTTGCGGACGGCAGGGACTCTAAGCAAAGGACCTGGTTCGAGGTCGATACCGCGGCCGAGACGCTGGCGCTGACGACGGCCAAGCACTGGAAGGTCGGGACGAAGCTCAACCTCGAGCGCGCGCTGAAGATCGGCGATGAGCTCGGCGGCCATATCGTCGCCGGCCACGCCGACGGCATTGCAACCATCGTCAGCCGCGAGGACTTGCCGGATATGGCGCGGTTCGTGCTCTCGACGACGCGGGAGCTGGCACGATTCATCGCCACCAAGGGCTCGATCACGCTCGACGGCGTCTCGCTGACGATCAATACGGTTGCAGACGTGACCTTTTCGGTGCTCATCATTCCGCACACGCTTGATGTCACGACGATCGGCAGCTGGAAGGCGGGCTCCGAGGTCAATATCGAGGTCGATCTGATGGCCCGTTATGCGGCGCGGCTGACGGAAATGACGGTCTCTTAGAACTTGGCTTACATGCTTCCGGCGCCTACATAGCGCCGACCCCTTTCGAAACGGATTGAACGATGGCAGACGCGCGGCGCGCACCCCTGAAGGACCAGACCGACATTTCCGGCGCGCGCGCGCTTGTCGTCGAGGCAAGGTTCTATGACGATCTCCAGGACGCGCTGCTGGACGGCGCAGTCGCCGAGTTGAAGGCAGCCGGCCTGACGCATGACGTCATCACGGTTCCCGGTGCGCTGGAGATCCCAGCGGCAGTGGCCATCGCGGTCGATGCCGCGGCGGCGAACGGCAAGCCGTATGACGCGGTGATCGCGCTCGGTTGCGTGATCCGCGGCGACACCATCCATTTCGAGATCGTCTCGCAGGAATCCTCGCGCGCGCTGATGGACCTCGCCGTGGCGCGGAAGCTGCCGCTCGGCAACGGCATCCTCACCGTCAACACCGAGGCGCAGGCCTGGGCGCGGGCGCGCGCCAGCGAGCTCAACAAGGGCGGCGATGCCGCGCGCGCCGCGCTTGCGATGCTGCGCATCAAACGCCGCCTGGCGCAGGCCTGAAGCCATGGCTGAGATCAAGAAACCGGCGGGCGTTCCGGAGAAGAAGGCGAACCGGCGCGGTGCGGCGCGGCTCGCGGCCGTCCAGGCGCTCTACCAGATGGACATCGCCGGTGCGGGCATTAACGATATCTTTGCCGAGTTCGAAAGCCATTGGCTCGGCAACGAGGTCGAGGGCGACACGTATCTGCCGGCGGAAGCCGCCTTTTTCCGCGACGTCGTCTCCGGCGTCGTACGCGACCAGAAGAAGCTCGATCCCCTGATCGACGAGGCGCTGTCGAAGGGCTGGCCGCTCAAGCGGATCGAGGCGATCCTGCGGGCGGTGCTGCGGGCCGGGGCCTATGAGCTCCAGCACCGCAAGGACGTGCCCGGCCGGGTGGTGGTCTCCGAATATGTCGACGTCGCCAACGCCTTCGTCGATCGCGAGGAGACCGGCATGGTGAACGCCGTGCTCGACCAGATCGGCCGGCAGTTTCGCGGCGACGAGTTCGGGCGGGGGTAGTTTCCCACGAGGGCGGTGAAGTGATGCGAGACGGCTGCCCCATATTCCGCTGTCATCACCCGCGAAGGCGGGTGATCCAGTACGCCGCGGCCGGTCGATTCTACGTAACCGTCTCTGGAATACTGGATCGCCCGGTCAAGCCGGGCGATGACAGCGAGGGGTGAGGCTGACATCCATGGCTACCTCACACGATCCCTCCGGCGAAGACTCCCTCATCGCGCGCTATTTCAAGCCGCTTGCGACCGATCCCGGCGCGTTCGGGCTGGTCGACGACGCTGCGGTCCTGTCCTCGTCCGGCGAGGACGTCGTCGTCACCACCGACGCTATCGTCGAGGGCGTGCATTATCTTGCCGGTGATCCGCCTGACACCATCGCGCGCAAGGCGCTGCGGGTGAACCTGTCCGATCTCGCGGCAAAGGGAGCGACGCCAGCAGGCTTCGTGCTGACGCTGGCGTTGCGCAGCAAGGAGGATGCCTGGCTGCGTCCCTTTGCGGACGCGCTGGGCGAGGACGCCAAGACCTTCGCTTGTCCTCTGCTCGGCGGCGACACGGTGTCGACGCCGGGCCCGCAGATGATCTCGATCACCGCCTTTGGCCGTGTGCCTCGGGGGCGGATGGTCGGCCGGACCGGCGCAACGCCGGGCGACCGCATCCTGGTGACGGGGACGATCGGCGATGCCGCGCTCGGCCTCGACGTGCTCAAAGGCGGCGCCGCGGCCGCCGCGCTGGCATCCGATCCCGCGGCACGGGATTTTCTGGTCTCGCGCTATCGGGTGCCGCAGCCGCGCAACGTGCTGGCGCGGGCGGTGCGCGACCATGCCACCGCAGCGATGGACGTCTCGGATGGCCTCGCCGGCGATCTGACCAAGCTCTGCGCCGCGTCCGGGGTCTCGGCCTCGGTCGACGTGACGAGCGTGCCACTCTCGGCCGCGGCGGCCGGCCTGCGCGCCCACAAGGTCGGGTCTGTCGAGACGCTGCTTGCCGGAGGCGATGACTACGAGGTGCTGTGCACCACTCCGCCGGCACAATGCGACGCGCTGATTGCCGCGGGGCGGGCTCTGGGCGTTGCCGTGACCGAGATCGGTACGATCACGGAAGGGCAGAAGCCGCCGCGCTTCCTGGATGGTCAGGGCCAGGACCTGCTTTTGACGCGGCTGTCCTACAGCCACTTCTAGGAATTGCTCCAACCCGGCATCTTAGTTCTCAGCACTTGGTCCTAAATACCTGCCGAGATCGGCCTTTTCGGCCCTATCCGGCGTTGCACCCTCAATTTGATTTTGGCAAGCTCGCGGCCGACTGGAGCCGCCCCTTGAGGGCAAGGGGGCGGCTTTGTTCAAAATCAAGGCGCCGCACCGCACGACGGAACACAAAAGGCGCCGGGGGTACATCAAGGAATCTGAGGCAAAAATCACATGACAGCATTATGGTTGATAGTGCTCTGCGGAGCGCTTTCCGTCGCCTACGCAATTTGGGCGACGTCTTCGGTGTTGGGCGCGGATGCGGGGTCGCCGCGCATGCAGGAGATCGCAGGGGCCGTGCGCGAAGGCGCACAGGCGTATCTCCGGCGCCAGTACACCACGATCGGTATCGTCGGCATCGTCATCTTCGTGCTGCTTGCCTATTTCCTCGGGCTATATGTCGCGATTGGTTTCGCCATCGGCGCGATCCTGTCCGGCGCTGCGGGCTTCATCGGTATGAACGTCTCGGTGCGCGCCAATGTGCGCACCGCCCAGGCTGCGACGACGTCGCTCGCCGGCGGCCTGGAGCTCGCCTTCAAGGCGGGCGCCATCACCGGACTTCTGGTGGCCGGTCTCGCGCTGCTGGGTGTGACCCTCTATTTCGGCTTCCTGGTCCACTCGCTGAAGCTCGCGCCCGATAGCCGTGTCGTCGTCGACGCCCTGGTGGCGCTCGGCTTTGGCGCCTCGCTGATCTCGATCTTCGCCCGTCTCGGCGGCGGCATCTTCACCAAGGGTGCGGACGTCGGCGGCGACCTCGTCGGCAAGGTCGAGGCCGGCATTCCCGAGGACGATCCGCGCAACCCCGCGACCATCGCCGACAACGTTGGTGACAACGTGGGCGACTGCGCCGGCATGGCCGCCGACCTGTTCGAGACCTATGCGGTGACCGCGGTCGCCACCATGGTCCTGGCGGCGATCTTCTTCGCCAAGACGCCGATCCTCGCCAACATGATGACGCTGCCGCTCGCGATCGGCGGCATCTGCATCATCACCTCGATCATCGGCACCTTCTTCGTCAAGCTCGGGCCGAGCCAGTCGATCATGGGCGCGCTCTACAAGGGCCTGATCGCGACCGGCATCCTGTCGCTGATCGGCATCGCCCTGGTGATCTACTACCTGATCGGCTTCGGCAAGCTCGACGGCGTCAATTACACCGGCATGGCGCTGTTCGAGTGCGGCGTGGTTGGTCTCGTCGTCACCGCGCTGATCATCTGGATCACCGAATACTACACCGGCACCGACTATCGTCCGGTGAAGTCGATCGCCCAGTCCTCGGTCACCGGCCACGGCACCAACGTGATCCAGGGGCTCGCCATCTCGATGGAAGCGACCGCGTTGCCTGCGATCGTGATCATCGCCGGCATCCTGGTCACCTACAGCCTCGCCGGGCTGTTCGGCATCGCGATCGCGACCGCCACCATGCTGGCGCTGGCCGGCATGATCGTCGCCCTCGACGCCTTCGGCCCCGTCACTGACAATGCCGGCGGCATTGCCGAAATGGCGGGGCTGCCGAAGGAGGTGCGCAAGTCGACCGACGCGCTCGATGCGGTCGGCAACACCACCAAGGCGGTCACCAAAGGCTACGCGATCGGCTCGGCCGGTCTGGGTGCACTGGTGCTATTCGCGGCCTACAACGAGGACCTCAAGTTCTTCGTGGCCCGCTCCGCGCAGCATCCCTACTTTGCCGGCGTCAATCCGGACTTCTCACTGAACAATCCCTACGTGGTGGTGGGCCTGCTGTTCGGCGGCCTCCTGCCGTATCTGTTCGGCGCGATGGGCATGACCGCGGTCGGCCGTGCGGCCGGCGCGATCGTCGAGGAGGTGCGTCGCCAGTTCCGCGAGAAGCCGGGCATCATGCAGGGCACCGACAAGCCTGACTATGGCAAGGCGGTCGACCTGCTGACCCGCGCGGCAATCAAGGAGATGATCATCCCCTCGCTGCTGCCGGTGCTCTCGCCGATCGTCGTCTACTTCCTGATCTATGCGATCGCGGGCGGTGGCGCGGCCGGCAAGTCGGCGGCGTTCTCGGCCGTCGGCGCGATGCTGCTCGGAGTGATCGTGACGGGTCTGTTCGTCGCGATCTCGATGACCTCGGGAGGCGGCGCCTGGGACAACGCCAAGAAGTACATCGAGGACGGTCATTTCGGCGGCAAGGGCTCTGATGCCCACAAATCCGCGGTGACCGGCGACACCGTCGGCGATCCCTACAAGGACACGGCGGGACCTGCGGTGAACCCGATGATCAAGATCACCAACATCGTGGCCCTGCTGCTGCTGGCGATCCTGGCGCACTGAGCGGCGCTGGTGAAAGACAAAACCCCGCGGTGCAAACCGCGGGGTTTTTGTTTTATTGATCCGCCACACTCACCACGTCATTGCGAAGAGCTCTTTGCGACGAAGCAATCCAGGGTCTCTCCGCGGAGAGATTCTGGATTGCTTCGCTTCGCTCGCAATGACGAGGGAGAGACCTACTGCACGTCCATCTGCAGGCCTTCCTTCTGAATGATGCCGGCGAACTTCTTCGTCTCGGCGTCCACGAAGGCGGCGAACTGCTCCGGCGTGCCGTAGTCGGCGCGGGCGCCCATGGCGGCGATCTGCTTCTTGACGTCGTCGCGCTCCAGCATCGCCTTGACCTGGAGATTGAGCGCATTGAGTACCTCGGGCGAGACGCCCTTCGGCAGGAACACGGAGAACCAGGAGGAAATGTCGAAGTTCGCGAGCTCCGGTGCGCTCTCGCGCATGGTCGGCAGGTCTTTCGCGAGCTCGCTGCGCTCGGGCGTGGTGACGCACAGGCCGTTGAGCGTGCCGTTCTGCACCTGCGGCAGGCTCGGATAGAGGTTGTCGAACAGGATCTGGATGTCGCCGGCTAGCGCCGCCTGCAACGCGGGTCCGGCCCCACGGAACGGGATGTGCGTCATCTTCAGGCCGGTGAGCTGGAGGAACCAGGCGCCGGTGAGGTGAGGGCTCTGGCCGACGCCTGAAGAGGCGTAGCTGAGCTTGTCCGGATTGGCCTTCAGGAACGCGATCAGCTCGGGAATCGACTTGATGCCGGTCTTCGGATGCGCCGAGACGATGTTCGGAATCCGGATCATGTTCGAGACCGGCTGAAGCTGCTCCGGCTTGTAGCTGAGGTTCTTGAAGATGCTGTAGGCGATCGCGTTCGGGCCCGGATTGCCGACCAGGATGGTGTGACCATCGGGCTTGGCGCGCACGGCCTCGGCGGTGCCGATGGTGCCGCCGCCGCCGGAGCGGTTCTCCACCACGGCCGACTGGCCCCAAGCGGTTTGCAGATGCGCAGCCAGGAGCCGGCCCATCACGTCGGTCGAACCGCCGGCCGCGGCCGGCACGATGAGCCGAACGTTTTCTGTGGGCTTCCAGTCGGCAAGGCTCGATCGCGGCAGAAAAGCTGCGGCCGAAAGGCCGGCAGCACCGGCGAGCACGCGACGGCGCGACAATAAAGTGTTCTGAAATTTCTTGGGCACGAATCCACTCCTGCTTCTTGCTTTGCAGGAAGCGTAGGGAACGCTACGTGCGGCCGCAAGTCGCGCGCGACGACAAGTGCCACGCAGAGGGCGGCACGACGACGCAGGCGCGAAGCCATTTACCTTCCGATGGAATTAGCCGGCTCTGAAAGCTGGTTCGACGCGAAGCAACAGGCGCTTCGATCGAAACCTTCGGCGGCTTCAGTTGAAGCTCAGCAGCTTGAACAGCGGTGTGAGGTAGCTCATCTCCTGACCCGACGTCGGCGTGGTGCGGCTGATGAAGTCGAAGATCTTGCCATCCTGGAGACCGTAATTCGCCAGCCGGCGCACGCGCCGGTTCTTGTCGAAATAGACCGCGATGACGCGCTGATCGACCACCTTCTGGTTCATGAAGGCGACCGGGCGCTCCGAGCGCTGCGAGATGTAGTAGAACACTTCACCGTCGAGGGTCGCGACCGTCGAGGGCGTACCCATCACGATCAGCACCTGGTCCTGGCTCGCGCCGATCGGAATCTGCTCGAGCGCGCCGGGCGGCAGGATGTAGCCCTTCTGGAACTGCTCGCCGGTGCAGGCCGCAAGGGCCACGCCGACCATTGCGGTCGCCGCGAGCATGCGCAAGCCGCGCCAGCAGGCATGAAGGCCGCGCCGCACGTCCGCGCGCGGGCTGATCTGGTTCGTTGTCGTCATAGCGGAACTGATTCCGTCCCCTTGCGTCGCGCGAGGCGCTGAAGTACCGGGCTGGGCGTCTGAATGCAACTCGCGCGCGCCCGCTTGCGGAAACCACAATGCTTTGGCCGTTCAATCACTTCAGGAAACCCCGGCGAACCCCGCCAGGCACCATTGAGGCCATCTATGGCATGATCGTGACGCAGGCGCGAGAACCCATATTTTACCGGGACTTGGGCGTACCCGACACGGTTAACGGGCGTTTCGACCTGTTGCTGCTGCATCTGTGGCTGCTGCTGCGTCGCCTGCGCGCGGTTCGGGGCGCCACGGAGCTGTCCCAGGCGCTGTTCGATCGCTTCTGCGAGGACATGGACGACAATCTGCGCGAGATGGGGGTGGGCGACCAGACCGTGCCGAAGCGGATGCGGGCCTTCGGCGAGGCCTTCTACGGCCGCGTCCAGGCCTATGACCAGGCGATGGAAGCCGGCGGCGAGGCTCTGGCATCGGCGATCTGCAAGAATATCTTGAATGGGACCGGTTTCGACCAGGCCAAGCGGCTCGAGGCCTATGCGCGGGCCAGCGAGGCCGATCTCGGCCGGGCCGAAGAGGCCGCGCTGCTGCGCGCGTCCTTCACGTTTCCCCCGGCGTTGCCAGAGGGTGTCACGCCATGAGCCGACCAGATACCGCACCCGATCCGTGGCGGGCGCCCGTCATCGTTGCCCAGATCCCGGACGCCGGGCTGCATCGCGAGCTCGAAGCATCAGTGGCCGAGCGGCAGGCGATGGCGGAGGTCGCGGGCCTGCGCGAGATCCTGTCCGCTCATGCCAGCTTCGATGTCGTGCCGAAAAGCGGCGGGCGGGTCCAGGTCACGGGCCTCGTTCGCGGCCGCATCGGCCAGACCTGCGTCGTCACGCTCGACCCGATCGAGACCGAGATTGAGGAAGAGGTGGACCTGATGTTCGCCCCCGAGGCCGAGGCGCGCCGCCTGGCCGATCTGATCGAGGAGGGGCAGGATGATGAGGCGCCGCCCGAGGTCGACGACCCGCCCGAGCCGATCACGGGCGGCATCATCGATCTCGGCCGGCTCGCCACCGACGTTCTGTTCCTGGCGATCGATCCCTATCCGCGCAAGGAGGGGGCCGTGTTCGAGGCGGAGGTCACCGCTCCCGACCCCGAGGACCATCCCTTCGCCGTGCTGAAGGCATTGCAGGACAAGAAGAAGGAACAGTGAGGGGCATTTTCCGCTCGCGGCCGCCTTGCCAGGGCACGCGAGCCATTTGCCTCGGTGGTTTGAGACAGCCGTTTATCCGTCTGATTTCAATGTGTTTCCTGCGAAACCCGCGGCCGGCAGCCGGATCGCCCCGGATGCAAAAGGCTGGGGGCAAGAGGTTGTTTCGGGGGCACAAAACGCTATTGTCGCGCCCCGGTTCGGGTGCGGCGTGGCGCTTGGCCGGCCGCCATCTCGGTGGCAAACCCAATTTTGCGGCCCCGCTAGCTCAGACCGCACCAGACCAGGTTTCCAGGACTTTCATGCCAAGCAAGGTTCGCATCGCGCTGGACGCCATGGGGGGCGATGTCGGCCCCGCCGTGGTCATTCCGGGCGCCGCCATCTCGCTTGGCCGGCATCGCGACACCGAGTTCCTGCTGGTCGGCGACCGCGCCCGGATCGGGCCCGAGCTCGACAAGCACCCGAAGCTGAAAGCCACCTCCAGAATCGTCCATACCGACGTCGCCGTCAGCATGGAGGACAAGCCGAGCCAGGCCCTGCGGCGCGGCCGCAAGACCTCCTCGATGTGGCTAGCGATCGATGCGGTCAAGAAGGGCGAGGCGGATGTCGCGATCTCCGCCGGCAATACCGGTGCGCTGATGGCGATGGCCCGCTTCCACCTGCGCACCCTGCCGGGCATCGACCGCCCCGCGATCTCGGCGATCTGGCCGACCCTGCGCGGGGAGTCCGTCGTGCTCGACCTCGGCGCCACCCTTGGCGGCGATGCCCACCACCTGGTCTCGATGGCGGTGATGGGCGCGGCCAAGGCGAGCGTGCTGTTCAACAAGACCCGGCCCACCGTCGGGCTGCTCAATATCGGCGCCGAGGAGATCAAGGGCCACGAGGAGATCCGCGAGGCCAGCGAGATCCTGCGGGCGCGGAACCTGCCGGAGCTCGACTATATCGGCTTCGTCGAGGGCGACGGCATCGGCAAGGGCCTGGCCGACGTGATCGTCACCGAAGGCTTCAGCGGCAACATCGCGCTGAAGGCGGCCGAGGGAACCGCACGGCAGATGGCGGAATTGCTCCGTAACGAGATGCAGCGGAGCTGGACGTCCAAGCTCGGCTATCTCTTCGCCCGCAGCGCCTTTCAGGCCCTGCGCAACAAGATGGACCCCAACAAGTCCAATGGTGGCGTGCTGCTGGGACTGAACGGGGTGGTGGTCAAGAGCCACGGCGGAACCAACGCCGAAGGCTTTGCCTATGCGATCGATGTTGGCTATGAGATGGCTCACTACGATCTCCTGAACAAGATCAATCAGATGCTCAACCGCGAGGGTGGTGCACTCAAATCCGTGCAGCCCGCGCCGGAGGATGTTTCGTGACTCAGATTCGTTCGGTCGTGCTCGGCTGCGGCTCTTATCTGCCGGAGCAGGTGGTGACCAACGCCCAATTGGCGGCGCGCATCGACACCTCCGACGAGTGGATCGTGCAGCGCACCGGCATTCGCGAGCGGCACATCGCGGCCGAGGGCGAGTTCACCTCGCACCTCGCCATTAAGGCGGCACAGGCGGCGCTCCGCGACGCCGGCGTGGACGCGCAGTCGATCGAGCTGATCGTGCTGGCGACTTCGACGCCCGACAACACCTTCCCTGCAACCGCGGTTGCCGTGCAGCACGGGCTCGGCATCAATCATGGCGCGGCCTTCGATCTCCAGGCGGTGTGCTCGGGCTTCGTGTTTGCGCTGGCCACCGCCGACAATTTCCTGCGCACCGGCGCCTACAAGCGCGCGCTGGTGATCGGCGCGGAGACCTTCTCGCGCATCCTCGATTGGAATGATCGCGGCACCTGCGTGCTGTTCGGCGACGGCGCCGGCGCCGTGGTGCTGGAGGCGCAGGAGCAGCCCGGCAATGCCGCGACCGACCGCGGCATCGTGACCACGCATCTGCGCTCCGATGGCCGCCACAAGGCAAAGCTGTTCGTCGACGGCGGGCCGTCCTCGACCCAGACCGTCGGTCATCTGCGCATGGAGGGCCGCGAGGTCTTCAAGCATGCGGTCGGCATGATCACCGACGTGATCGTCGATGCCTTCAAGGCGACCGGGCTCAATGCCGACGGCATCGACTGGTTCGTGCCGCACCAGGCCAACAAGCGAATCATCGACGCTTCCGCGCACAAGCTGCACATCGCGCCCGAGAAGGTGGTGCTGACGGTGGACCGCCACGGCAACACCTCCGCGGCCTCGATCCCGCTGGCGCTCTCCGTGGCGCGCAGGGACGGCCGCATCAAGAAGGGCGACATGGTCCTTCTGGAGGCCATGGGCGGCGGCTTCACCTGGGGCTCCGCGCTGGTGCGCTGGTAGGCCACACCGATAAAATTTTGCCGGAATCCGCGCCGATTATCGCTAGGTCTGCATTGATGTGCGGTGTTGACCGCCGTATCGTAAGCTCATAATTTCAGACAAGAATTGTTCGCCGTGAGGTGGGGCAGGGCGATGAGCGAGACCAGCAAAACCGTAACGCGTGTCGATCTGTGCGAAGCCGTCTACCAGAAGGTGGGCCTGTCGCGCACGGAATCGTCCGCCTTCGTGGAACTCGTGCTGAAGGAGATCACCGACTGCCTGGAGAAGGGCGAGACGGTGAAATTGTCCTCGTTCGGCTCCTTTATGGTGCGCAAGAAGGGCCAGCGCATCGGCCGCAACCCGAAGACCGGCACCGAGGTGCCGATCTCGCCGCGCCGCGTCATGGTGTTCAAGCCCTCGGCGATCCTGAAGCAGCGGATCAACGCCCAGCACCGCACCAACGGCGACGCCACCCAGGCTCAGGAAGAGGCGTAACCGCCTTTCGGAAAGGACTGGCATTTGGACAAGGCGCCGGATGCGTTCCGAACCATCAGCGAAGTAGCGCAGGAACTCGACATTCCGCAGCACGTGCTGCGGTTCTGGGAGACCCGCTTCTCCCAGATCAAGCCGATGAAGCGCAGCGGCGGCCGCCGCTATTATCGCCCCGACGACGTCGACCTGCTCAAGGGCATCCGCCGGCTGCTCTACGGCGAGGGCTACACCATCCGCGGGGTGCAGCGGATCCTCAAAGAGCACGGCGTCAAATCGGTGCAGGGCCTCGCCGACAGCGCGGCCGCGGTCTCGTTCGGCGCCATCGAGGACGCCATCGGCGCGAGCCTGATGGAGCCCGAGGACGAGGAAGCGCCCATCAAGGGCGTCACCGACACCGACGATGACGACTATCAGGGCGATGAGGAGGAAGGCATCGACTTCCGCTTCACCGAGATCGACGACGAAGAGATCCTCACCACCTTCCGCAAAGGCGGGGCCGCCGCGCCCGCCGGCCCCAGCGCGCTCGACCGGGAGCGGCTCAGCCGGGCGCTCGCCGACCTCGTTGCAGCTAAGGAGATGCTGGATCAGGCGCTGAAGGACGGGTAGTAGGGGCAGCTTTCGGCCGGCTCGGCGGGCAGTTCCGGCCCGCTTTGGGCGGATACACCAAAATGGTGTGACGTCGCCTTGCGCAAAGCGGCGATCCTAGCTAATGGAACGACATTCGGAGCGTGGCGCAGCCCGGTTAGCGCACTAGTCTGGGAGACTAGGGGTCGGAGGTTCAAATCCTCTCGCTCCGACCAAATTCTTCAAGAATCGAATTCCTTTCCGGCCGTCGGTCTACCGCGGGCCGGCCGTTTGCGGTTGATTTTGCAACGTCCCGCAGGTGTTGCCCCCACGTCACAGCGTCCAGCGTCAACATGATTTAAGAATTTCGGGCACTTTGGAATCGCGAAGGGGGCGTCCCGTGAGAAGAGGACTGGCTGCTATAGCAGTCTTGGCGAGTGTCGCCGGGGCGGAAGCTGCTGACCAAAGCCCTGCACTTTTCACGAAGGCGCGCCCGGCTGACTCCAACCCAAGCTGGACGGGATTTTATGCTGGCGGCAACGTTGGCGGCGCATGGGCAGACCGGTCCGTGGGTTTTACGAGTGACGCCGCTTCAGCTTTCATTTTCAATCCCGGAGTTCCGCTTCAACCTCCGTTTGCGGGGCAGGTTGCTCCCAGCCCTCACGATTTTTCGATGAGTGGTGTAACGGGAGGTTTGCAAGCGGGCTACAATTGGCAGCTGGGCGGCCAATGGCTCGTCGGCGTTGAAGGTGACTTGAGCGCATCCAGCTTGCGCGGAAGCGGTCGCGAAACGGTACCGCTCCTGGCCCCAGCTTTCACACAGACCATCTCGGCCGAGCAAAAGATTGATTGGTGGGGGAGTATTCGTGGGCGCTTTGGGGCGCTGGTTTCGCCTAGCGTGCTTCTGTATGGGACCGGCGGCTTCGCTTTTGGTCGGGTGGCGACATTTGACGACTACATCGTCAACGGACCGCCGGCAGGCTTCAGTATCTCCGTCAGCGGCACTTCATTTGCTTGTACAACGGGATTGACGTGCTTTACGGGGAGCAATTCCCGCATTCAGACCGGCTGGACGTTGGGTGGAGGCGGCGAATGGCGCTTCGCGCCTCGTTGGAGCTTCAAGGCCGAGTATCTTTACGTTGACCTCGGCAAATCGTCAGTGACGGCCAACGCACTCGCAACGGGTATTGGTCCGAACCTGTCCAGATACACTGCGAATTTCGGCCGCGCGGATTTCCACGTGGCGCGAGTGGGCGTGAACTATCACTTTTGAGCCTCATCAGATCTTGCCCTCGGAATGATAGGGACCCCCGGCAATCGGTCGCGCAAGCCTCGCCGGAATGTTTTCCAGTCACCACATCGTTCTATCTGTAAGCGCCACCTACCTCAAATACCCGCGTCGTCTCGTCCACCAGCGTCCGGACCATCTCCGTGGCCATCACGCCAGCACGGTAGTGTGCGCGACCGCCTTTATCGCGCTGACGCCGTGAAGGCGGCGAGTACTCGAGGGGGCATATCCACAAGCGCGTCGGGTTATTTAATGTCAGGGCGCTTCAAAAGTCATCCGCTACAACACCTCGGCACGAACCTGAGCGACGCCGCGATTCGTAATCCCCAAGCTGCGCGCGGCAGCGAGCGAGAGATCGAGGACGCGGCCACGAATGAACGGGCCTCTGTCATTGATGGTGACGATGACGCTGCTTTCGCCATGGGTCACGCGGACCTTGGTGCCGAACGGCAGGCTGCGATGCGCTGCCGTGAGGTGATTCCGATTGAATGACGAACCGCTCGCTGTCTTGCCTTTGGAATACGAATAGTAGGAGGCCTTTCCCGAAAAGACTCGATTGAAAGATCGCATGCCCGAGCGATCAGCCGATGGCTCTTGTGCGGTTGGAGGTGGCGCCTCAATCAGATCCTTCTTCGTCTGTTCGACTCCAGCAGGCGCCGGCTCTGCCTGTGCGCTCGGAATGATGGACCATCGGTCCTTGAAATCCTGTGCCTGAGCGCCGTTCGCGTTCAATCCGATCCAAACAGGGAATGTCGCAATCGCCGCCATTCTGATGAGAAGATGCATTGTCGACCTCATGAACGATTGAAGATCAAGCCGACAATGCAAGCTCCCGAGGTCGCGTTCCTAACAAGCGCAGAACGGTGATGGCATACCGACACCGCGGAGCACCTGACTGAGATTGACCGCGGTCCCGCTCTCCAGACCTCAAATAATATGGTATTTATTTTCCGGAATTAAATAAATTTAAATATTTAAATCAGCGAGGTGAGCTGCCGGCCTACGATAGAGGTGGTCGCGGCCGGGCGGAGGTGGGTCGCGCGATACGATCAGCTTCGGACGCAGGGAGAGCGATCTTCATCAGGCTAGGTGCGAAGCTAGAAGCGTCGTGCGTAGCTAGATCGCAAGTGCCCTGGCTTGGCGCCCACCTACCTCAAATACCCCACCACCATCCGCGTCGTCTCGTCCACCAGCACCTTCACCATCTTTTCCGACAGCATCTCGGCGCCGTTCAGCACCGTGTTGTGCGCGATGGCTTCGATCGTGCTCACGCACATGAACGCTGCGAGCGCGGGGTCGATCTTGCGTATCTCCTTGCGGTGGCGTTCGAGATAGGCGCGCACGAGGGCGTGGATCTCGTGGCTGTAGGCTTCGACCTCCGCGAGGTGGCCGGAGCGGGGGATCTGCTCGGCGAGGACGCGGTGCAGGTTCGGATCGATGTGATGGGCCTCGATCGCGACCGTGACGAGGCGGCGCACGGCTTTCTCGATCGGCAGGTCGGCGACCTCCGCGAAGGCGGCGCGGACGACCGTCATGATCGCATCGTTGTGGCGGTCGATCACGGCGGCGACGAGGGCTTCCTTGCTTGGAAAATACTGGTAGAGCGAGCCGACGCTGACGCCGGCGATCTCGGCGATGCGGTTGGTGCTGGCCTTCTCAAAGCCTTCCTTGATCAGAATGCGAGCAGTTGCCTCGACCAGCGCGTCGACGGTGGCGCGGGATCGCTCCTGCGAGGCGTTTTTCCGGGGTTTTGTGGGCGGTTTGCGGGCCACGGCCTTGTGATCTGAATGCGAGTAGGAAAAGCGAGTGAATGCTCGCATTATATCGGCAAGTGGCGGCGGGTCGGCAACCCTCTTCGTCGCCGGGTCGAAACAGCCGGATGGGGATGTGGCGATGAGCGTTGCGAGACTTGTATCGGCCCTTCAATTCTGTCCGGGCGGCTGCGTATTCGGCGCGCGGGCGCCGCGCGATCCAGCACCAAGCCTGCAAAGCCGGGCCTTCAACCTGCTGCTGCGGCTGCTTCCATTCAAGAAGCAGCTGGCATCAGCCGAGGTCGTGCAGGCACACGTGCAGAAGCTCGCATTGGATCCGGCCTCGTTCGAGCCGACGGGACTTGGCGGTGGCGTCGAGGTGACCCTGACCAAGATGGGCGGCTGGCCGGTCTATTACACCGCGCCGTCGTCGGGCCACGAGGGCTGCAACTACGTCATGTTCCTGCATGGCGGCGGCTACATCAACGAGATCGTGCCGGCGCATTGGCGCTTCGTCGGTGAGATGACGCGCAAGGCGCGCGTCTGCTGCGTCGTGCCGATCTATCCGCTGGCGCCGCGGGCGACCGCCAAGGACGTCGTGCCGGCGACGGCCGAGCTGCTGCGCATGCTGCTGGAAGACGCGGGCGAGGCGAAGGTGACAGTCGTAGGCAATTCGGCGGGCGCTGGCCTTGCGCTCGCCGCCTGCCAATGGCTGCGCGATCGCGGTCATCGGCAGCCGAGCCGGATGCTGCTGATCTCGCCTGCGGCCGATGCCTCTATCAGCCGTCCGGAGCAGGTTGCGATCGCGGCGCTCGATCCGATCCAGGACATTCCGGGCATCGTCGAGGCGGCACGTCTTTATGCCGGCGAGCTCGATGTCGGCCATCCCTTCGTCAGCCCGCTCAACGGCGGCTTCCGCGCGCTCGCGCCGATGACGATCTTTTCGGGCACGCGCGATCTTCTGTATCCCGACAGCGTCGATCTTGCCGCAAGGGCGAGGGCGGTGGGCGTGCCGGTCGAACTGCATCTCCTGCGCGAGCAACCGCACAACTTCGCGCTGATGCCGACGCCGGAAGGACGGCGGGCGCGTGCGATCATCTTGCGTGAGGTGGCTTAGAAGGAGGGCGTGATCATTGTCACAGAGCGCTTGCCACGATCGGTCTGGCGCTGTCACTGTCCGCACGGAGGGATAAGCGGCCCCCGGGGCGTTTCCTCTTGGCTCGGTCGTCCTGGTATCCGTGGTCTTGGTACCAGTAGTTTTGCGGGGCCTTAGGCGTGGCCCTTGATCTCATAGTGACCCGGCACGCATTTGTAGCGCTCGAGGCGCCAGTTCGCGTGATAGATCGGATGCTCGCCCATCCACTTCGCAAGCGGCGCTTGTGCGCCGATCGCGCACTGCATCAGCGAAATCTCGGGCGTCATGTTGCTGTCGGTCACGATTTCCTCGACGCAACTGCCTGAGCTGGCTGCGCCAAGCCGGCAAAGCACGGCAACGACGGTCACGAACATTCCTATCACCTCGTCGGTTGTTTCTGACCACGAAGAGGATGCAAGCGGAGTGCCAGAGCCTGTGACACGCAAACAACACGCTGGCCCAGTCGACTCAACCCAGCGTCCACCCCCATTGGACGATTCGGATTGTAAAAAAATGCCATTAACCCGAAGCCGGACAAATACGGGGAACCTGCAGGAAAATACCCGGGAATGATCGATTGTCCGGGCCGCGTTGCCTATGAGCCACTTCACAAGGCCCGCACAGCGTCGCCCGTAGTCCGCCTGCCGAAATAACCGAAGGCGAGGATGGCAGCGCACGCTTTTACCCGTGGATGTCGCGCTGCTACAGTTTTGCGCGGGCCGCGGTCAGTGGCGCCGTGACCAAGAAACACACCGACAAGGGGAGGGACCGAAGTCCCATGAAGGATTTTGCTGGAAAGATCGCAGTCATCACCGGCGGCGGCACGGGAATGGGGCGCGAGCTCGCGCGGCAGCTCGTCGCCGAAGGCTGCAACGTCGCGATGTGCGACGTCTCGGAAGCGGCCATGGCCGAGACCAAGCGGCTCTGCGAAGTCGAGAAGCTGCCGCAGGGCCTGCGCGTCACGACGCACGTCGCCGATGTCGCGATCGAGGATCACCTGAAGCGCTTTCGCGACGAGCTCGCCGAGCAGCAGAAGACGGACAGGATCCATCTGTTGTTCAACAATGCCGGCATCGGCGGGGGCGGCAGCCTGTTCACCAACACCCGCGAGCAATGGGAGCGCACCTTCAACATCTGCTGGGGCGGCGTCTATCTCGGGGTGCGCACGTTCCTGCCGATGCTGGTCGCCGCGGACGAGGCCCACATCGTCAACACCGCGAGCGTCAATGGCTTCTGGGCCTCGATCGGCATGAACCAGGCGCACACCGCCTACAGCGCCGCCAAGTTCGCGGTGAAGGGATTTACCGAAGCGCTGATCAACGATCTTCGCCTGCATGCCCCGCACGTCAAATGCTCGGTGGTGATGCCCGGCCACATCGGCACGTCGATCGTCTCCAATTCGCGCAAGGTGCAGAGCGGCGACGGTTCGGAGAAGCTCAATGCCGACGAGGTGGCGCTGACCCGCAAGCGCATGGCCGCGGCCGGTGTGCCGGATGCCGATAAGATGTCGGACGAGGACATCCAGGCGGCGTTCGCCGAGCGCGCCCGCAGCTTCCTGGAGGACGCGCCGACCACGGCGGCGCAGGCGGCGAAGATCATTCTCGACGGCGTCAAGGCGGAGCGGTGGCGCATCCTCGTCGGCGAGGATGCCAAGCGCCTCGACGAGCGCGTGCGCGCCACGCCGGAGCAGGCTTACGACCGTGCCTTCTACGAAAGTTTGACGCAGGAGGTCGGCTGGCGGCTTGGTTGAGGCCGCCCTTGGGGGGCGCGCGAATATGGGTATGATGATCGTCATGGCAAGAGAGGCTCGAACAATTTTGTGTGCCAGCTCCTGCCAACGTTCGCCCCACTCCATGAGCTGTGGGGGAGGTCACGCATGCATCATGACGATGTTCAAGCGATGTTGATCTCAAATGCCTGTAATGGCGCGCGCGGCGGCTTGGTCGGCGATCTGAAATGGTTTAGTCAGTCTTGTGTAAGGCGACATAGAACGTAGCTCCCGATGATCCCCGCATGCCTCTCCGACGACTGGACCCTTTGCCCGGAACGAGAGGACATCTCGGCTGAGTTCACGCGGCTCCTCACCGCAGCCCAGGAAGGCGGCGCCACGATCGCGGAATGCCTGATGATCGCGCGGCGGCTGAAAGGCGCCGACGACCTTTCCTGGTATCGCGAGTGGAAGAAGCTGGCGCAGACCAATCGGCAGCGCGCGGAGACCGCGTTCGCGGAAGGACACCTGGCCAGCGCGCAGCGCAATTGGCTGCGCGCGATGAATTATTACGGTGCCGCGGCGATGCCGCTCGACCCCTCCGATGAGCGCCGCTGGGTCGCGGTGCTGGCGATGCAGGAATGCGCGCGCCGCTATCTCGCCGCGCGCAGCCCCGCCGGAGAGGTGGTGACGATACCCTGGCTCGACGGGCATTCGCTGCAGGGTTATTTCCTTCCTGCGTCATCGGGGAAGGAGTCGGCCCCGACCGTGATCTGCATCGGTGAGCCCGGCCACCGCAAGGAAGAATTTCTGTTCAAGCTCGTGCCGCATGCGCGCGAGCGCGGCTTCTCGATGCTGGCGCTCGACCTGTTCGGCGACCAGCGCGACGATTTTCTCGATGCGCTGCTGCGGCGCCAGGATCTCGAGAGCGCGATTCCCGGCGTCATGGACTATCTGGAGACGCGGCAGGACGTCGACTTCGCCCGCGTCGGGATCATCGCCGATGGCTGGGGCTCGTCCTTCGTCGCACGTGCGGTGCTGCAGGAGCCGCGGCTTGCCGCCGCCGTCTGCGACGGCGGCCTGTGGGACCTGCACGAGCGGGCCTTCTTCGCCAGCCGATTCGCGATGAGCGACGTCAGCATCGTCCCGGTGCCGCATGCCCCGCTGATGGCCTCCAGCGCCGACTGTCCGGTGCTGATCACGCTCGGCGAGGACGGCTGGCTCAAGGCGGACCGGGCGCGTCAGCTCGTCCGGGACTCCCGGCTCGGCACCTCGGATGTGATGCTGAAAGTGTTCACCGCGGCGGAGACCGGCGCGGCGCAGGCCCATGCTGACAATCCGAGTCTTGCCAACGAATACATCTTCGACTGGCTGGAATCGCGGCTCGGCGGCGGCCTGCGAATCTAGCGGCGGCGCGACCGTCAGAAGTCCAGGGTGAGGCGGACGCAGGCCTTTTCCAGGCGGGTCTTCAACGTCGCGAGCTTGGTGGTGAATTCGGTGAGCTCGGCCTCGTCGAACTCCTGGAAGACGAATTCCTTGATGGTCTTGTACTGCTCGTTGAGGCTCGCCAGGTGCTTCTGCGTCTTCTCGGTCAGGGACAGCCGGACCACGCGCGCGTCGGTCGGCGAGGGGCGGCGGCGCAACAGGCCCTTCTTTTCCAGCAGCTTGGACTGGGTGGTGACGAAGGACGGATCGACGTGGAGGAGCTTGGACACGACGTTGACCGGAATGCCGTCGTCCTTGTCGAGGTCGGAGATGGCCATCAGGATCAGCCATTGCGGCCCGCTGATGCCGAGCGTCCTCGCCCAGAACTGACGCAGCTCCTCAAGATACATGTTGATCGACGATATCTCCCAGGTGAAGCGCCTGATGATATCCAGGTTGCCGATGGTGCGCAGGCGCGCGCCTTCCTTCCTCGTCGCGGACACAGCGTCACTCCCGCAAGCTGATTCTCTTTCCCACGGCTCATATGGGGTGGGCATAGTCCACGCAACTCTGCTCTGATGCAAGTGCAGAGCAGGGTAATCGTGTCACGAAAACTACAAATATGACCCAGTCAGCCTTTTTCGCTCAGCACCGGTGTTGCGCCACAGACACAGGGTTAGTGAAACCACAAAGCTGATCTAATAAACTATTTTGATTAACGGAACTGTGCGGGCATATTGATCCGTGACGGTAGGGGGTTCTCGATCGTCCCGTTGCAGGTGGTTCGCTCACGTCCCTCGCGAATGCGGGTACGTCCGAAAACGCGAAGCGGCCGAGCGGATTTGATGAAGAGACGGGGATCTGGGGGGCCGCACGGTCCGGTCTCCGTCAAATGAGCAACTTGGAGGTTTTAAATGAAAGTGGTGAAGAGCCTTTTGCTCGGCACTGCGGCGACCCTGATCGCCGTCGGTGGAGCTCAGGCGGCTGATCTTCCGGTCAAGGCCAAGGCGGTCGAATACGTGAAGATCTGCTCGCTGTACGGCGCAGGTTTCTACTACATCCCGGGCACCGACACCTGCATCAAGCTGGGTGGTTACGTCCGCGCTGACATGCTTCTCGGCGGCGGCGGCGACTATGGCTTCAGGAACAGCTCGAGCACTGTGAACGGCGGGTCCAACAACCGTCTGACCAACTACTATTTCAGCCGCGCTCGTTTCGACTTCAACGTCGACACGCGCACGGCGACCGAATACGGCGTCGTTCGCACCTACGCCGACGCGGTCTTCAGCTATGACTCTACCAACGTCACCGGCAGCAACCCGTCGGCGTTCTCGACCGGTTCGGCCTCGCTCGGCCTCTACCATGCGTTCATTCAGTTCGCTGGTTTCACCTTCGGCCGCACGGTCTCGATCTTCGACGCTCCTTGGCAGAGCTATCCGGCTGGCGGCCCCGATACCATTCCGGGCGGCTCCAACCACACCAACGGCGTGAACCAGGTTGCCTACACGGCTGACTTCGGCCAGGGCATCACTGCTTCGTTTGCGCTGCAGGACGAGACTTCGGCGAACAATGGTCAGTCGAACCTCTGGAACGTGTCGTCGGGCACGGCGGCCCAGTTCGTGACCGGCGTTTACGGCGCCAGCGCCTGGGGCGGCACGCGTTCGCCCGACATCATCGGTCAGGTTCGTGTCGACCAGGCCTGGGGTTTGGCTCAGCTGTCGGTTGTCGCGCATGAGCTCCATGCAGCCTATTACGGCGCGACTGAAGTCTCCGGTCATCCCTCCGACAAGTGGGGCTGGGCCGTGCAGGGCGCTTTGTCGATCAAGAACATCCCGACCGGCGCGGGTGACGTGATCAACCTGCAGGCGGTCTACACGGACGGTGCGACGCGCTACAACTTCCAGAGCCTGTTCCCGCAGAGCTTCTTCATGTTCAGCGGCAGCAGCAATGGCGCGTATCAGAGCACCGGGTTCGCCGGTCTGGCTGACGGCGTGTTCGGAACGGCTACCGGCATCGATACCGTCAAGACCTGGGGCGTCCGTGGTGGCTACACCCACAACTGGAGCCCGAACTGGGCGAGCGCAGTGTACGGTGGTTATGCCCAGCTGAGGTACGGCACGACGGGCAAAGGCCTGATCTGCACCAACTTCGCTGCGATCGCCGTGGCCGGTGCGACCTGTAATCCGGACTTCAACTTCGCGGTGGTCGGTGTCAACACCGTGTGGACCCCCGTCAAGAACCTGGCGTTCACGGCCGACTTGAGCTGGTCGCGTCTGGACCAGAAGTACTCTGGGTCCATCGCGAGCCCGGGCATTGCCTCGGCTGCGAAGCCGGCGGCCGTGTACGAGCTGAAGGACCAGAACTCGGTCAGCATGATGCTGCGCGCTCAGCGCAACTTCTGATCATCGACCGCGCAAATCGATCGGACAACCCCGGCGGGAAACCGCCGGGGTTTTTTATGGGCATTTCGTCTTCTGAAAAATCGAATGGCGTTGCGGAACACGAAGGCGAGCCATGCGATTCGATCGCCTCAAATTTATTTACTTACTTGAGCTACTAAGCTATATAGCTCTCAGCCAGATACGAAAGTTGCGGCTCTTAGCTTCATGCTAAGCCTCCAGAAACCTCCGGCGATGCCCCGCCGGAGGTTTTTTGTTGCCGAGATGCGCGCAACGTCAGCCGCGTATCGCGCGCCCGCGCACAGGCGGGCGGTAGGCGAGGCGGCTGTGGCCGGCGCAATAGGGCTGGCCGTCCGGCGCCGCATTGCCGCAGAAGCAGAAATCGTCCGCGCCCGGCGTCGAGATCGGCCAGCGGCAGCGATTCTCGGACAGCTCCAGCAGCGAGCAGCGGTTGGCCTCGTCGATCGGGCCTGCAAGTACCGGCGCATCGGTCTCGCCATAGATCGTGGCGAGCATCTCGTATTGGAGCCGCGGCACGGCCTTGCGCAGCCGCGCCGGCGCCTGGCCTCTGTCCTGCACCTTGCGGTCGTCGACCGTCCGGCCGCGCGTCAGATTCAGCCGCGACAATTTGCCGATCACCGCGTTGCGGCTGACGCCGATGTCGGCGGCGATCTCGCGGCAGGAGAGGCCGGCCTCGAAGTGCTGCTTCAGGAGTTCAATTCGTTCGTCGGTCCAGGTGGGTGAGAGAACAGGCATTTGTCGACGATCCCAGGTTGCAGATGTCGGCCATCCGCTTCTCGAGATCCGTCCGCCTCACGCCCCAAGCGCGCTCACGTCCTGCCATTGTCGCGGATCGACAGCAGACCGTCCTTGATGGCGAGACGGATGCCTTCCTCGATCAATGTCCGTGCGACGCCGGGAACGCTGGTGCCGTGGGTGCCCTGTCTCACCAGCTTCTCCAGGTAGGTGATGGTCGAGAGCGCCAAGGTTACGGGAATGCGGTCAGTCTCGGCTTTTTCGGTGGCCATGGCCCGAACGCTAGCCTCTTACTCAGGTACATAAAAGTATCGATTAAGACTCTATTTAGGTTCGGGGGTGGAAGTCAAATGCGGGCTGTGCGTGACGCTCAGCATGTTGGAATCGCACGGGAAATGACCCACGGCTCAGCGCACCGCGCGGCAGACCGGCGGCGGGGGGCGTCAATCGGCCGGGGAGGGGTGGCCCGGCTCAGCCGTGCACGATCGCCTTTTCGATCATGCAATGGATGCCTTTGGCGCCGTTGACGGTCTGGGTCACCCGGAGATCGGCGGCGAGGCTGCACAGCGTGTAGGCGTCCTCGCGGGACAGATTTCGCGTCTCGCCGAGCAGCGCGATCATGTCGCGCAGCGCGCGCACCACGCATTGGTCGAGATCGGGGTCCATCGCCATGGTCATGTAGTGCGTCGGTGTCTCGGCGCGCGGGTAGTCGAGCTTCAGGTCCTTGCGCAGCGTCAGGCGGAAGCGGCCCTTGAGCGCGGTTTCGATCGCGGTGACGCAGACCTCGCCGTCGCCCTGAACGCCATGGCCGTCGCCGCAGGAGAACATCGCCCCCGGCACGAATACCGGCAGGTACAGCGTCGCACCGGCGCCCAGCTCCTTGTTGTCGAGATTGCCGCCCATCGCGCGCGGGATCAGCGATGAGATGCGGCCCCAGGCCGGCGGCGGCGACACGCCCATCACGCCGAAGAACGGCTTGAGCGGCAGGTCGAGGCCCCACGGCATGCGGCCGACCATCCGCGTCCGGTCGAGCGGGATGTTCAGGATTCGCGTCTCGTGAAAATCGTCGGGCAGGGTGCCGGACAGCGGCTTGATCAAGTTCCAGCCCCAATCCTGCCGGAGCTGCACGTCGAGGATCTCGACCGCAAGCACGTCGCCGGGCTCGGCCCCTTCGACCGCGATCGGACCGGTGAGGATGTGGCCCGGCAGCATGCGCTCGCTTGTGGCATGAACGTCGTGCATTTCGGGCGGAATGTGAAATTTGTTCCGATCAGGCAGCACATCAGGCCCGCCGCTGATGGTGTCGACCGTCACCTCGTCGCCGCTGGCCACGGTGAGGACGGGCTTGAGTGCGGCTTCGAAGAAGCCCCAATGGCAGGTTTGGGGGCTGGAATGCAGGTGATGATGGGTCATGTGCCGCGTCCGCTTTCGTTTCATCAGCGCGGGCTTGACCCGGCGATCGATCCTCTTTCAAGAAGATTTCTGAAGATGGCGGGGCCGGTCAAGCCCCGCACAGACCGTCCAGGTCGTTCAGGCCGGTAATTCAGGCCAGGTGATTTTCAGCGAGGCTCCCCTGTTTTTCGTTCTTTCCAAGACCTTGGGCACCGCGCTGCTGCCGATCAATCTCCTGGTCGAGCTCGGAATTGTGGCTGTGGTGTTGATGGGGACACGCTTTGCCGCATTTGGCCGCAGGCTTGCGATAACGACGCTGGTGCTGCTGGCGCTCGCGGCGTTCTCGCCGCTCGGCAATCTCCTGCTCTATCCGCTGGAGTCGCGCTTCCCGCCCTGGGACGCCGCGCGCGGCGCGCCCGACGGCATCATCGTGCTCGGCGGCTCGGTCGACACCGATCTATCGGCGGCGCATCGCACGCCGGTCGTCGCGCGCGCGGCCGATCGCCTGTTTGCGCCCGCCGAGCTTGCGCGCCGTTATCCCCATGCGCGCATCGTCTTCACCGGAGGCACCGCGAACCTGATGTCGACCGAGGCCAGGGAAGCCGACTATTCCGCGCCGATCCTGGAGAATCTCGGCATCGCGAAGGACCGCCTGATCCTCGAACGTCACTCCCGCAACACCTGGGAGAATGCGATTTTCACCAAGCAATTGGTCTCGCCAAAGCCGGGCGAGCGCTGGCTCCTGGTGACGTCGGCCTTCCACATGCCGCGCTCGATGGGAATCTTCCGCAAGGCCGGATTTGACGTCGAGGCCTATCCGGTGGACTGGCGGATGGGAGGACGCGACGATCTGTTCTCCTTCACCAATATGGGCGCGGACGGGCTCGGCCGAACGGAAGTCGCCATCCGCGAGTGGATTGGTCTCGTGGCCTACCGCCTGATGGGCAGGACCGGCGAGTTGCTTCCGGGGCCAGGCAAGGACTAGAACGAGGCCACAAGACAAGAACACGGCGCGCGATCGCCGCCGCGGAGGAAGCCATGCAACAGCAGAGTGCGGACAGGATCGATCTCGCCGGCCTCGTCGCCGATCTCAACAGCCTTTTGCGGCTGAAGACGAATGTGATCGGCATGAAGCTGTTCGCGAGCGTCGCGGAGATGGAGGCGATCCCGAAGATCCGCCGCCCGAACGCAATTCACACCACCGACCAGATCGTCAGCATGGCCGCGCGCCTGGGCTGGACCGTCGGTATCACCGCCGACGATCTCGTAGGCGCGCAATGCCGCGCCGTGATCGGTCTCAGCCCGCAGGACGAGAAATGGCTCGCCGGCGAAAACTATGTCGGGGTCTGGCACGGCACCGCGGAAGACGCGCGCAAGCGCCAGGAGGCGCTGGACGTGGTTCCGTTCGGACACTATCAGGCGCTCGTCGTCAGTCCGCTGGCGAGCGGCCGGCTCGATCCGCCCGACATCTGCCTCGTCTATGCAACGCCCGGCCAGATGATTATCCTGATCAACGGGCTGCAATATACCGGCTACAAGAAATTCGAATGGGGCGTGGTCGGCGAGACCGCCTGTGCGGATTCCTGGGGGCGGGCGCTCAAGACCGGGGAGCCCAGCCTGTCCTTGCCATGCTATGCCGAACGGCGCTATGGCGGCGTGCCGGACGAGGAGATGCTGATGGCGTTGAAGCCCTCGCATCTCGCCAAGGCAATTGTTGGCATGAAGGCGCTGGCGAAGAACGGCCTGCGCTATCCGATCCCGCCCTATGGCATTCAAAGCGACGTCCGTGCCGGCATGGGCGTGAGCTACGCGAAGAAGTAAAGGCCGATCATGAGCTCTGCGAAATTCGACATCGTCGTCTACGGCGCGACCGGTTTCACCGGCCAACTCGTCGCCGAATATCTGGCGGCGCATTACCAAGACGACAAGGCGCTCAAATGGGCGATGGCGGGCCGCAGCCTCGACAAGCTGAAATCGGTCCGTGATGCGATCGGCGCACCGGCCGACACGCCGCTGATCGTCGCGGATGCGTCGGATGCGGCGTCGCTGAAGGCGATGGTGGCGCAGACCAAGTCGGTGATCACGACGGTCGGTCCGTATCAATTCTATGGCGAGGATCTGCTAGCTGCCTGCGTCGCTGCGGGTGCGGATTATTTCGATCTCTGCGGCGAGCCGGTGTGGATGCGGCAGATGATCGACAAGTACGACGCGGCCGCCAAGGCGAGCGGCGCGCGCATCGTGTTCTCCTGCGGCTATGATTCCGTGCCGTTCGAGCTCGGTACCTTCTTCGTGCAGGAAGAGGCAAAGCGCGTGCTCGGCGCGCCGGCGCCGCGCGTGAAGGGCCGCGTGCGCGACATGCGCGGCACGCTGTCAGGCGGCACCGCGGCGAGCGCGAAGGCGACCTTCGATGCCGTCGCCAAGGACCTCAGCCTCGTCGCCATCCTCAACGATCATTTCGCGCTGACGCCGGGTTTCACCGGTCCGAAGCAGCCCAAGGGCAACAGGGCCGTCTTCGAGGAGGACCTGCAATCCTGGGCCGCGCCGTTCATGATGGCGCTGATCAACACGCGCAACGTCCACCGCTCCAACATGCTGATGGGCTTTCCCTACGGCCAGGACTTCGTCTACGACGAGATGGTCCTGACCGGCGCCGGCGAGAAGGGCGAAGCCAACGCCAAGCGCGTCATGGCGGCCAATGCCGAGAAGACCGGGCCGAACGCGCCGAAGCCGGGCGAGGGGCCGTCGAAGGAGGAGCGGGAGAACGGCCTGTTCAACCTGCTCTATGTCGCGATCGCCCCAGACGGCCGCATGGTCCGCGCCGGCGTCACCGGTGATCGCGATCCCGGCTACGGCTCGACCTCCAAGATGATCTCCGAATGCGCGATCTGCCTGCTGCGTGATGCGAGCGACGTTCCCGCCGGCTTCTGGACGCCGGGCGCGGCGATGCAGCACAAGCTGATCAAGCGGCTGCAGGACAACGCGGGGCTGACGTTCAGGGTGGAGAGCTAGTTCGGTATCGTAGGGTGGGCAAAGCGGAGCGTGCCCACCGCTTCTATTGCGATTGCGGAGAGATGGTGGGCACGGCGCAAGTGCGCCTTTGCCCACCCTACAGCAGCGGAGTCCTACGCCGCCCGCGCGTCATAGGCGTACATGAAGTCCATGCCTTTGGCGCCCAGCGGCAGCAGCCATTTCAGCATCTGATTGCGGACCCAGGCGCCGGTGGCGCTGAACTCGCGCTTGCTGTTGCCGTTGCGCCGGGCCATGGCAACGATCTTCTCGGTGCGCGGGCGGCGCTCGGCCTCGAATGCCCTAAAGGTGGCGCCGAGCTCCTGGCCCTCCTGCATCAGCCGCGCGAAGCGCATCGCGTCCTCCAGCGCGAGCGAGGCGCCTTGGCCGGCATGGGGGCTGGTTGCGTGCGCGGCATCGCCGATCAAGAGCGAACGCTTGCGCGACCAGGTCGGCAGGGTCGCGACATCGAGCGTGTCGGTGACGACGATGGTCTCGGCCGCTTCGATGATGGCGGGAATCGGATCATGCCAGCCGTGATGAAAGCCGCGCAGATGCTGCTTCAGCGTCGCAGGGTCAAGCGCGCGGAACATCGCCGCGTCCATGCCGTGTGCCGGCTGCGTGCTCCACCACATCACGCCGTCCATCGGATCGGGGCCGCAATAGCCGTAGCCGAAGAAGCCGCTCTGGCCGAACGTCGTTTCGACGTGATGGCCAATGGATCTGCCGTCGAGCACGGCGTGCGGCACGAAGCCGCCGAAGCCGATCAGGCCGGTGTCGAACGGCTGCGGGCCATCCGGTACGACCTGGCGGCGCACGACCGAGTGAACGCCGTCGGCGCCGATCAGGAAGTCGCCTTCGGCGGTGGTGCCGTCGGCGAAGTAGGCGATGATCGGCTGGTCGCCGCGGTCCTCGATCTTGATCAGGCGCTTCTCGAAATAGAGCGAGACGCAGGCGCACCAGGCCTTGTCGATCAGGATCTCGTTCAACGCGGCGCGGGCGATGTTGACGGCCGGCTGGCCGAAGCGCCGCGCCATGTCGCGGTTGATCGAGCCGAGCTTCTCGCCGCGCTGCGAGTAGAAGTCGAAGGCTTCCGCGACCGAGCCGCGACTGATCAGCTCCTTCGCAAGCCCGATCTCGTCCAGGACATGCATGCCGTTCGGTGCGATCTGCAGGCCGCCGCCGATACCTTTCGAATAGGGCCACGCCTCGTAGATCGCGGATTCGATGCCGGCGCGGCGCAGCAGGATCGCGGCGACGGGTCCAGCGATGCCGGCGCCGATGATCAGCGCCTTGCGGGGACGGTGGGCCATGGCTTGCTCCCGACGTTTGCGTGGTGCTAGGAGAAAATACGGTCGCTAAATATCTTAGCGACTAAGATATATATCAACTAAGATAAGAGGCCGGTCTTGTCAAGGACGAAGGTGCGCGCGGCGCTGTTGCTGGAGCTCGAAGAGGCGATGCGCAGGTCGTCGGCGCAAGGCGTGCTCTACGGCCAGACCGTCGCCAACGTTGCCGGAATTGCCAATTCCGACCTCGAATGCATGGACATCCTCTATCTCGAGGGCCGCGTCACCGCGGGCCGGCTCGCCGAGGTCACGGGTCTGACGACCGGTGCGATCACCGGGGTGGTCGACCGGCTCGAGAAGGCTGGCCTCGTGCGCCGCGAGCGCGACGAGAAGGACCGCCGCAAGGTTTTCATCGCGGTCGTGCCCGAGGCGATCGCGAAGCTCGGCCAATTCTACGTGCCGATGCAGCAGGCGATGGAGAAGGTCTTTGGCGCCTATTCCGAGGAGGAGCTGCGCTTGTTGCTGCGCTTTGCCAATGAGGCTTACAAGGGTGTGCTGGCGGCAACCGAGGCGCTGAAGGGGCTGCTCGACACGCCGCCGGAGAAGCGGCCCGAGCTCAAGCTGAAGAAGCGTCCTCGCCGGTCCTAGTCTTGTAGGCCTGCGCGGCCGCGATCATGCCCCACACCGCGCCCAGCATCATCCAGAAGTGCCGCCAGTGGTCGGTGTCGATCACGAAGCTTTCGCCGACGGTGCCGAGGAAGGCGGAAAACACCGCGAGGTAGGCGCGCTGCCACGGCACGCGGATGAAGACGTGGCGGAAGCCCATGATGACGGTGGTGAAGACCAGCGCGGGATAGCACACGCCGGACAGCCAGCCGCCGGACATGAAGGCGTTGAGGTAGGAGTTGTGGGTGTCTTCGGGGAAGTAGCGGTGGAATTGCAATGGGCCGATGCCGAACGGCAGGTCGAGCGCCATTTCTGCGCCGAGGATGTGGCGGCCGAAGCGTCCGAAGCGGCCTTCGTCATAGCTCTGGTCGAAGCTCGCGCGCTGCTTGAACATCTCCGCGGTGGCATCAAGCGACAGCAGCACGGCAATCAGCGCGAGGCCGAGCACCGCGGCGACGATCGCCATGATGACGATGCGCGAGCGTTGCGCATTGGTGCGGCTGGTCAGCACCATCAGCGCCAGCATGAAGGCGGAGGTCAGCACCAGGCCGCCCCAGGCGGCGCGCGAGAAGGCGAGCAGGATCGCCAGCGACATGATGCCGAAGGCGATGACGTTGCGGAAGGCCTTGGCCAATTTGTCGGAGACCACGCTCTGGAGCGCGAACAGCGCCGGCAGGATCAGGAAGGCGCCGAGCACGTTCGGGTCCTTGAACGTGCCGCGCGCGCGGCCGTAGAGCGTCAAGAGGTCGTTGCCGCCGGGAATCAGGTGGAAGTAGCCGGCTATCGCCAGCAGCGAGGCAATCATCGCGCCGACCACGAGGCCGCGGCGGAGCATGTCGAGCCGGGCCGCCGTGTCTTCCGAGGTGACCATGGCGAAGAACAATACGGTCACAGCCATATACCAGGAGGTCGCGATCCAGCTCACCACCTCCGTCTGCTCGAACAGCGGGATCGCGCTGATGGTGTAGCCGACGTTGAGCAGGATCAGCATCAACAGCAGCGGCATCAGCACGAGCCGCAGGCGCAGGCCGGTGGCGAAAAAGGTGACGGTCGCGAGCAGCGTCGCGATCTCGTAGGGGCTCGGCTCGATGAAGACGATGGCGCCACAGGCGCCGACCAGCCACACCAGCGCGCGCTGGAGCGCAAGCACGCCGGGCGCGGCTACGTTCACTCCACCGGCTGTCGCCGCATACGCCATCACACGCTCATACGCTTACGCAACCGGTACGCCACAAACACCGCTGTCATGCCCGGTCGAGCCGGGGCATGACGGAAACTCAATACGCGTTCTCGTTCTTGGTCAGCAGCGAGACCGGCGTCTTCAGGAGAATGACGAGGTCGAACAGCACCGACCAGTTCTCGATGTAATAGAGGTCGAACTCGACGCGCTTCTGGATCTTCTCTTCGTTGTCGATCTCGCCGCGCCAGCCGTTGATCTGGGCCCAGCCGGTGATGCCCGGCTTGACGCGGTGGCGGGCGAAATAGCCGTCCACGGCTTCGTCGAACAGGCGGCTCTGGAGCTTGCCCTGCACCGCATGCGGGCGCGGGCCGACCAGCGAGAGATTGCCTGAAAACACCACGTTGAAGAGCTGCGGCAGCTCGTCCAGGCTGGTCTTGCGGATGAAGCGGCCGACGCGGGTGACGCGCGGATCGTTCTTGGTCACGACCTTCGAGGCGGTCGGGTCGGCCTGGTGGTGGTACATCGAACGGAACTTGTAGACGTCGATGCGCTCGTTGTTGAAGCCGAAGCGCTTCTGTCGGAACAGCACCGGGCCGGGGCTGTCGAGCTTGATGGCCAGCGCGACCAATCCCATCACCGGCAGGGCTGCAAGCAGCGCGAGGCTGCCGACGATACGGTCGAACAGCCATTTCATCACCAGGTCCCAGTCGGTGATCGGCGCCTCGAACACGTCGAGCGTCGGCACCTCGCCGAGATAGGAATAGGAGCGGGGCCGGAAGCGCAGCTTGTTGGTGTGGGCGGAGAGGCGGATGTCGACCGGCAGCACCCAGAGCTTCTTCAGCATCTCCAGGATGCGCGTCTCCGCCGAGATCGGCAGCGCGAACAGCACGAGGTCGACGCGGGTGCGGCGGGCAAACTCGACGATGTCGTCGACCTTGCCGAGCTTGCGCGCGCCGGCGCAGGTGTCGAGCGCGCGGCTGTCGTTGCGGTCGTCGAACACGCCGAGCACGTGGATGTCGGAATCCTCCTGCGCATTCAGCGCCTCGACCAGCTGCTCGCCGTTGCTGTCGGAGCCGACGATGATGGTGCGGCGGTCGAGCCGGCCCTGTCGTGCCCAGGCGCGGACCAGTGCGCGCAGCACCAGGCGCTCGGCCATCAGGGCTGCGAGCCCGAGGAAGTAGAAGGCGGCGAGCCACAGCCGCGACATTTCGCTGCCGAACTTGGCGAAGAAGGAGATGCCGATGAAGAGCAGGAAGACGAACGACCAGGACGAGATCATCCGCGTCATCTGCCGGAGCTGACCACGGAACAGCTGCACCTGGTAGATGTCGGCGGCCTGGAAGCAGACCACGGCGGCGAGAGCGACGGCGATGACCTCGGCTGGATAGATCCAGCTGAACGCCCCCGCGAGCGGCATGACATAGCCAAGATAGACTGCGATGCCGACGAGGCTCAGCAGCGTGAAATCGGCAAGGCGCACGAAACCGGCAATTACGATCGGCGAATAGGCACGCGCGACCTTCTGGTTGACGACGTCGAGCGCCGCAGGCGAGAGCCGGCGGCGGCGCTCCACGAAGGGCTGGTCAGCAGGCTTTGCCGCAGCGCTGGCCGCGGCATCGAACATCGAGCGTGCGTTGAGCGGTTCCACGGGCGTCCACGTCCATTCCAAAACCCGCGGCACGGCCTTGCGCGCCCGGGCAAGCATCCCCTGGCGCTTCGATTATCGGACAAATCGGAAGATTCTCTAAAGCTGGACTTAAGGATGGTTAATGATTGGCAAATGCGTCGCGATAGCCGGCGAGCACGCCCTCGACCATCGCGGCCTGCGAGAAATGCGCCGAGATGCGCTCGCGCAAGGAGACCGCGCGTTGCGCCGTGGTGTGCGGATCATCGAGTGCTGCGGCGATCGCCTCCGCCATGGCTTCGGGATCGCTGGGCGCGAACAGCGCCGGGCTGTCGGCGCCCAGGATCTCGGGGATGCCGCCGATCTTGGATGCGATCATCGGAATGCCCGCGGCGCCGGCCTCGATCACCACGTAAGGCATGGAATCGCCGCGCGAGGGGACGACCAGCAGCCGCCCCTTGGAGAAGCCGTAGCGCGCCTTGACGTGACCGATGAAGCGGATGGCGCTCGCGAGGCCGAGCCGCTCGACCTGTGCCTTCAGCGCGGCCGTTTCCTCGCCGTCGCCGCCGAGCGTGAGCGTGACCTTCTTGCCGCCCTCGTGCAGGCGCGCCACGGCGTCGACCAGCAGGTCGGCGCCTTTGATGTGCCTGAACTCGCCGACATAGCAGAGGTCGGTCGCATCCTCGGCGGTGATGACCGGCTCGAATTCCTCCGGCGTCACGCCGTTGAAGACGCAATGCACCACGCCCTTGGGCGTACCGACGATGCGCTGATAGGTGTCGCGCGCAAAGGCACTCTCGAACAGGAACAGGTCCGTCGAATCCATCAACGCGCGCTCGAGCCGCGCGTAGAACTCGCCCTTGAAGGTGTTGAGCGGGTAGTGCAGCGAGCCGCCGTGCGGGGTGTAGATGCGAATCGTCTTGTCCGAGCGTCGCCGCATGCGGATGAAGGCGCCTGCCTTGGCACCGTGGCCGTGCATCACGTCGGGCTTGAGTGCGGCGATGAGCCGCCGCATGCGGAGCCATACCAGGACGTCGTCCGGCGACGGTTCGCGGCGGATCGCCATACGGTGCACGCCGAGCTTCAAGCGCGGCGCGAGCTCGGTCAGCGCCTTGTCGGCGCGCTCGCCGCCGGTGAGGCTGTCGGCGAGGATGCCGACATGATGGCCGCGGTCGACCTGGCCGTTGGCGACGTCCAGGATATGGCGGAAGATGCCGCCGACCGGAGCGCGCACGGCGTGAAGGATGCGAAGCGGCCGGTCGGGAGAGGGGGGCATGATCAAAACCAGCTCGACGGCGAATGCCGAACAATTGTCGCGAAATAATCGCGATGGATTAAGGGGTCTCGTGGTTAACAAACGGTGACGGACGCGCGCGCGTCGGGCGCGTGCTGTCGCGATTAACCCAGCGGCAACCTTAATGGAGTGTAATCGCCCCGGTTGAGGTAGAGTCGCAGCGTTGCCCTGCGGGAGTGTTCGATGCGTTTAGCGTTCTGGCGTGCCGGCAAGGACAGGGCTGTGATCGAGCGGGCTGTCGCGAAGTCCAAGAGCGAGGCTGCGCCCAAGATCGAAGCCACCATCGAAAAGATCGACGCCAAGATCGAATCGAAGCCTGCGTCCGTCAGCGCGAAGCCGGAGCAAGTCGAATCCGGCGATATCGACCTGCACGCGCTCGGTGCCGCCCTGGCGCGCAAGCGCGGTTGGGTCATCGTGCCGACGGTGCTGGCGCTCGTTGCGTCGCTCGCCATCGTCAACCTCGTCACGCCGCGCTACAAGTCCGAAACCCGCATCCTGATCGACGGCCGCGAGAACGTGTTCCTGCGCCCGAACAGCGACCGCACCGAGGAGCGGCAGGCGCTCGATGCCGAGGCCGTTACCAGCCAGGTGCAGCTGGTGCTGTCGCGCGATCTCGCGCGCGAGATCATCAAGAAGAACAAGCTCGCCGAGCGCCCCGAATTCGATCCCGTCCTGCAGGGCATCTCGCCGTTGAAGTCGCTTGCCGCGCTCATCGGCATCGGCCGCGATCCGTTCGCGATGACGCCGGAAGAGCGCGTGCTCGATTCCTATTACGAGCGCCTTCAGGCCTACGCCGTCGACAAGTCGCGCGTGATCGTGGTCGAATTCCAGTCCGCCGATCCCGAGCTTGCCGCGCGCGTCGCCAACTCGATCGCCGACGGCTATCTCGTGCTGCAGCAGGCGGCGCGACAGGAGCAGGCCAAGAACGCCAGCCAATGGCTTGCCGGCGAGATCGAGAATTTGCGCAAGAAGGTCTCGGAGGCCGAGGCCAGGGTCGAGGACTTCCGTTCCAAGTCCAGCCTGTTCGTCGGCACCAACAACACCACACTGTCGAACCAGCAGATGGGCGAGGTCAACACCCAGCTCAACAATGCGCGCTCGATGAAGGCGGATGCGGAATCCAAGGCACGGCTGATCAAGGAGATGCTCCAAAGCGGCAAGCCGATCGAGGCATCCGAGGTTGTGAATTCCGAATTGATGCGCCGGCTGTCGGAGCAGAGGGTGACGCTGCGGGCGCAGCTCGCCGAACAATCGTCGACGCTGCTCGGCAATCATCCCCGGATCAAGGAGCTGAAGGCGCAGCTCGGCGACCTCGACAATCAGATTCGCGACGAAGCGGCCAAGATCTCGCGCTCGCTCGATAGCGACGCCCGGATCGCCAGCGGCCGGGTCGATGGCCTGACGGTGAGCCTCGAGCAGCTCAAGAAGCAGGCGGCCTCCACCAACGGCCAGGACGTCCAGCTCCGCGCGCTCGAGCGCGAAGCCAAGGCGCAGCGCGATCTGCTCGAGACTTATCTTGCCAAGTACCGCGAGGCCAACACCCGCGAGACTATCGACACTGCGCCGACCGATGGCCGCATCATCTCGCGCGCCATCGTCTCGAACACGCCGGCCTATCCGAAGAAGCTGCCGATCGTGCTGATCGCGACGATCGCGACGCTGCTGCTCTCGTCCGGTGTCGTCGTCACCGGCGAGCTGCTGCGCCAGACAGCGCCGCGCGCGGCGATGGGCCCGGTGCGGGCGCCGGTGCATGAGGAGCGGCGGGTCGTTCAACGGGCCATCGAGCCCGCGGTCGACAGGGCCGGCGAACCAATATTGGATCCGGTGTTGGCGGAGCCCGCGCCGCTGCAGCCGGAGATGACGGCCGATTTGGACACCGGCGAATTCACCGAGATCGAACGTCTGGCCGACGATCTGCGTGCCGCGGGCGCCGCGGCCAAGAAGGTGACGGTGCTCGGCACCGCGACTGGCGAAGCCATCACGCTGTCGACGCTGACGCTGGCGCGGAACCTGGCGCGCGATGCCCGCGTCGTCGTAGTCGATCTCGCCGCATCCTCGCCGACGATTGCCGCAGTCTCCGTCGATGCGCAGTCGCCGGGCCTTGCCGAGCTGATGCAGGGCGAGGCCTCGTTCGCGCAAGTCATCACCCGGGACAAGCTGTCGCGGCTGCATCTGGTCATGGCCGGCCGTCCCGGCTTCGACCGCAGCCTGCTGCAATCGCCGCGCGTGGCGCTCGCGATCGACGCGCTGCTGCGGGCCTACGATCACGTGTTGATCGACGCCGGCAGCGCCTCCGACCTTCCAGCCGAGCTGTTGACAGCGCATGCCCGCGCCGTCGTGGTGCCTGATGCCGCGATGGCCCCGGATGCGCGCACGCAGATGTGCGAGCAGCTGCGAGCCGTCGGCTTCAGCGCGGTGACGATGCTGAGCAAGCCGGTGCAGCCGTCCGATGCCGCCGAGACGCCGCGCGTGGTAGCGGCGTAGGCCTTCTTGCCGCGCGCTCGAATTCGTAGGGTGGGCAAAGGCGCCCTTGCGCCGTGCCCACCGCCTGTCCAATGCAGTAACGGAAGACGTGGGCACGCTTCCGCCTTCGCGCTACGGCGGACAAGTCGCTTTGCCCACCCTACGATATTGGCGTTTGTGGAGAGATCTTACCCGAACGCCTGCCGCAGCCGGCGAGCCATGTCGAACAGCATCTGGTTCTGCTTCACCAGCCGCTTGCCGTGGCTGAGCGAGGACATCGCCATCGCCGCGAGCTTGCCGCGCGAGGTCAGCGGGACGAAGCTGTCGAAGATCGCATCGTCGTCCTTGCAGAACATCCGCTTGTAATCGTCCGAACCGATGCCGAGGTCGAGCGAGCGGTAGCCGCGCTCGCCATAGCGGTCGATGATGTAGCGCATCAGGATCAGGCCGGGGCTGTAGCGGGCGTGCTCGGTCATCGTGTAGGTGTTGAACATCATCGAGAAGCGCTGGCCGTCGGCGACGCCGGCGAAGATCGCGATCACCTCCTCGTCGCATTCCAGCGCATGGATGTCGATGACATGACCTTCACCGCGCGGCGCAAGGCAGGCGCTGCGGACGAATTGCTCGACGCCGGGTTCGGCGAAGACGTTCGGGAGCTTCTGCTCCGCCATCCGCGCCGGCTTGACGCGGAAGAACCAGTCGAGCAGGCGGGTGATGTCTGCGTCTGACGTGGCCAGGTGATAGCGATAGCCGGCGAGGGACTGAAGCTTCTTTTCCTTGCTCTTGAGACGGCGGCGGAGGGAATTGCTGATCCGCGATGCCGGCGGGCCGCCCGGCTCCATCAGCAGCCGCGGACAGGCGTTGATCGCGCGCTGCCGCGGCAGGGCTGCAAACGGGTTCTGTTGGTCGTGCCAGCGCTCGGGCTGCTGCGTCAGCGCGAGCACGTCGACGTGCTCACCGAGCGGCGCAAGCAGTGCATCGAGATCGGCGCTGACGGCCTCTGCCGCGAACTCGGCGTTCCACAGGCCCATATTGAAGGTCGTGTGCTTGCCGCCGATGAAGCAGGCGGTGCGCATGCCGTGGCGCTCGCGCAGCGAGAGCGGCAGCAGCAGGAGCGGCCGGCGCTCGGCGTCGCGGGCGATCACGATGAACGGCCGCGCACCTTCATGCTCGCCGACCAGTCGCTGCCACGGGCCGAGCAGGTCGAAGCGCTGGTAGGGCGTGAAGAGATGGCCGTGTTCCTCGAAGGCACGCCAGACCGCCTCGGCCTCGGCGAGATCGGTGACGATATCGACCTGCGCAATACGGCTCGCTTTCGACCGCGCTGGCGCTTCTGCCGTCCGGCTTTGCATCGCCGCAGCCATGGTCATTCGCGAAACCTGTCGAGAAATCGAAAATACGTATTTCGGCCTGTGGCCGACCTTTGCAAACAAAGGTCAACAAAGGGTAATGACGATGGCAGAGGGAACGGACCGCCGGCGCGCGCGAAAGGTGGGATTTTGGCTTCCGACGACAGATGGCTGGAACGGCTGCGCCTCGAGCTGGCCTGGTTCACCGGCCAGGCCATGCTGCGCAGTCGCGGTGCCGGCGCCATCCTGCGCTTCCAGCACGTGCGGCCGCAGCGGCGCGGATTTCAGCCGCTGCGCGAGCACGAGATCACGCCGCAATTCCTCGATCGCGCCATCCGCGCGCTGAAGCGGTGGAAGTACGATTTCCTCGGCATGGACGAGGTCTGCCGGCGCGCGGTGACGCTGCCGGACAAGCGGCGCTTCGTGGCGCTGACCTTCGATGGCGCCAGCAAGGATCTCATCACCTACGCCTATCCGGTGCTGGCGCGTCACGCCGTGCCCTTCACGATCTATGTGCCGACCGCCTTTCCCGACGGCGTCGGCGAGGCCTGGTGGCTCGGGCTGGAGCAGGTGATCGCACGCGAGAGCCGCATCAGCCTGATGATGGGCGAGAAGGAGCAGCGCTTCACCGTCGCCGACAAGGCCGGGAAGCGGGCGCTGTTTTCGTATCTGGAGAGCTGGCTGCGCTCGCTGCCGCCGGCGGATCTGTCGGCCGCGATCGCCGATCTCTGCACGCGCTACCGGATCGACCTCGCCGCGCTCTCCCGCGAGGCGTCGATGGATTGGGAAGACCTCGCCAGGCTCGCCGCCGATCCGCTCGTGACGATCGGCAGCGCAACGGTGAACTATCCGGTCCTGGCCAACCTGAAGGATGCAGCTGCACTGCGTGAGATGACGATGGGCAAGGCCGTGGCGGAATCGGCTTTCCAGCGCGAGATTAGGCATTTCGCGTTCCCGTTCGGCGACCGCGCTTCGTTCCGGCGCAGCCACGTCGTGATGGCGGAGGAGGCGGGCTTCGCCAGCGCGGCCTCGACGATCCCGGGCATCGTTGAGGCGGAGGGACGCACAAACTTGCGCGCGCTGCCGCGGATCCCCTGGGACGGGCGCGTGCGCTCGCTGCGGATGCTGCGCGTGCTGGTCTCGGGCGTCGCCTTTGCGCCGGTGAGGCCGACCGGGAGCGCTACGAGCCGGACTTGACGCGGTCGGGCCGCTGCATCCAGCTCACGATCGGCATCGCCGGCAGCACCCAGCCCATGCCGACCACGACATAGTAGATCGCCTGCCGCCAGCCGGATTCGGCGATCCACGGCATCTGCGCCGCCGCCATGCCGAGCAGGGCCCAGACGGTGGCCAGCACCAGGAGCAGAATGGCGCCGAGGAACTTGCGGGTGCGGATCGTCATGGCTGGGACTTTAAGGCTTTCGCGTAACTTGCGCTGCGGGAGCGGGGGACTATAAGGGGCACGCAATCCGGTTCAAGTCTCTTAGCCACAGGCTTGGTTTTGTCTCTGAAATGACGACGATTTCCGCCCCATCCGAGCCGCATCGCGCCGTGCGCTGGTGGCTGATCTGCGTGGCCGCGCTGATCGCGCTGATGGTGCTGGTCGGCGGCGCGACACGGCTGACGGAATCCGGCCTCTCGATCGTCGAATGGAAGCCGGTCACGGGCAGTGTTCCGCCGCTGTCGGAGGCGGCATGGGCGGAGGCGTTCGAGGCCTACAAGCAGATTCCGCAATATCGCGAGCTCAATTCCGGCATGAGCCTGTCCGAGTTCAAGGAGATCTTCTGGTGGGAGTGGAGCCACCGGCTGCTCGGCCGCTTCATCGGCGTCGCCTATCTCTTGCCGTTCCTGTTCTTCCTCTGGCGCGGCGGATTGTCGGGTGAGCTGAAGCGCAGACTGTGGCTGCTGTTCGCGCTCGGCGGGCTGCAGGGGGCGGTCGGCTGGTGGAT
Source organism: Bradyrhizobium sp. CCBAU 11357 (assembly GCF_028128865.1). Taxonomy (NCBI): domain Bacteria; kingdom Pseudomonadati; phylum Pseudomonadota; class Alphaproteobacteria; order Hyphomicrobiales; family Nitrobacteraceae; genus Bradyrhizobium; species Bradyrhizobium sp. CCBAU 11357. Next base: position 111,930 of record NZ_LBJW01000016.1, on the reverse strand, counting down.
GGTGGCCTCGGGCCTCACGGAGCGGGTCGAGGTGTCGCAATATCGGTTGGCGACGCATCTTTCGCTCGCGCTCCTGATCTTCGCCGGCATCGTCTGGACGGTGCGGCGGCTCAAGGAGCGGCCGCAGATCACCGCGCCGGCGCGGCTGCGGTTCACAAGCGCGCTGCTGCTCGTGGTGACCTTCGTGCAGATCTATTTCGGCGCACTGGTCGCGGGCCTGCGTGCCGGGCGGGCCTACAACACCTGGCCTGAGATCGACGGGGCGCTCATCCCGTCGGCGGAGCGGCTGTGGTTCGAGACGCCGTGGTGGCGCAATATGTTCGACAATGTGCTGACGGTACAGTTCGAGCACCGCATGACCGCCTATGTGCTGTTCGTGCTCGCGCTGCTGCACGCGATCGACGCGGTGCGATTGCGCGCAGGCGCGGCTGCGAGCGGCGCGCTGTGGCTGTTCGCGGCGGTGAGCGTGCAGGCGGTGCTCGGCATCCTCACGCTGCTCAACCAGGTGCCGATCGGTCTCGCGCTGGCGCACCAGGCGGTTGCGATCGCGGTGTTGACGCTGGCGGTGATGCAGGTCGAGCGCCTCGCCTCACGACAATCCGCGCAAGCGCAGCCGCGCGCGGTCCCCGTGGGTCAGCCCGGCTGATCACCATCAGCCCGGCTGATCAGCAATAGCCGTAGACGCCGCACGCATAGGGCAGGCGCCAGAAATAATCGACCTGCTTCCCGCCGTAATACGCGCCTTGATAATCGTAGCTCCAGGGGCGGCCGTAATAGCCCGGCAGGGTGTGCGAGCCCGGCAGCAGCGGCGTACCAGGCAGGTTGCGGATATAGCTGCCGATGCCATAGGCCGGCGAGATCAGTGCATCCGGATCGGTCTCGACATAGACCTGTGGCGGGTCCTGCGGCGGCCCGGCCGCGCGCCGCTTCGGCGTCGCCGGCAGATCGGCGGCAACGGCAGCCGAGACCGTCAGCATCACTGCCAGGGCGGGCACCATCCAGCGCAGCATCGTCGGCTCCGAATCAAAGGGGCGATCCAAGGACGATGTATGGGGCAGATATGGTTAATGAGGGTTAACCGGCGGCGGCCGAAACGGCCGCCGTCGTTCCGGGGCGCTACGCCCCCAGCGCCTGCTCCAGATCTGCGATCAGGTCTTCCTTGTCCTCGATGCCGATCGAGAGCCGGACCACGTCGGGCCCGGCGCCGGACTTCACCTTGGCGGCGTCGTCGAGCTGGCTGTGCGTGGTCGAGGCCGGATGGATCACCAGCGAGCGGGTATCGCCGACATTGGCGAGGTGCGAGAACAGCTGCAGCTTCGACACCAGGCTGACGCCGGCATCATAGCCGCCCTTCAGGCTGAAGGTGAACACCGCGCCGGCGCCCCTTGGCGCGTATTTGCGCGCGAGCTGGTTGTACTTGTCGTTCGGCAGGCCAGCATAGCTCACCGAGGCCACCGCAGGATGTCCCGCGAGGTATTCGGCAATGGCCTTGGCATTGTCGCAGTGCTTCTGCATGCGCAGCGGCAGCGTCTCGATGCCGGTCAGGATCATGAAGGCATTGAACGGCGACAGCGCGGGGCCGAGATCGCGCAGGCCGAGCACGCGGCAGGCGATCGCGAAGGCGAAATTGCCAAAGGTCTCCTGCAGGCGGATGCCGTGATATTCGGGGCGCGGCTCCGACAGCATCGGATATTTGCCGCCGGTCGACCAGTCGAAGGTGCCGGCATCAACGATGATGCCGCCGAGCGAGTTGCCGTGGCCGCCCAAAAATTTCGTCAACGAGTGCACGACGATGTCGGCGCCGTGATCGATCGGGCGGATCAGGTACGGCGAGGCCAGCGTGTTGTCGACGATCAGCGGCACGCCCGCCTTGCGTGCCACGGTCGAGACCGCCTCGATGTCGGTGATGCTGCCGCCGGGGTTGGCGATGGACTCGATGAAGATCGCCTTGGTGCGCGGCGTCACCGCGCGCTCGAAGCTTGCGATGTCGTCGGGATCGGCCCACACCACGTTCCAGCCGAAGCTCTTGAAGGCGTGCGTGAACTGGTTGATCGAGCCGCCATAGAGTTTTCGCGCGGCGATGAACTCGTCGCCGGGCTGAAGCAGCTGCTGCAGCACCACGACCTGCGCGGCATGCCCGGAGGCCACCGCGAGCGCGGCCGTGCCGCCTTCGAGCGCGGCGACGCGTTCTTCCAGCACGGCGTTGGTGGGATTGCCGATGCGGGTATAGATGTTGCCGAACGCCTGCAGGCCGAACAGCGAGGCGGCGTGGTCGGCATCGTTGAAGACGAAAGAGGTCGTTTGATAAATCGGAGTTGCGCGCGCGCCGGTGGTGGGGTCGGGCTGTGCTCCGGCATGCACGGCAAGCGTTGAAAATCCCGGAAGGCGATCGCTCATTGAGGGCGTCCTGTTCTTGTGGCCTGAAAATCGCGCGGCATGCTGATCGGCGCCGCGTTCCACGTCAAGGCGCGGCTTCACATCAGGATCATTTTGGGAATGATCGTGCTACGCATTGTCGCGTTCGAGAAACGAAGCCTTCGCAAGTGCGTCAGCTTTGCTCGCTCTTGTTCTTCGCAGCACGATCCGATGCGGCGGTGTTGCCACCGCCGACACTCATCCGATTGAGGGATAGCCGCATGCCCTGCGTCGGCGCCGGCGCGCGCTTGGAGCTGAGCGTGCGCGAATTCACGCCCATCCACGAGATTTCGGACGACAGGCGGCCATATTCGATCTTGGGGCAGCGGTTCATGACCACCTTGATGCCGACTGATTCCGCTTTCGCCGCAGCGGCATCGTCGCGCGCGCCGAGTTGCATCCAGATCACCTTCGGCAGCGGGTCGAGCGTGAGCGCCTCGTCGACGACGGGCATGATGTGGCTGGAGTTGCGAAAGATGTCGATCATGTCGACGGGACGGCCGATGTCCGACAGGGACGCGACGAACGGCTTGCCGAGCAACTCCTTGCCGACATGGCCGGGATTGATCGGGATCATGTCGTAGCCGCGCTGCGCCAGATATTTGAACGCGAAATAGCTCGGCCGCACATTGACCGGCGAGGCGCCGACCATCGCGATCGACTTCACGCTGTTGAGGATCCCGCGGATGTAATTGTCGGGATAGGCGTCATGGTTCATTTGTCGTTCTTCTTTCTTGTCATTGCGAGGAGCGAAGCGACGAAGCAATCCAGGCTGTTTCCGCGGAGGGATTCCTGGATTGCTTCGCTTCGCTCGCAATGACGAATTTCACTCATCCCGCCATGTCGGCGCGCGCTTCTCGATGAACGCGCCGATGCCTTCCTCGGCATCGCGCGCCATCATGTTCTCGGTCATCACCTCTGCGGCATAGCGATAGGCGTCCGCAAGGCTCATCTCGGCCTGGCGGTAGAACGCCTCCTTGCCAAGCTTGATCGTGTAGGCGGATTTCAGCGCGACCTGTTGCGCGAGCTCGATCGCGGCGCCGAGCTCGGTGCCGGCAGGCACCACGCGGTTGACGAGACCGATCTCGCGGGCGCGGTCGGCCGTGACAGGCTCGCCCGTCAGCAGCATCTCCATGGCCTGCTTGCGCGTCACGTTGCGCGACAGCGCCACCATCGGCGTCGAGCAGAACAGTCCGATGTCGATGCCGGGCGTAGCGAACTTCGCCGCCTCCGATGCGATCGCCAGATCGCAGCTTGCCACCAGCTGGCAGCCCGCCGCGGTGGCGATGCCCTGGACGGCAGCGACCACGGGCTTGGGCAGGCGCACGATCGCCTGCATCATGGCACTGCATGCCGTCATGATCTGCGCAAAATAAGCCCGGCCGCGATCCGCATCGGTGCGGCGCGCGGTCAGTTCCTTCAGGTCGTGGCCGGCGGAAAAAGCCGGGCCGTTGGCTGCGATCACGACCGCACGGATGTGCTTGTGTTCCGCGATCGCATTGAGGCTCGCATGCAGCTGGCCGATCATTGCCTCCGAAAGGCTGTTGCGCGCGGCTGGTCGGTTCAGCGTGAGCACGGCGACGCTGCCGACGATCTCGCGCAGCAGGATCGGCGGTTGCGGTGAGGGGGCGCGGGCGGCCTGGGAGGACATTGACGCGATTTCCCCTAAATGATTGCAATTGGATGACACCGATAACTTAATGTAACAGGGCAGGCGAAGCGAGGGTGGGGACGGCATGGCGTTAGCGAAAATGAGCGTGGCGGAGCTGGAGCAGTTCCTCCGTGACGAGTTTCCCCAGGCCTTCAGCGGTGACGACATCACGATCGAGAGCGCGGACGGCCAGACCAGCCTCTTGCGCCAGCGCTACAGCGAACGGATGCTGCGGCCGGGCGGAACCGTGTCGGGCCCGACCCTGATGGCGCTCGCGGATTTCGCGATGTACGTGGTGCTGCTGTCCGCGATCGGTCCGATCGGGCTCGCCGTCACCACCAATCTCAACATCAACTTCCTGCGCAAGGGCCAGCCCGGGCAGGACGTGCTGGCCGAGGCGCGGCTGCTCAAGCTTGGCAAGCGCCTTGCTGTGGGGGAGGTGAACCTCCTGTCCGGGACCTCACCCGATCCGATCGCCCACGTCACCTCGACCTATTCCATTCCAAATGTTTGAGCTTTTTGCAGGTAATATCACACCATATTTTTAAGCCATTGATTTTACGTTGCTAATTTGCACTCTGGGGCATTGACCGTTGCGCCGCTCTTCTCTAGAAACCCGCGCAGTCCGGCGCGGTGTTCGCGCCGATATCTCCCGTCCACGGAAACTCCGACATGAAAACCTTTTCGGCAAAGCCGGCTGAGGTGACGAAGAAGTGGGTGCTGATCGACGCCAAGGGTCTGGTCGTCGGCCGTCTCGCCACCATCGTCGCCATGCGCCTGCGCGGCAAGCACCTCCCGACCTACACCCCGCACGTCGATTGCGGCGACAACGTCATCATCATCAATGCGCAGCATGCGGTCCTCACCGGTCGCAAGCGCGAGCAGAAGACCTACTACAAGCACACCGGCTATGTCGGCCACGTCAAGGAGCGCACCGCGCGCCAGATCCTAGAAGGCAAGCATCCCGAGCGCGTGCTCGAGAAGGCCGTCGAGCGCATGATCCCGCGTGGTCCGCTCGGTCGCGTCCAGATGGGCAACCTCCGCGTCTACGGCGGGGCTGATCATCCGCACGAGGCGCAGCAGCCCGAGAAGATCGACATCGCCAAGTTGAACCGCAAGAACACGAGGGCCGCATAACATGGCCGAATCCATTCAGTCGCTCGACCAGCTCTCGCAGCTCAAGACGGCGGCCGCGCCCGAGGCGCCCAAGCACGAGAAGAAGGTCGACAAGTTCAACCGCGCCTATGCGACCGGCAAGCGCAAGGACGCGGTCGCCCGCGTCTGGATCAAGCCGGGCGCCGGCAAGGTCACCGTCAACTCGCGCGAGGTCGAGGTCTATTTCGCCCGTCCCGTGCTGCGCATGATGATCGAGCAGCCGTTCTCGGTGGCCCAGCGTTCGGGCCAGTACGACGTGATCTGCACCGTCGCCGGCGGCGGTCTGTCCGGCCAGGCCGGCGCGGTCCGTCACGGTATCTCCAAGGCGCTCACCTATTTCGAGCCGGAGCTGCGCTCTGTGCTCAAGAAGGGCGGCTTCCTCACCCGCGACTCGCGCGTGGTCGAGCGCAAGAAGTACGGCAAGGCCAAGGCCCGCCGGTCCTTCCAGTTCTCGAAGCGTTAATCGCTTCGGTCGCATTCGCCGCGAAAGCGGCTTCAAAGAGATGCAAAAGGGCGCTGATTTCAGCGCCCTTTTTGTTGTTCGTTTGTATGCAAATTGATGGCGTGTTTCCCGAAAACTTAGGGATCCGCGAAAACCTGAATGGAACCCGCGCGACCTAGCGTCGCCTTCGGAAGGGCGCGCAAATCGGCGGGGCCGATCGCGTAACTGCTATTTTCTAAAGGGGGCCGACATGATGTCGCTCGATAGCATCACGCTCTATTTGGTCGCCACCATGGTCGCCGCACTGCTCGGCGCCATGATGGTGTTTTTCGGAAAGCAGGAGAACAGCCCGGCGCTGAAATGGTGGGGCACCGCCTATCTGCTCGGTGCCGCCTCCGTCGCGCTATGGACCGCGGCGGGCGACAGGCTGGGGCCGCACTTGTACCTCGCACTGAACGCCGTCGGTTTCGTCGCCTGCGGCATGGTCTGGAACGCGGCGCGCGTCTTCCACGGCCGCAAGCCGAACTGGCCCGGGCTCGTGCTCGGCGCGCTCGCCTGGGTCGCGGCTGCGACGCTGCTCGATCCCACGGCATCGATGCTGCGCATGCTCGTCGGTGCCGGCATCGTCTCGGTGTACGCGGCACTGACTGCGAGCGAGCTCTGGACCGAACGGCGCAAGAGCGTGCAACGGCGCTGGCCGGCCCTCGTGATGCCGGTGATGCACGGCTGCGTGTTGATGCTGCCGATCGTGATCGGCAGCGTCCTGCGTCCGCATGATGCCGGCTTCTCCTCGAGCATCTGGGTTACGGTGTTCGCGGTCGAGCTCATCCTCTATGCCGTCGGTACGGTGTTCGTGATCTTCATGCTGGTGTCGGAACGCACCGTCACCGCGCACCGGACTGCGGCATCGACCGATCCTTTGACCGGCATGCTCAACCGCCGCGGCTTCTCGGAGGCCTGTGCGCGCGTGATCGAGCGCGAGGCCAAGGCCGGGCGGCCCGTGACCGTGATGATCTTCGACATCGACCACTTCAAGTCGATCAATGACCGTTTTGGCCATCCCGCCGGCGACGAGATGCTCAAACTGTTCTCCACCGTCGTGGTCAGCAATTTGCGCATCTCCGACCTTTCGGGCCGCATCGGCGGCGAGGAGTTCGCCGCGCTGTTGCCGTGCGCGCTGGAGGAGGGCGTGCTGGTCGCCGAGCGCGTGCGCGAGGCGTTCGAGACCTCCGGCGTCGTGGTCGACGAAGGCCCGGTCGACACCACCGTCAGCATCGGCGTCGCCGGCGGTCCGGCCGGAACCGAGCTCGAGGTGCTGCTGGCCTCGGCCGACACCGCGCTCTACCAGGCCAAGCGCGGCGGCCGCAACCGCGTCGAGGCGGCCGAGGAGCTGCCGCTGTCGCTGGAGAACTGGCGGCGCCAGAGCGCGGCGCGGATCGGCGCATCGCAGGCGCGTCCGGTCACCGCGTGAGAATGCAGGGCGGGCTTGCGGTAAATCTCTGTTTACCATTCGATCCCTACCATCGTGGTCATGGAATCGATCCGCCGACAAAATCCGCAAGCCGCCCTGATGTCGCTCGAAGCCGAGGCCTCGGCCCGCGGCGGCTTCGCCTGTCTGTTCTCGACTGCGGACGAATACGAGACCGCGCTGATCACCGAGCGCCGCGCGCAAGGACGCTACACGCAGCACCGTAGCTACTGGCCGTTCGTGCTGTTCGTGGGGTGTGCGCTGATCGTGACCGGCACCGTTCTGCTGTTCGCCTGACGCACCCGCAATTCGGCTGGGGCAGGGCGCCGCTCCGGCGCCTTTTTCTTTGGCTCCGGCTGCGCTAGACACGGGCATCGAACAAACAGGGTGGAAAGCCGATGATCACCGAGATCGCGCAAATCGACGTCAAGCCGGGCAGCGAGAAGGATTTCGAGGCGGCCGTCGCCAAGGCCAAGGCCGCTTTCGGACGCTCCAAGGGCTTTCACGGCTTCGAGCTGCACAAGTCGATCGAGAAGCCGCAGCGTTACCGGCTGATGGTGAAATGGGCGACGCTGGAGAACCACACCGTGGACTTCCGCGGCTCGGAGAATTTCGCGGAATGGCGCGGCCTGGTCGGCCAGTATTTTGCCGCGGCCCCCGAGGTCGAGCACACCGAGACCGTGCTGACCACGGAATGAGTGTCAGGCCGCCTCCGCCAGAGGCGGCGCCTCATACGTCTTGACATGGTCGATCATGACCTTGGCGATGGCGACCAGCGGGAGCGCCAGCGCGAGGCCCCAGATGCCGAAGACGACGCCGAGCAGGATCTGGAACGCGAACAGCGTGGCCGGCGGGATGTCGAGCGCTTGCCGCTGCAGGATCGGCGTCAGCACGTAGCTTTCCATGGTGTGCACGCCCATGAAGAGCAGAAACGCCGACAAGGCGGGGATCCATCCCGAGGCGAGGCTCGCCAGCACCACGATGACGCCGGCAATGATGGCTCCCACCGTGGGGATGAAGGCGAGCAGGCCTGCCTGAATCCCTAAGATGAACGCGCCGGGGATGCCGATGACGGCAAGTCCGATCCAGGTCACGGCACCGACCGCGATCATGACGATGATCTGGGCGATCAGCCAGCGCTCCAGCGTCTCCGCGATACGGTCGATGACGAGGGCGACACGGGTACGGTGCCGCGCCGGCGCCAGGAACAGCAGGCCGTCATGATAGACTTTGGGCTGGGCAGCGAAGGCAAGGCCCAGGAACAGCACGATGAAGATGTTGCCCACGCCGTGAATGGTGCCGAGCAGCAGCTTGAGGGTCTGGCTCACGATCGCGCCGCCGCTGGAGGCGAGCGCGCCGGCGCTAGGCAGGGGAGCGCGCGAGGGTGTTACCGGCGCGGGCGTCGCCTCCGAGGACGCGTTGGTCGCGGAGTCCGGCGCAGCGTTGCCGAGATCGAAGAAGCTGGTGTCGATGCCGTAGTTCTCGAGCAAGGACCTGACATTGGTGATCTGCGACTTGATGGTCTTGCTCAGGAGCGAGGCCTGTTCGGCAATGGTGGCGCCACCGAGATAGGCGACGCCCGCAAGCAGCAGAGCGAGCGCGACGCAGACGATTGCAAGCCGCATTGTGTGAGGCAGGTGGACCCGCCGACCGAGCGCATTGACCAGCGCGTTGAGGCCGAGGCCGAGCAGCATGCCGGTGAAGATCAGCAGCAGGGTGGTCGCGAAAAACCAGGTGAAGGCGAGCAGCGCGGTGAACAGCACCACGCCGATGCCGCCGACCGCGATCGCCCAGGCCTGATCCCGCGCGAGGTCGGCACGGGCGCGGGGTCGTTCATCTGCGGGAAAGGTCACATCGTATCCTGTCTTTGGTAGCTGCAATCGGGGCACTCTTTCGACAAACGCGCCTCCGATCAAGAGCGGCAACGCGCCCGTTTGACGCCCCCGCGCGAACGGTGCAGAGCGGTGAGGAAACAGAAGTGAGGGGCGCTTGGGCACTATCAGCAAGTGGGCCGGTCTGCTCGGGCTCTTGGCTTTGCTCGTCGGTGGCGACCAGATCCGCATCAACCGGCCGGACCATAAATTCCGCCTGACGGTCGAGGTGACGACGCCAACTGGGATCAAGACCGCCTCGGGCATTCTGGCTGTCGTGCCCGATCGCAACTATAACCGCAGTGGCCGCACCACGATGCGTGGGGAGGCTGTGTTCGTCGATCTCGGCCAAGGCAAGAACATCGTGGTCTTGCTGGCGCATCAGCAGGGCGCCAAGCTCGACCTCGACGACATCAACTATGTGGCGCTCCGCGCCTATGGAATCGCGCGCGGCAGCCGGGTGTCGTTCAAGGACATGAGCCGGCAGACCGGCGTTGTCCCGGTGCAAGGGGAGCTCATCCCCGTGCTTGTGAGCTTTGGCGATCCTAGGGATCCCAAGACCGCGCGCCTTGTCGACAGCGACCATGCAGAGGCAATCCTGGGCGACGGCTACGCGATCCGCGGCTTCTCCGCCGAGGTGGTGCCCAACGGGTTCTGGCCCATCGATTTCGGGGGCGCGCTCGGAGAGCCCGTGACGCGCGGAATCGAGGCCAAGCTTCCCTGGCTGGCCGCGCCGGGCGAGACAGCGGCAATTGCGCTGAAGGCGGCCGGTCTGCCCGTGGCCGGCGGGATGGAAGCCCGGGAGGCATTTGCGCGAAAATAGCATTGCCGTCCCGCGATCCCTTCTGTTGAATTTGTTCCATCGGAGGGGCATGTTTGGGGAATCTTCTTATCGGGAGGCGCGGAACGACAGATGAGAAAGCCGGTCGTCGGCGTGATCGGGAATTCCTATCGCGTCGAAAATCGATTTCAGGTCCAGATGGTTGGCGAGCGAAACCTGCGCGCCGTGGCCGAAGTCTCCGGCGGCTTGCCGCTGATGTTCGCGGGCTCGCCCGACATCACCGATATCCCGGCGCTGCTCGATACCGTGGACGGCATCATCCTGACCGGGGCCCGGGCCAACGTTCACCCGACACGCTTCAACGTCGATCCCTGCGAGAAGCACGAGCCCTACGACATCCACCGCGACGAGGTTGCGCTGGCCCTTTCGGTCGCCTGTGTGGCCCGCGGCATTCCGCTGTTCGGCATTTGCCGCGGCCTGCAGGAGATGAACGTCGCCTTCGGCGGCTCGCTGCATCCCGAGATCCGCGAGATCCCCGGCCGCATGAACCACCGCATGCCCAGGCTCGAGAACGGCGATATCCATCCCGATCCGACCGTGGTGTTCGCCGATCGTCACGACGTCGACTTGACGCCTGGTGGCGCCTTCGCGACGATTCTCGGCTGCGAGAAGATCCGGGTCAATTCGCTGCACGGGCAGGGCATCCTCGATCCCGGCAAGCGCGTGCTGATCGAAGGCATCGCCGAGGACGGCACCATCGAGGCGATCCGCATCGCCGAAGCCCCGAGCTTTGCTCTCGGCGTGCAATGGCACGCCGAGTACGACCCGCAGCACAATCCGATCAACCGCAAGCTGTTCGAGGCCTTCGGCGAGGCGCTGGTGACAAGGCAGAAGGCGGCGGCCTAGGCCACGCGGGCGCGAGTCTCGCTCTGTCCTCGTCATTGCGAGGAGCTCTTGCGACGAAGCAATCCAGGATCTTCCAGCGGAGGCAGTCTGGATTGCTTCGCTGCGCTCGCAATGACGGAATACGCGGCATTGCCGGTATTCTCCAGTTCTCAGCTCAACTTGCAAACACGCGTTGACGATCTCCCGGCGGCTTTTGCCCGAGGCCTGACGTTGCGTGCTCGCGACCCGCGTTATGCAATCATGGTGCGTTCGAAATTCCGCCCGCGATAAACCAATCAGTAGGAATTGGTCCGCCGCGATAATCGCGGCTCTGATTTGTTCTTTGAGAACGAACTGGAGTCAGATGCAGAACGAAAGCTGACATCAGTATCGGCTTGCGGAAAGCCTTGCGAGCTGCAGAAGGCTTTCACGGCGACGTGGTATAGTGGAGGTAGATCCCATCTTAGTTGCGCGGCTGAAGGTGAGGAATTGCCATTGTCGGCTCATGACCATTGTTTCATCGAGGGTGCGGCGCCGGATCACACCCCGTTGCTGATGCTTCACGTTCGAGCGGTACGGAGCGGGACATGGTGCCGCTGGCTGGCCGGCTCGCCCCGGGCTCGATGGCCGTTGCGCTTCGAGGCGCCGTGCCCTGGGAGGCCGGCTTCGCTTTCTTTCGCCGGTTCGAGAATCGCTCGATCGATGAACGCGATCTACTTGCCCGAGCCGATGTGCTGGCCGGCGAGGTAGTCCGGATCGGGAAAAACTATCGCTTCCGGAGGCCGCCGGTTGCGATCGGCTTTTCGAACGGCGCCATCATGGCCGCTCCGCTGCTCATGCTTTATCCTCGCTGTCTCTCTGGTGCCGTTCTTCTCAGGCCGCTGTCGCCGTTCGCGATCGATCCGGATACGAGCCTCTCGCGCATCCCGGCTCTCCTGATCGATGGTGACAATGACGAGCGGCGGCTGCGCGGCGACGGGGCTCGCCTGGCACAACGGCTGGCGCACATGGGCGCCGACGTAACGCATCACGTGCTGCCGACGGGGCACTCGATCACGGAAGACGACATTGGCCTGACGCGCGAATGGTTGAAGCCGCTGCTCGGCCAGGCAGAAGGTGGATAGAACCTCGCCGCGAGCGCGTCGGCAATCCTGCATGGGCATTCCCATTGCGTTGCACAATCGCAACGTTGATCTCCACGCGCAGCATTGAGGTTCATGAGAAGAATACCATATGCTCTGCAAGGGAGCCCGTGCCGTGCAGACCATGAAGGCGGCCCTCGTTGCGGCGATCACCGTCGTGGCTTTGATCTGCTGCCTCCTTCCCAGCTCAGCGGAGGAGAGCAAGCGCGTAGCCCTCGTTGTTTCGATCGACGGGGCGATTGGCCCGGCGTCAGCCAGCTACGTGCGGGAGGCCTTGGCCAGCGCGAGCAAACGGCGCGCCGAGGTCGTGCTTCTGAGGATGAACACGCCCGGCGGGCTCAATTCCAGCATGCGCGAGATCATCGCGGATGTGCTCGCCTCGCCTGTCCCTGTCATTGGCTACGTCGCTCCCTCCGGCGCCCACGCGGCGAGTGCGGGGACCTATATCCTTTATGCGACCCACATCGCGGCGATGGCACCAGGCACCAACATAGGTGCGGCGACGCCGGTCCAGATTGGCGGGCCGCTTCCGGGCCTGCCGAGCGGCACACCCGACAAGGAGGGCAAAGACAAGAAGCATGAGCCGAAGGACGCGATGACGGCGAAGGCCACGAACGATGCCGTCGCCTTCATCCGAAGCCTCGCCGAGCTGCGCAACCGCAATGTGGACTGGGCAGAGAAGGCGGTCCGCGAGGCTGCAACACTCTCTGCCAACGGCGCGCTGGAGGCACATGCCATTGATCTCGTCGCGCGCGATCAGGCTGAATTATTGCGGCAGGTTGATGGCCGCGTGGTGGAGCTCGCAGGCGGCAGGACGCAACGCCTCGCAACGAAGGATGCTGTCGTCGAAGCGGTCGAGCCCGGACGGATATCCCGGTTCCTGGCGGTCATCACCGACCCCAACGTGGCGTTCATTCTGCTGATGGTCGGCATCTACGGCCTGATCTTCGAGTTCATGTCTCCCGGAGCCGTCGCCCCGGGAGTCGTCGGCGCGATCTGCCTGCTGATCGGCCTCTATGCGCTCAATTTGCTGCCGATCAACTATGCCGGCCTCGCCCTGATGCTGGTGGGACTCGTGCTTCTCACCGTCGAAGCCTTCAACCCGACCGTGGTGGTCGGCATTGGCGGGATCATCGCCTTCGTGCTCGGAGCAATGATGCTGTTCAGGAGCGAGGCGCCTGGGTACCAATTGTCGTGGTGGGTGATCGGTGTCACGGCGGTCGTGTTCAGCGGCTTTGCTCTGGTCGTGCTTGGTTCGCTTCGGCGCGTCCGCAGAGCTCCTGCGCTGGTCGGCGCGCAGGCCATGCGCGGCTTGCCCGCCGAGGTTCTCGACTGGAACGGGAACGAAGGTCATGTCTTCGCCCATGGTGAGCGCTGGCAGGCGCGCGGCGCCGAAACCTTCAAGCCCGGAGAGACGGTGGAGTCGCCAATGTCGTCGACCTGACGCTGCTGATACGCCGCACACCCGCCCGGACAGGCGAGGGAGGTTCATCATGATGCTGGAATATCTGACGTATGCGGCGCTTGCGCTGCTTGTCATCGTGTTTCTATCCCAGGCTATTCGAATCCTGCGCGAGTACGAGCGCGGCGTCGTCTTCACGCTCGGCCGCTTTACCGGTGTGAAGGGCCCAGGCCTCATCCTGCTCGTCCCGATCGTGCAGCAACTCGTCAAGGTCGATCTACGGGTGATGGTGCAGGTGGTGCCGCCGCAGGACGTAATCTCGCGGGACAACGTCTCCGTCAAGGTCAACGCCGTCCTGTACTTCCGCATCGTCGACCCCGAGCGCGCCATCATCAAGGTCGGTGACTACATGGCGGCGACCAGCCAGCTCGCCCAGACCACGTTGCGTTCGGTGCTCGGCAAGCATGAGCTCGACGAGATGCTTGCCGAGCGCGACAGGTTGAACGCCGATATCCAGGAGATCCTCGACAAGCAGACCGACGTCTGGGGCATCAAGGTCACCGGCATAGAGATCAAGGACGTCGATATCAACGAAACCATGGTTCGCGCGATTGCCAAACAGGCCGAGGCGGAGCGCCTGCGGCGGGCCAAGGTGATCAATGCGATGGGCGAGCAGCAGGCCGCCGAAAAGCTCGTCGAAGCCGGCCGGATCCTGGCGCAGGAGCCTCAGGCAATGCAGCTGCGTTACTTCGCGGCTCTGCACGACATCGCCGGTGAACGCTCGTCGACCGTGGTGTTTCCGCTCCCCACCGGCCTGCTCGACCATTTGATGCCGCGACCTAACAACCCGTAACAGAAGGCGGCGAGGTGCTGATCGCGAGCGGGCGCCTTGTTCTTGATGCCGTCGAGGCCGGCCTTTGCGGGACGCTGCACCGTGACCATCCGCTTCGGCAAGAAGGCCGGAGCGCCGGGGTCGCTCTCCGGTGACGGCGCGAAGATCGCCTCCGACAACGCGACGCTGGTGAAATGGGCGCCCATGGTGACCGAGATCGGCGTCAACTTTCCGGACAAGTGACGTGCGCATTCCAAATCTCGATCCGAATAAACCAATCGGTAGGAATTGCTCCGATGCGATTTTTGCGGCTCTGATTTGTTCTTTGAGAACGAACTGGAGTCAGATGCAGAACGAAAGCTGGCGGGCGCATCGAAGCCCGGTCATCGAATCAGTAGCGTGCGGTGATGGCTCCGGGCAGCGGATTGAAGTGATAGTTCACGCCTAGCTTGAACAGCTGCAGATCCTGCGTGATCGCGCTGTTGACCGCGGCCGCTGCCGGGGCCAACAGGGGCTGACTGCAAGTGCCGCTCTGACTCGTCTGCTGGTTGAACATGCGGATGTAATTGTACTCGCCTTTGACCGACCAATTGCCCGCCAATGCATATTCAAGCCCGGTTCCGATCACGGCGCCTGAGTGTAGGGCCTTGCCGCTGGCTGCGAGAGATTCGCTGAGGGCTCCAAAGACTTCTACGCCATTCATTGCGTGGCTTTCATTGGCGAGCGCAAGACCAGCCTTGCCATAGACAAGCAGGCGATCGCCGACGACAAAGCCGGCGCGGCCGCTGGCGATCGCAAGCCAGTCTGTCGAGGTGTTCAGACTGGACGTTACCGTCGATCCGCCCAGCGGGAACGTGGAGGATCGGCTGCCCTTGATCCCCGTCCACATCCATTCGCCTTCCACGCCGAGCACGAACACGCCGGACTGAACGTTGACGCCGCCGTCAAAGCCTCCAAGCCATCCGCTGACATCAAAACTGCCACTGCCCGGCAGGGGTGCGGGAGCTTGGCTCCGCCACTCGCGACCAAAGCCATAGCCACCCTGCACGCCGACAAAGCCGCCGGTCCAGTTCGTGCCGGGCACCGCCCTGACGGGCGGATATTTGGGATCGACCGCAGGATCAGAAATTCGGTAGTTCGCGCCCACCTTGATCAGGTGGATGGAATCCTGCGTGATCGGTACATCAACCGAGAAAGGAGTCGGAAGAGCTGTGGAGCTACCGCTCATCCGCACCGACCGCGTGCCGAAGTGCAAGTAGTCGTATTCGGCTTTGACCGACCAATTCCCCTCCAATGCATATTCGGCGCCAAAGCCGATCATCGGTGCCCAACGGTATTCATTCCCGCTGAAGCTCGATGACGCGGTGCCGGCGAAGAGGTCGTTGCTCGCTGCGTTGCTACTGTGCTTTTCCCACGCGCCGGCGATGCCACCCTTTGCGAACACCAGCCAGCGATCGGCCGCCAAGCCGACGCGGCCCGCCGCCGTTGCCAATGCCTCGATTCTCGAAGTGACCGTGGCGGTCGTATCGATAAAGAATGGCTCTTCAAGGCGCATGTTCTGAGAGCCGCGGATATTGGCCCATGACCCGTCCAGCTCAAGACCGAAAACCAGACTTGCGATCTGCTTGTTGATGCCGATCTGTCCGCCCGCGAGGAAGCCGCTCGCGGCATAATCATTGTTCGGTCCAAACACGTTACCGACCCACCAGTCCTTCATGCCGCCACCATAGCCGGCATGCACGCCGACATAGACGCCGCTCCAGTCGACAGCGGCAGGCGCAAGCGCAACTGCCTTGACGGGCAGATCCGCGGCTGAGGCCGCCTGCGTCAGTGCAAGACCGAACGCAGCGGTCGAAAGAAATCTTCCCGTGATTGCCATTGAGCCCCCTGCAACCGGCGCGCGTATTCGAAAGCGACGTCAGGTAGCTATACTGGGAGCGGCGCTGCTTCGGCTTGGGGCACGCGCCACACCTACTTGGACGGATCACCACAAATCTGGCGATTGCCATCACCTGTGATCGCATTGCCACATCAGCCGGCGCGCTGGTCCAGCGCCAACGTCGTATCGAGCCGCAGTTGAAGTGGCGTGTGATCCGAGTTGGACCTTGCAATGAAAGGCCTTTGAACGCCGCCAGTTTCCTGCGACAAAAGAGTGCCGGGCAATCTCACTTTTATGGAGAGGTGTGTTGGATACTGGCGACGAATTGATTGCGCTGGAACTGTCCAGCTCCGCATTTGCCGATCGCGAGAGGACCGAAGCATTTCACCAGATCTACGGCCGCGAAATTCTCAAGCTGGAAATCGAGCCGTTGCCCGATACGGCGCTCCAGATCGACATCAAGCTGCGTGCGTTGCCTGGAATGTCCGTCGCGGCCGCGACCGCTTCTCCGATTTTCTGTCGGCACACCGAAGCGATGATCGACAACGACGATCCCGTGCTCGTGTTCAACCTCGATGGTACGGCGATCCACAATCAAAATGGTCACGAGACGTGCCTCGGCCCCGGGGAGGCGGTTTTGACCACGAATGGATTGCCGGGGACGGCAACCAATCCCACGACGAGGCGTGTCGTCACCTGGCGGATCAGCCGCGCCCTGATTGCGCCCTTGGTCAGGAATTTCGACGACGCGATCGGCAGACCACTCGACAGAGGCAATCCCGCGCTTTCGCTGTTTCTGGATTATCTCGGCATCGTCAATGAGAGACAGACGCTTGCGAACGCCGCCATGCGGCGGGCGGTTGTGAACCACATGATCGATCTCGGCGCCCTGGTCCTCGGCGCGACTCCGGATGCCGTCGAGCTGGCGAACATGCGCGGCGTTGCAGCCGCCCGAATGCGGAGCATCAAGACCCACATTCGCGCCCAGTTCGGCAATCCTGGCTTGAGCCTGGATTCCGTCGCAGCCAAGCAGGGCATCTCGAAGTCCTACGTCCGCAGGCTCTTCGAAGCCGAAGGCACGAGCTTTACCGAGTTCGTCCTCAACCAGCGCCTGGCCTCTGCCTACAAGATGCTGACGGATCCAAGCCTCGCAGGCCGCTCGATCAGCGAAATCGCACACCGGTCAGGCTTCAACGACATCTCGTACTTCAACCGCAGCTTTCGGCGTGCTTACGGTGCGTCCCCGTCCGATATTCGCATGCGCAAGTGAGCCGCAGGCGGGCGGACGATCTTACAGTTGCAAACGAAAAGGCGCCTCCTTCCGGAAGCGCCTTTAGCTTGTCGCAGACGGTTCAGGCCGATCAGCCCGAATAGTACATGTCGAACTCGATCGGGTGCGGGGTCATCTCGAAGCGCTCGACCTCGGTCATCTTCAGCTCGATATAGGCGTCGATGAAGTCGTCGTCGAACACGCCGCCGGCCTTGAGGAAGGCGCGGTCCTTGTCGAGGTTTTCGAGCGCCTCGCGAAGCGAGCCGCACACCGTCGGGATCTGCTTCAGCTCTTCCTTCGGCAGATCGTAGAGGTCCTTGTCCATCGCCGGACCCGGATCGATCTTGTTCTTGATGCCGTCGAGGCCGGCCATCAGCATCGCGGCGAAGCCGAGATAGGGATTGGCGAGCGGATCGGGGAAGCGCACCTCGACGCGCTTGGCCTTGGGCGAAGCGGTGTAGGGGATGCGGCAGGAGGCCGAGCGGTTGCGCGCGGAATAGGCGAGCAGCACGGGGGCCTCATAGCCCGGGACCAGACGCTTGTAGGAGTTGGTCGACGGGTTGGTGAAGGCGTTGATCGCCTTGGCGTGCTTGATGATGCCGCCGATATAGTGGAGGCAGGTCTCCGACAGGTCGGCATACTTGTTGCCGGCGAACACCGGCTTGCCGTCCTTCCAAATCGACTGGTGCACGTGCATGCCCGAGCCGTTGTCGCCGTAGACCGGCTTCGGCATGAAGGTGGCGGTCTTGCCGTAGATGTGGGCGACCTGATGGATGCAGTATTTGTAGATCTGCAGGTGGTCGGCCATCAGCGTCAGCGTGTCGAACTTCATGCCGAGCTCGTGCTGGGCGGAAGCGACCTCGTGGTGATGCTTCTCGACCTTGACGCCCATCTTGGCCATGGCCCCTAACATCTCGGAGCGCATGTCCTGCACGGAGTCCTGCGGCGGGACGGGGAAGTAGCCGGCCTTGGTGCGGATGCGGTGGCCGAGGTTGCCGCCTTCATATTCGGTGTCGGTGTTGGTCGGCAGTTCCGAGGAGTCGAGGCGGAAGCCGGTGTTGTAGGGGGAGGAGGAAAAGCGCACGTCGTCGAACACGAAGAACTCGGCTTCGGGCCCGACGAACACGGCGTCGCCCACGCCCATCGACTTCACCATCGCCTCGGCCTTCTTGGCGATGCCGCGGGGGTCGCGGTTGTAGGGCTCGCCGGTGGTCGGCTCGAGCACGTCGCAGGTGATGACCATGGTGGTCTCGGCGAAGAACGGATCGATCGTCGCGGTCACCGGATCGGGCATCAGGCACATGTCGGACTCGTTGATCGCCTTCCAGCCGGCGATCGAGGAGCCGTCGAACATCGTCCCTTCGGCGAAGATGTCTTCATCGATCATGCTGACGTCGAACGTGACGTGCTGCCACTTGCCGCGCGGATCGGTGAAGCGCAGGTCGACGTACTTCACGTCGTTGTCCTTGATCGATTTCAGGACGTCTTTGGCGGTCTTCATGCATACCCCTTATGGCTCTGCGGGTCGGTTTCCAGGTGAGCAAGATTGTTCTCGCTTTTGGCGAGTTCGCGCGCGACCGCACAAACGAAATCAGGCCGCCGAAGCAGCCTTATTTCTTGTCAGAGTGTCGCAAAATGCGGGATAGCACCCGGCTCAGATAGCGTCCAGCCCGGATTCGCCGGTTCGGATGCGGATCGCCTCTTCGATGTTGGAGACGAAAATCTTGCCGTCGCCGATGCGGCCGGTCTGCGCGGCGCGGCGGATCGCGTCGATGGCGCGCTCGACCAGATCGTCGCCGATCACGATCTCGATTTTGACCTTCGGCAGGAAGTCGACGATGTATTCTGCGCCGCGGTAAAGCTCGGCGTGACCCTTCTGCCGGCCAAAGCCCTTGGCCTCGGTGACGGTGATGCCCTGGAGACCGACTTCCTGAAGCGCTTCCTTCACCTCGTCGAGCTTGAATGGCTTGATGATGGCTTCGATTTTCTTCACTGCGCGACTCCCGGCCTTTCGATCCAATAGCAACGTCTTCGTCAGGGCGCGCATTTCTCAACGCACGATCTTGTCTTCTCTATGCCGGGATCCCTGACCGGTCCGGCAACAACGGCCAGCCACACCCTTGAAGACGCCAGTGAGCACGACGAACCGAAGCGGCTTCCTCGAAAGCAGGGTCTATGCCAAGTTGCAAATGCCCTGATTATCGGAGCGTTATCAGCCTTTTAACGAGCATCTCTGAGTGGTGTGCCGACCTGCACAAAATACCGAAGACTACAGAATAGGCAAACGGTTCAATATGTGTGCAGATCGACGTTCCCGCCGCCGGATCGGCGCCAAAGATGCCTGTTCAAGAGGCGTTTGTACTAGGAAGTGGCATGGAAGTTCTGACCAACGCCGAAATGCAGCGCGCCGACCAGCTCGCCATCGCGGCCGGCACGCCCGGTTTCAAGCTGATGCTCAGCGCCGGCCAGGCGGTCGCCGAGGCCGCCCAGGGCTTGGTGGAGGAGGGGCCGATCCTGATCGTGGCCGGACCCGGTAACAATGGCGGCGACGGTTTCGTCGCCGCCGCCGAGCTCGCCGCGCAGGGGCGTGAGGTCTCGGTGATCCTGATGTGCGAGCGCGACCAGCTCCAGGGCGATGCCGCCTCCGCCGCGCGCGGCTGGAAGCATCCGGTGCTGCCGTTCAACCCGCAGGCGATCGGCAGACCTGCGCTGATCATCGATGCGCTGTTCGGTGCGGGCCTCAGTCGTACCGTGGACGGCGAGGCGCGGGAGATGATCGAGGCGATCAACGTCAACGGGGCCCCGGTGCTCGCGGTCGATTTGCCGAGCGGCATCAACGGCACCAGCGCGGCCGTGATGGGCGTGGCGGTGAACGCCACCGAGACCGTCACCTTCTTCCGCAAGAAACCGGCGCACCTGCTGCTGCCGGGACGTGTGCATTGTGGCCGCGTCCGCGTTGCCGACATCGGCATCGATGCGCAGGTGCTGGACGAGATCGCGCCGCAGATTTTCGAAAACGATCCCGATGTCTGGGGCGCAGCCTTTCCGGTGCCGCGCATCGACGGCCACAAATATGCGCGAGGGCACGTGCTCGCGGTCTCGGGCGATGCGGCCGCGACCGGCGCGGCACGGCTCGCCGCGCGCGGCGCGCTGCGCGCCGGCGCTGGCCTGGTGACGCTGGCGAGCCCGCGCGATGCGCTCGCGATCAATGCGAGCGCGCTCACCGCGGTCATGGTGCGCCCCGTCGACAGCGCGATCGAGTTCGGCGAGCTGCTCGGCGACAAGCGCTATAACACCTGCATCATCGGTCCCGGTGCGGGCATCGGTGAACGCACCTGCGATTTCGTCCATACCGCGCTTGCCGCGCAGCGGCATCTGGTGCTCGATGCGGATGCGCTGACCAGCTTTGCCGCAACCCCCGAGCGCCTGTTCGAGTCGATCAAGTCCTCGCAGGACAATGCGGTGGTGCTGACCCCGCATGAAGGCGAGTTTCCGCGCCTGTTCTCCGACCTCAGCAACAAGCATCCCGGCCGCTCCAAGCTCGAGCGCGTCCGCGCCGCCGCCGAGCGCTGCGGCGCCGTCGTGCTGCTGAAGGGCCCGGACACCACAATCGCCGCGCCCGATGGCCGCGCCACCATTGCCGCCAACGCGCCGCCGTGGCTCGCCACGGCGGGTGCCGGCGACGTCCTGTCCGGAATCATTGCCGGTCTTCTCGCGCAAGGCGTGCCGGCGTTCGAGGCCGCCAGCATCGGCGTCTGGATGCATGGCGAGGCGGCAAGCGAAGCCGGGCCGGGTCTGATCGCGGAAGACCTGACCGAGACGCTGCCGGCCGTGCATCGGCGGATCTACGATGCGCTCGGCGTGGAGTATTGAGCTGTTCGCTACGGGGGCAGGATGGGTTTCGCTGCGCTCCACCCAGCCTACAAAATCTCACTCCGCCCCATACCAGCGCACCAGGCGCGGCGCGGCCCAGTCGGTCACGACGGATTCGATCAGCCAGCGTCCGGGCGAGGTGGCGGCGAAGGCGATGCGCTGGGTCTGGCCGGGCTCGATCGCGAGCGTGTCGAGCCAATAGGGCTTCCAGCCGTCGTCGAGCTTGTCGAGCAGGCGGAACGGGTGGCCGTGCAGGTGAAACACCGTGGGAATCGGGGCGGGGTTCTGCAGGGCCAGCACCACGGTGCGGCCGGTCCTGGCGCGGAAGGCGGGGGCAGATTCGGTGGAGAATGTCGCCGGCCGTGCCCAGCCGGAATCGGCGGCGCCGAGCGCGACATCGAACCGCAGGGCGCCTCTCAGATCGAGCTTCTCGGGGAGATCGTTCGACGGGAGCGGTTGGGGAGGCGACAGCGGGGCGCGCTCCAGCTTCCCGGAGATGGTCAGATTTCCGACCTGGCGCGCCTCCTTGCCGTCATGGAGCAGGAATGGGGCCGAGGCGGCCGCATCTACGAAGGCGTCGGCCCGTGCGCCGGGCGCCAGCACCAACGCGCCGTTGCGCGCGGGGAACGGCTCGGCCGGTTGGCCGTCCAAGGCCATCACACGGACCTCGTGGCTCTCCAATTTGATTGCCAGAACAGTACGTTGGGAGCCGTTGATGAAGCGCAGCCGCAGCCGCTCACGAGCTGCGGCTGAGAGTTCGAATGAAGTCTTGCCGTTGACGGTGTAGAGCGGCGTCGTGTCCTTCGGGTCCTGGCCCGCCGGGACCGCGGTGCCATCCGGCCGCAGGCGCCATTCCTCGATCAACAGGATCTCGTCACGGTCGACGGCAACGTGGCTGGTCTCGGCCGCAATGATCGGCAGCGGGCGCGCGGGCTGCTTCAAGCTGCCCTCGAAGAGGCGGAAGTCCGCCAGCAGGGTTCCCGCGCTTGGCATTGAAATATTTGATATTTCTGTTGTAGCTGGCGCTGCCGGCGCGCGCCCCCGGAGGGGATCGGAAGCGGCCGGGCCTTGGAGGCCGTACCAGACCGGCGCAAGCGGCACAGGCAGATCGTTCCGGAACACCACCTCGCAGCGGTCGCCGCGCTTGAGACGGACATCCCTGAGATGGCTTACGGCGGCCAGCTCCCAGATCGGGGTAGCCGGCTGACCCGATCTTAGAACCAGCGTTGCCAGCCTCGCCTGCAGCGCGAGCTGGGCCGTCACGGACGGGCCCGCACCCCCTGCGATCAGCCCGGCTGCCGAGGCTCCGAGGCCTGCCAAAACCTCGCGCCGGGTAGGGTCAGAAATCCGCGTTGTCATGGCACGATCCGGACCACGCCGTGCTGGATAAGTCCAGCCATCGTGCCTATTTGAAGCCTGCCTCCATCAGGCCATTTTTTTGCTGCGAACAGTCAGGCGCATGCTATAAGCCCGGCCGCCCGCGGCATCGCGGCCGGTCTTGATGCAAATTCACGCGGGCGTGGCGGAACTGGTAGACGCGCTGGATTTAGGTTCCAGTGACGAAAGTTGTGGGGGTTCGAGTCCCTCCGCCCGCACCAAGCGCTTATCGCGTTTGCACGGATTACGAGGCCTGCTTCCAAGCGGATGATCATCCGCCTGGAGCGGGTCCGATGAACCACCGGCGTGGAGGCGTTTGCCTCGCGCCGGATCGATTAACGACAGCGTCCCGACGCGCGACGTGCCGGGGCCGAACGAAAAGAAGATTGGACGCCATGCAGGTCACAGAAACCCTCTCGGAAGGTTTGAAGCACGAGTTCAAGATCAGCGTTCCCGCGTCTGATCTCGACGCCAAGGCCGGTGCCAAGCTCGTCGACCTCAAGGACAAGGTCCGCATCAACGGCTTCCGTCCGGGCAAGGTGCCGGTCTCGCACCTGAAGAAGGTCTATGGCCGCTCGGTCATGGCCGAAACCATCGACCAGACCATCCGCGACACCAACACGCAACTGTTCTCCGAGCGCGGCTTCCGTCTCGCGACCGAGCCGAAGATCACCATGCCGACGGAGCAGAAGGACGTCGAGGAGCTGCTGAGCGGCAAGACGGATCTGACCTACACGGTCGCGATCGAGGTGGTGCCGGCGATCGCGCTCGCCGACTTCAAGACCTTCCAGGTCGAGAAGCCCGTTGCCGAGGTCACCGACGCCGACGTCGACGAGGCGATCAAGCGCATCGCCGATTCCAACCGCACCTATGCCGCCAAGGGCGAGGGCACCAAGGCGGAGTCGGGCGATCGCGTCACCATCAACTTCAAGGGCACCATCAACGGCGAAGTCTTCGAGGGCGGCACCGGCGAGGGCATCCAGGTCGTCATCGGCTCCAACACCTTCATCCCGGGCTTCGAGGAGCAACTGATCGGCATCGGCGCGGGTGAGACGCGCACGCTGAAAGTGTCGTTCCCGAAGAACTACATGAACGACAAGCTCGCCGGCCAGCCGGCAGAGTTCGAGACCACCGCGACGCTGATCGAGGCGCCGCAGGACCTCGCGATCGACGACGAGTTCGCCAAGTCGCTCGGCCTGGAATCGCTGGACAAGCTGAAGGAGGCCGCACGCGAGCGGCTGACCGCCGAGTTCGCCACCGCCACGCGCCAGCGCGTCAAGCGCGCGCTGCTCGACCGCCTCGACGAGGCGCATCGCTTCGAGGCGCCGCCCTCGCTGGTGGACGAGGAGTTCAGCCTGATGTGGAACTCGGTCAAGGCCGAGATGGACTCCGCGGGCAAGACCTTCGCCGACGAGGACACCACCGAGGACAAGGCGAAGGAGGAGTATCGCAAGATCGCCGATCGCCGCGTGCGGCTCGGCCTCGTGCTCTCCGAGATCGGCGAGAAGAACAAGATCACCGTGACCGACGACGAGGTCGGCCGTGCCGTGATCGAGCGTGCGCGCTCGATGCCTGGCCGCGAGAAGGAGGTCTGGGACTTTTACCGCAACAATGCCCAGGCGTTGGCCCAGCTTCGTGCGCCGATCTATGAGGACAAGGTGGTCGACTTCATCCTCGAGCTCGCCAACGTGACCGAGAAGAAGGTCTCGCGCGAGGACCTCTACAAGGACGACGAGGCGGAAAAGACCGCAGCCTGAAGGGTTTGAGGCAGCCTTCCATTAATGATGATCAGCGAAGAGGCCCAGCTAGCCAGGTGGCCGGCTGGGCCTCTTTGCGCGAATCAGCTTCAACTGCCCCTCGGGTTAAGCCTTAATGCGCTCCGCACTTGTCAGAAGCGAATTGGGCTATATCTGTCGCTACGCCTTCTACTTCTTACCCAAGTTCCTGCATCACAGGACGTCCATTCGCCTTCCGGCAAATTCAGCCAAAGTGGCAAGCCTGCCCGGCGATGTCCGTCTCCGAAACACTAGGTGACTCATGCGCGATCCGGTTGAAACCTACATGAACCTCGTGCCCATGGTGGTCGAGCAGACCAACCGTGGCGAGCGCGCCTACGACATTTTCTCGCGTCTCTTGAAGGAGCGCATCATCTTCGTGACCGGCCCGGTCGAGGACGGCATGTCGACGCTGATCGTCGCGCAGCTATTGTTCCTCGAGGCGGAAAATCCGAAGAAGGAAATCTCGATGTACATCAACTCGCCGGGCGGCGTGGTGACGTCGGGCCTTGCGATCTACGACACCATGCAGTTCATCCGCCCGCCGGTCTCGACGCTGTGCACCGGTCAGGCGGCTTCGATGGGCTCGCTGCTGCTCGCCGCCGGCGAGAAGGACATGCGCTTCTCGCTGCCGAACGCACGCATCATGGTGCACCAGCCCTCCGGCGGCTTCCAGGGCCAGGCCACCGACATCATGCTGCACGCCCAGGAAATACTGAACCTGAAGAAGCGGCTCAACGAGATCTACGTCAAGCACACCGGCCAGACCTACAAGTCGATCGAGGATGCGTTGGAACGCGACAAGTTCCTGACCGCGAACGACGCCAAGGAGTTCGGCCTTGTCGACAAGGTGATCGACAAGCGCGCCGAGGAGCCGGCGCCGGCGAAGGCCCCGTAGCACTACTGGGGCGTCAAGACGACCCCTCAGTTTGCCGTGGACCCGTCAGGGCGGCGTTCACGTTAGGTGCGCGTGCGCGCGGCGCAAAACGCGGTTTTGCGCCCTGCGGCAAGCAGAAAGTTCCGCTTTCGTGCTTGTTTTTCGTGGCAATCCAGCAACGCCGGGGTGTTTTCGATCACTTCGCTCGTGCCAAGACCGGAAATCACGGTATTGTCACGGGTAGCCGGCGACCCCCGATTAGCGAATTCTTGATAGTCGGGTGACAGCATGGTTGGCTACGATTGGTCGGCTATGATCGCGGGGGAATCGAGTGACCGTGATTCGCACGGGATGTAGTAAAGCGTAGGGTCTTTTTTGGTACGGAATTTGCTCTACTTAAGCTTCATGCCGACCATCGTGTCGGAATGGAGCGATCGAGCGGAACGGGATCGAACCGCGGACGGAGACATGAATGAGTAAGGTCGGCACGAGCGACTCCAAGAACACGCTATATTGCTCGTTCTGCGGCAAGAGCCAGCACGAAGTCCGCAAACTGATCGCGGGTCCCACGGTCTTCATCTGCGACGAGTGCGTCGAGCTCTGCATGGACATCATCCGCGAGGAGAACAAGTCCTCGCTGGTCAAGTCGCGCGACGGTATTCCGACGCCGAAGGAAATCTGCAAGGTGCTGGACGATTACGTCATCGGCCAGAGCCATGCGAAGAAGGTCCTGTCGGTCGCGGTGCACAATCACTACAAGCGCCTCAACCATCAGACCAAGCACAACGACGTCGAGCTCGCGAAGTCGAACATCCTGCTGATCGGTCCGACCGGCTCGGGCAAGACGCTGCTCGCGCAGACGCTCGCCCGCATCCTGGACGTGCCGTTCACGATGGCCGATGCGACGACGCTGACCGAAGCCGGCTATGTCGGCGAGGACGTCGAGAACATCATCCTGAAGCTGCTCCAGGCCGCCGATTACAACGTCGAGCGCGCCCAGCGCGGCATCGTCTACATCGACGAAATCGACAAGATCAGCCGCAAGTCCGACAACCCCTCGATCACGCGCGACGTGTCGGGTGAGGGCGTGCAGCAGGCGCTCTTGAAGATCATGGAAGGCACGGTGGCTTCGGTCCCGCCGCAAGGCGGCCGCAAGCATCCGCAGCAGGAGTTCCTGCAGGTGGATACCACCAACATCCTGTTCATCTGCGGCGGCGCTTTCGCCGGCCTCGAGAAGATCATCTCGGCACGCGGTCGGTCGACCTCGATCGGCTTCGGCGCCCAGGTGCTCGCGCCGGAGGATCGCCGCACCG
The DNA here is from genome assembly GCF_028128865.1 of Bradyrhizobium sp. CCBAU 11357. Lineage (NCBI taxonomy): Bacteria > Pseudomonadati > Pseudomonadota > Alphaproteobacteria > Hyphomicrobiales > Nitrobacteraceae > Bradyrhizobium > Bradyrhizobium sp. CCBAU 11357. The sequence continues at coordinate 85,522 of NZ_LBJW01000016.1, read as the reverse complement.
GCGAGATCTTCCGTCACGTCGAGCCTGAGGACCTCCTGAAGTACGGCCTCATCCCCGAGTTCGTCGGCCGTCTGCCCGTCGTGGCGACGCTCGAGGACCTCGACGAGACCTCGCTGAAGAAGATCCTGACCGAGCCGAAGAACGCGCTGGTGAAACAGTACCAGCGGCTGTTCGAGATGGAGAACATCGAGCTGACCTTCGCCGACGAGGCGCTTGGCGCGGTCGCCCGCAAGGCGATCGAGCGCAAGACCGGCGCGCGGGGCCTGCGTTCGATCCTCGAGGCGATCCTGCTCGAGACCATGTTCGACCTGCCGGGTCTGGAAGGTGTGGAAGAGGTCGTGATTTCCCGCGAGGTCGTGGAAGGAACGGCGCGTCCGCTCTACATCTACGCTGATCGGTCCGATCGCGCCGTCGAGAACGCCAGCGCCTGATCTGACGGCGCTGGAACGCTCCAATCGTCTTCTCAAAGTGGGCTGCGGAACTGATATTTCCGCAGCCGGTGTTGCATCGCTTATTGCGTGCGTAAGCGCCTGATGGCGCGCGTCTTTCAATGACTTGACACCCCCTGGGTCGATAGCCACCTAATGTCGGCGGCGAGCGAAAATTCTCTTCAAGATTCGCCTCTGTTCCGTTCCGGCGAGCCGGTCCAACTTGTAGAGGACCGACCGGTTCTGCGGATCACCTCGGCACCTTGTGGCGGTTGCGCATGATCAGCGGGCTGCGTGCAAGGGGGCAAAGCAAAAGGAAAAGGCCATGACCAATCCCAAACCCCGGCCAACCATCGTCCATGGCGAAGCGCACGCTTATCCCGTGCTGCCGCTGCGCGACATCGTCGTCTTCCCGCACATGATCGTTCCGCTCTTCGTCGGTCGCGAGAAGTCGATCCGCGCGCTCGAAGAGGTGATGAAGAACGATGCGCTGATCATGCTCGCGACGCAGAAGAACGCGTCCGACGATGATCCGGCGCCCGATGCCATTTACGAGACCGGGACGCTTGCCAGCGTGCTCCAGCTCTTGAAGCTCCCCGACGGCACCGTGAAGGTGCTGGTCGAAGGGCTCGAGCGTGCGCGCGTGGCGAAGTACACCGATCGCGCCGACTATTACGAGGCGACCGCCGTCGCGCTCGCCGACACCGATGCGAAATCGGTCGAGGCGGAAGCGCTGGCGCGCTCGGTCGTGTCCGACTTCGAGAGCTATGTGAAGCTCAACAAGAAGATCTCGGCCGAGGTCGTCGGCGTCGTGCAGGCGATCACCGATTTCGCCAAGCTCGCCGACACCGTTGCCTCGCATCTCGCCGTCAAGATCGCCGATCGCCAGGGCATCCTGGAGACGCTGTCCGTCACCACGCGCCTGGAGAAGGTGCTGGGCCTGATGGAGAGCGAGATCTCGGTGCTGCAGGTCGAGAAGCGCATCCGCTCGCGTGTCAAGCGCCAGATGGAGAAGACCCAGCGCGAGTATTACCTCAACGAGCAGATGAAGGCGATCCAGAAGGAACTCGGCGACGACGATGGTCGCGACGAGCTCGCCGACCTCGAAGAGAAGATCTCCAAGACCAAGCTCTCCAAGGAAGCGCGCGAGAAGGCGCAGCATGAATTGAAGAAGCTGCGCCAGATGTCGCCGATGTCCGCGGAAGCGACCGTCGTGCGCAACTATCTGGATTGGCTGCTGTCGATCCCGTGGAACAAGAAGTCCAAGGTGAAGAAGGACCTGGAGCAGGCGCAAGCCATCCTGGACTCCGATCACTATGGGCTCGAGAAGGTCAAGGAGCGCATCGTCGAGTACCTCGCGGTGCAGTCGCGCGCCAACAAGCTGACCGGGCCGATCCTGTGCCTCGTCGGACCTCCCGGCGTCGGCAAGACCTCGCTCGGCAAGTCGATCGCGAAGGCGACGGGGCGCGAATTCGTGCGCGTCTCGCTCGGCGGCGTGCGCGACGAGGCCGAGATCCGCGGTCACCGCCGCACCTATATCGGCTCGATGCCCGGCAAGATCATCCAGTCGATGCGCAAGGCCAAGTCGTCCAATCCGCTGTTCCTCCTGGACGAGATCGACAAGATGGGCGCCGATTTCCGCGGCGATCCGTCCTCGGCGCTGCTCGAGGTGCTCGATCCCGAGCAGAACGGGACCTTCAACGACCACTATCTCGAGGTCGACTACGATCTGTCCAACGTGATGTTCATCACCACCGCGAATACGCTCAATATTCCGGGGCCGCTGATGGACCGCATGGAGATCATCCGGATCGCGGGCTACACCGAGAACGAGAAGGTCGAGATCTCGCGCAAGCACCTGATCCCGAACGCGGTGTCCAAGCACGGCCTGGACTCCAAGGAGTTCTCGATCGACGACGAGGCGCTGCTGCTTCTGATCCGCCGCTACACCCGCGAAGCGGGCGTGCGCAATTTGGAGCGTGAGCTCTCCACACTTGCCCGCAAGGCGGTGAAGGAGCTGATGATCTCCAAGAAGAAGTCGGTCAAGGTCACCGAGAAGACGCTGGAAGAGCTGCTCGGCGTGCCGAAGTACCGCTTCGGCGAGATCGAGAGCGAGCCGCAGGTCGGCATCGTCACCGGCCTTGCCTGGACCGATGTCGGCGGCGAGCTGCTGACGATCGAAGGCGTCATGATGCCCGGCAAGGGCAAGATGACGGTCACGGGCAATCTGCGCGACGTCATGAAGGAGTCGATCTCCGCGGCGGCGTCCTACGTCCGCTCGCGCGCGATCAACTACGGCGTCGAGCCGCCGCTGTTCGACAAGCGCGACATCCACGTGCACGTGCCGGAGGGCGCGACGCCGAAGGATGGTCCGTCCGCAGGCGTTGCCATGGCCACTGCGATCATCTCGGTCATGACCGGCATCCCGGTCCGCCATGATGTCGCGATGACCGGCGAGATCACGCTGCGCGGCCGCGTGCTGCCGATCGGCGGCCTGAAGGAGAAGCTGCTGGCTGCGGCCCGCGGCGGCATCAAGACGGTGCTGATCCCCGAGGACAACGCCAAGGATCTCACGGAGATTTCCGATGCGATCAAGGGCGGCATGGAGATCATCCCGGTCTCCCGCCTCGACGACGTCGTCGCCAAGGCGCTGGTGAAGAAGCCGGTGCCGATCGTCTGGGAAGAGGACACCAAGGTGACGGTGAAGCCGGACGGCGACGAAGCCGCCGGCGGCCTGACCGCTCACTGAGATCGCAGCTCGGAATGATGATAAAACGGCGCCTTCGGGCGCCGTTTTTGTTTGGGGGGATAGGGAGGAGGCAATGCACATCGAAGGGCAATGCCATTGCGCGGCGATCACCTTCGAGGCCGAGGTCGATCCTGAGGCAATCTCGGTCTGTCACTGCACCGATTGCCAGTCGCTGACCGGCTCGCCGTTCCGGGTGACGGCCATCTGCACCAAGGCTGATGTCCGCCTGACCCGCGGTACGCCCAAAATCTACGGCAAGCGCGGCGACAACGGCCGGATGCGCTTCCAGCATTTCTGCGCCGACTGCGGTTCCCCGCTGTTCACCAGCGGCGAGGGCGACCAGGCCGACGATTGGGGCATCCGCTGGGGTTCGATCCGCCAGCGCGACGCGCTGAGGCCCACGCGACAGATCTGGTGCCAGTCTGCGGCGGTGTGGATCGACGCCGTGCCGCTGCTGCCGGGGCGGCCGCAGGATTGAGGCCCAAGTCGGTCCAAGTCGGTCCAAGTCGTTGGGCTCATGTCGTTGGGCTGGGGTCTTGCCCGTCCGGGGCCCCTAGGGCTAAAGAGGCGGCGAGGGCGGTTAGCTCAGCTGGTTAGAGCATCTCGTTTACACCGAGAGGGTCCGCGGTTCGAATCCGTGACCGCCCACCAACCTGCATCTGGGTCACGCGTTTGCGTAGCATGCGGATCGGGCTCATCCGGCCGGCTACTGGCGCGCGATTTCGCCGCTGCGCTCGGCGGCAGGATAGCCGCGGTCCGACCCTTGTGGCCGCCATTGTCGGAACCAGGCGAGCGGATCGGCTATCAGCACGGTGAGCGGCTTGATGGTAGGCTTCTCCACGAAGGCATAGACGAGCCAGGCGATCGCGGCGAGGAAGGCCGGCAGCACGAAGGTCCGAACAAGCAAGTCCGACGTCGTGTCACGGCCGATCTGCGCCCAGCGCAAGATCATGTTCCCGACGTCTTGATGGAGCAGATAGAGCGGATAGCTGATGACGCCGATGAAGGCGAGGGCGCGGAAGGAGCGCGGCAGGACGTGGTCATACCGCGCTGCCAGGTAGACGGCGGCCGTGCCGGACCAGAGCAGCAGGGACCGGTACATCTCGATCGGGACCGAGGGCTGCTTGACGTTGAACTTCAGATGATAGAGCTCGACGGCGAACGCCACGAGGATTCCCGCTATCCCCTTGCCGGTGCGTCCCCTGACGAGAGCCGCTACGCTCACACCGGCGATGAAGAATGGGAAGAAATCGTTTGAGGTGTAGTAATCGGTGCTGGTCGTCAGCGTCCGGAAGACGGTCATCGCGCACAGCAACGCCAGCAGGCGCTGCTTGAGGCCCAATGCCATCGTCAGGAAGCAGAAGAAGTAAAACTGAAACTCGATCTGCAATGACCAATAGGCGCCATCGGGCAGATTATAGTTGGCCTGGAGGACGTTGAGCGTCGGAAGGGCTATCAACGTATAGACGTAGTGGACCCATTTCACCTCGCGGCCGTGTTCGACCAGCTCGGGCATCAAGTTCTTGAACAGCGTTGTCAGCAGGCCGCAGACGATCAGCGCGGGAAGAAGGCGGCCGAGCCGTTTCGCGGAGAAATGCCAGGCCGTTTGCGACGTCTCGACACTGAATGCGATGCAGTAGCCGCTGATGATGAAGAATAGCAGGACGCCGAACGTGCCCCGGTTGAACGCCTGCACCGGGACGAAGTGATAGAGCAGCACCCAGATGATGGAAATGGCGCGCAGGCAATCGATGCCGACCGATCGTTCCGATTTCAAGGGGCTTTCTCCTCTCCGGGCTACTTAACACAGCACCCGACGCTTGTGTCAACCTGGGGTAGCATGGCCCGGCAGCCGATCCCGCATCGTGCCGAAATCGGCCTTGCGGCGGCGAAGGACATGCGGCTAAGCCTCTTTGGGCCGATGGGAGCGATCGGCATGGTCGCGGAGAGGTTGATGCAGCAGCCGGGTGGACACGCAGAAAATGCCGACCAGATCGCTTATTGGAACGGCCCGAGCGGGCAGCGCTGGGCCGATCGCCATGCGGCGCAAGAGAACCTGCTCGGACCCATTGCCGACGTGCTGATCGACCGCGCCAAACCGAGGCCGGGCGAGCGCGTGATCGATGTCGGCTGCGGCTCCGGTGCCACGACTTTTGCGTTCGCGAAGGCTGTCGCGCCTGATGGCTTTGCGCTCGGCCTCGACGTCTCCGAGCCGATGCTGTCGCAGGCGCGGGCGCTTGCGCCAAAGGGACTGCCGCTCGATTTCGTGCAGGCGGATGCGACCGTGCATCCGTTCGAGCCGGCGAGCTTCGATCTGCTCGCTTCACGCTTCGGCGTGATGTTCTTCGCCGATCCGATTGCGTCCTTCGTCAATCTGCGGCGTGCGTTGAAGCCGACCGGACGGCTCGCCTTCGCCTGCTGGCGCGAGCCGAAGGAGAACCCGTGGATGATGGCGCCGCTGATGGCGGTCTACAAGCACGTGCCGAAGATGCCGCCGGTCGGGCCGGAGGAGCCGGGCCCGTTCGCCTTCGCCTCGGAAGAGCGCGTGACGCGCATCCTCAAAGGCGCGGGCTTCGTCGACGTGGCGATGGAGCCGCATGATCTTGCGATGGACGTCGCGATCGGCGGCGGCCTCGATGCCGCCGTCGACGGCGCGCTGCAGATCGGCCCGGCCAGCCGCGCGCTGCAGGGCCATCCGCCGCAAACGTACGAGGCCGCCAAAGCCTCGATCCGCGAGATGCTCACGCCGTTCCTGAAGGGGCAGAGCGTGGTTCTGCAGGGCGCGATCTGGATCGTGACGGCAAGGGTAACGTAGAGGCGAGATACGTTGCCCCATCGGCAGACGCCAAAGCTTGGTGCTCCCGTGCCGCACGGTCGCAGCCGCAGCGCAAGTCTATCTGGTTGGAACCGGGCTTCCGGTGCAAACAGTCGAAGTTGCGCGATATGCCCTTGCCATCTACAGTCCTCGCCCGAGCACGGAATGACACAAAATCAACTTCATGGCCGATTGCCCGGCGTTCAGGTCGGGCGTGCTGTCGCCGCTCTCGCGGTTTTCTACTTTCACACGCACCTTGCGCTCGGCTATTTCGATCCAGCACGGCTTCACACCTGGCAGTTTCTGGCGGACCGCGGTGCTGCCGGAGTGGATCTCTTCTTCGCAATTTCCGGTTTCATCGTTTGCTACGTCTCATCGGCGCCGGGCTATACGCCCTTCAACTTCCTCGCCAAGCGCTTCTTTCGCATCTATCCCCTCAATGCAGTGGCGACCATCGTCATGGTCGTGTTGTTCAGCCGCAGCATTGGCGGGCCGCCGCATGAGATCGAGCTGGACCGTGTGCTACGTTCGCTCCTGATCTTGCCGCAAAAGGCTCCGATGAATGCGGTCGGCTGGACGCTCGAATACGAGGTGATTTTCTACCTCGTCTCCGCCATCCTGATTCCCCTCGGTGGTGTCCGATTGCTGCTGCTCTGGTGCGTTGCTGCCGCTGCGATCGGGGCGGAGATCGACCCGCAGCCTCCGATGATTGCGCGTTTCGTGCACGGACACTATGCGAACTTTGCCGCTGGCGTATTCGCCTACATGATGGTCTCGCGACTTTCGCCCCGCTGGAGCTTCAGTCTGGTGCTGCTGGCTGCCGCGATTGGAGCCTACGTGTATGGGCTGCGACTGACACCCTGGATGACGCCCGTGGCGTGCTGCCTGGCCGTATCCGGTATGGCGCTCCTGCCATCTGCGCCGCGCCCGGTCGAATGGCTTGGCGACATCTCTTACGGCCTTTACGTGTGGCACTGGCCCCTCTTCATGCTCTCGCCATGGCTGGCGCGTTGGCTGCGGCTCGACACCGGAAGCGGCGAGATCTGGCGCTGGTGTCTGCTCTTGATTCTCGTCCTCGTCGCGTCCGCGTCGTGGATCTGGTTCGAGCGCCCGATCAACCGCTGGGCGGCGGGTTGGTTGGCGCGACGTTCGAAGACGGCCGTCGTGGCCGGCGCCGCAAGCTCCGATGTGAGAGGCTAGAGCTGCGATCGGCGATCAGATGCGTACCGCACCGGCTCGGTAGGACGCGCGGCATGCGAGGAAATAACCTCGCAGCCTGATTGCAACTGATGGGTGAACGGACGCCGAACGGCTTGAGAAACCCCGCTCTTGCTGCTAATCCCGAGCCGAACAGAGGTTCAGGATTCATGGCTCAGGTCTCTCGATTGCCGCAGCCGGTGCAGGCCGACCGTCTCAAGACGGGAGCGGCGACGTATTCGAGCGGCATCGCCGATGCGCAGAACTACATGAACTGGGTCATCGAGCAATTCCGCCCGTATCTGAAGGGACGGATCGTCGAAGTCGGGTTTGGTCATGGGCTCTACAGCAGGGTGCTCGGGGAACTCGGTGACTATTGCGGGGTGGACCACGACCGCGACAGCGTCGAGCAGGCCAGTCGGGCCATGCCGGACCGCAGCTTCGCCGTCTGCGACATTCTGGTTGCCGAACAGCTCCACGCGCTGTTTCCCGACGGGATCGATGCGGTGTTCACCGTCAACGTGCTCGAGCACATCGAAGACGATGCCAAGGCGGTCGCCAATCTCGTCGACGTGCTCAAGCCGGGTGGACATCTTCTCATCAGCGTTCCGGCTCTCATGCTGCTCTACAACGATCTCGACCGGCTTGCGGGGCACTTCCGTCGCTACAGCACCGCGCGGTTGCGCGATATCCTGGCGGGCCAGCCTGTCGAGCTCGTCCGGTTGAGCTATTTCAACCCGATCGGCGGACTGGGGTGGCTGGCTAACCGGTTGAAGCGGCACGACTCGTTGAACGACGACGCCGTGAATGGACAGATCGCGCTGTTCGACAGGTACATGGTTCCCCTGTCGCGGGCACTCGATCCGCTGTCGCGAAGCTTTTTCGGGCAATCCGTCACCTGCATCGCACGGCGCGTATGATTTCGGTCGTCATTCCAGCGCTGAACGAGCGTAATGGCATCGTCGACACGATCACGCGCGCGAAGGCGGTTCTCGACGGAGCCCAGCTCACTCCTTATGAAATCATCGTCGTCGACGACGGATCGACCGACGGGACCGGTGCCCTGGCCGAGCAGGCCGGCGCAAAGGTTCTGAGGCACGCCCACAACATCGGCTACGGGCGCTCGCTCAAGGACGGCATTCGCATGGCGTCCTTTGAAGTGATCGTCATCAGCGATGCCGACGGCTCCTATCCGATCGAGGCCATACCGGCACTGATCGCACGCCTCAATGAAGGCTTCGACATGGTGGTCGGCGCCCGGACCGGTCCGAACTACCGGGAGTCGATGCTGAAGTCGCCGCTGCGCGCGGTGCTCAAGGTCATCGTCGAGTTCACCGCCAACCGCGAGATCCCGGACATCAATTCCGGTCTCCGCGCCTTCCGCCGCCAGGTGGCCATTTCCTATTTCGACCACGTCAGCGACCTCTTCAGCTTCACCACCTCCCTGACCCTCGCGTACATGATGAACGCGAAGTTCGTCGATTACATTCCCATCAATTACGCCGAGCGGATCGGACGGTCCAAGGTCAATCTGTTCCGCGATTCCCTTCGTACGCTTCAATACGTCCTCGAAGCCTGCACCTACTACAATCCGCTGAAGATCTTCGTGCTGCTGGCGATGTTGTGCATGCTGCTCGCCGTGGTTTCGCTGGTCGGCGGCATCATTCTTCAGCTCGTCAGCGGTTTCGTCCTCGGGGTCGGAGCCATCCTCCTCAGCATTCTCGTCGTGGCGATGGGGCTGCTGGCGGTGCTTCTGAAGCAGATCATGAACCAGCGACCATGACCATCGATCATGCCATAGCGCGATGTGCGGCATAGCCGGAATCTTCCATCGCGACGGCCGCCCGGCTGATCGCGGCACGGTCGCGGCGATGTCTGCGGCGTTGATCCATCGCGGGCCGGACGGAGACGGTTTCTGGCTGGACCAGTCCGTCGGCTTCGCTCACCGTCGGCTCGCCATCCGGGATCTGTCGGATGCCGGCCACCAGCCGATGCTCGATCCTTCCGGACGCATCGTTGTGACCTACAATGGCGAGATCTACAACGATGGCGAGCTGCGCCGGGAGCTCGAACGCTCCTTCGGCTTCCAGTTCCGCGGGCACTGCGATACGGAAATTCTGCCCTATGCCTATCTCGCATGGGGAGAGGCGATGTTCGAACGGCTGGAGGGTTTCTTCGCCGTCGGTCTCTGGGACCGTCAGGAGCGTCGCCTGATCCTCGCGCGTGACGGCATCGGCATCAAGCCGCTCTATTACTTCGATGACCGCAGCGATGTCGTGTTCGCGAGCGAGGTGAAGGGAATCCTGGCGAGCGGGCTCGTGGCGGCGCATATCGATCCCGCTGCTCTGCACACGTTCCTGGCCGCCGGGCACACCGGGACCCGACAGAGTCTTTTCCGCGAGATCAGGCAGGTGCCTCCAGGCACGGTGATCAGCTTTGCCGCCAGCGAACGGACCGAGCGCCGGTTCTGGCGTCCGGTTCGCGCGCCGAGGGTCGACCGGTTGGATGAAGCGGTCGACCGCCTGCGGTCGACGATTCAAACGGTCGTCGAGAGCCAGATGGTGAGTGACGTGCCGCTGGGCGTGCTGCAAAGCGGAGGCGTTGACAGCTCGCTCATCACGCTCACGCTGAAGCAGCTCGGATTGAAGCCGCCGTTGTTCACGGCAGGCTTCACCGAGAAGAGCCATGATGAATCCGCCGCGGCAAAAGAGATCGCCGCAGCTGCGGGCCTGTCGGTCAGAGTGGTCGATGGGGAAGGGGGCGAGGATGCCGAGACGGCCCTTCGCGCGGTCGTCCATCATTTCGACGGGCAGTGCGCCGATACGGGTGCGCTTGGCTTCTACCGTCTGGCCGGCGCAGTCCGGCAGCATTGCAGCGTCGTTCTGTCCGGCGATGGCGGCGACGAGTTCTTCGCCGGATACGAGACCTACGCCGCAACTGCCATGGCGGAGCCCTTGCGCCGCGTCGTGCCGCGCGGCGTTGCGGGCATGACCGGCCGGTTTGCCTATGCCGCCGTCCGCGGCAACGAGAGACGTCTTCCCGCGGCGGCACAACTGGCCCGTTTTGCGCTGGGGCTCAGTGAGGAGGGCGACAGCCCGCATCTGCAATGGCGGCGGCTGGTCCCCCGATTCCTTGCCGCGAAGATCTACGCGCCGGAGATGGTCGATGTCGCCGCGGCCGATCCGTTCGCGGAATATGCGGAATATTATGCGGAGCCGCACGAAAACGTGCTGGATCGGGCACTGATCGCCGACCAGCGTTTTCATCTCCAAAGCGTGCTCACGAAGGTCGATGCGATGAGCATGGCGCATTCGCTCGAGGTACGCGTTCCGATCCTCGATCGGCGGGTGATGGACCTCGCGGGTACGATCGATGTCGCGCTTCTCAATCCCTGGCCGAAGGGCGCCCCGAAATACGTGCTCCGCAAGCTCGCCGAGCGCCTGGGTATGCCGAGGGAAGCCGCATGGTCGCGCAAGCGCGGGTTCAACGTGCCCATTGCGCAACTGATGAGGCGCGGTGGCCTGCAAGCGATTTGCGATCGCGTCTTCAACAAGGAGCCGGACGTTTTCGTGCCTTATCTCAAGCCGGATGCGATCCGGATGCTGTGGAACGAACATCTGGAGCGGCGCAGCGACAACGCCTTCGCACTATGGCCCATTCTGACGTTGGGGATATGGCTGACGGGGCTCGCGGCCCCCCGGCCGCGTTGAGCGAGCTGGACGCGCGCATGCCGGATCTGAAGGGACAGACGATCAGCGATTTCGGAGAGCAGTGGACTGCTTTCCGGGACAACCCCGGCTATTACGGGTCGGCTGATCTGCTCGGCGACCTGTTCGGCCCGCTGTTGACGCTCGACGATATCAAGGGCGCGAGGGTCGCCGACATAGGCAGCGGCACCGGACGTATCGTCAACATGCTGCTCGATGCGGGGGCCGATCGCGTCGTTGCGGTCGAACCATCGGCTGCATTCGAGGTCTTGAAGGCCAACACCACCGCCAAGGCGGACCGCATCGAGTATCTCCAGGTGCCAGGCGATCAACTGCCGCCCGGTCTTGGGCTCGACTACGTCGTCTCGATGGGCGTATTACACCATATCCCCGAGCCGGAGCCGGTCGTCCGCGCCGCGTTCGCAGCGCTTCGGCCGGGCGGACGCTGCATCGTGTGGCTCTACGGCGTTGAAGGCAACGAGACCTATTTGTCGATCGCAATCCCGCTGCGCAAGCTCACGGTGCGGATGCCGCACCGGATGCTCGTGGCGCTGTCGCATCTGCTGGAGTTCGCCCTGACTGGCTATATCTGGCTCTGCCGGATTATTCCGCTTCCGATGCGCAGCTACATGCGTTCCGTCCTGGCGAAGTTTCCGCGCTCGGTTCGCCGCCTGACCATCTACGATCAGCTCAACCCCGCCTATGCGAAATACTATACCCGCGCCGAGGCGGAGGCGTTGCTGTCCGATGCGGGATTTGCGGATGTTCAGCTCTATCACCGGCATGGTTATAGCTGGACGGTGTCCGGCACCCGCCCGGCGGGGCCGCACGCTCAATCCGCGACCGAACATACCAAGGGCTTGCATTGAAGATGAACGAGGCACGCGCCGGTCGCCCTGGATTGTTGCCTGCATTGCTGGGATGGGCAAATTCCATCGCGTGGTTCTGGATCTGGGTCGGTGCGATCGGCTTTGTCTTGACCGTTCACCTCGCCTTCCTGGTGGCCTGGCCTGATCACTTCATCCATGAGGATGGCGGCGCCTACATCATTCAGGCGGAATCGATCCTGAAGGGGCAATATATCGAGGATGCGATCAAGCGGCCGTACGGTGTGGCGGTCTTCCTTGTGCTGCTTTCGAAGCTGTTTGGCCCACACATCCTGGTCTTCGTCATCGCCCAGCACCTGATGAGCGTCGGCACCGCTCTTCTCGTTGCCGCGACCGTACGCCTGGCCGGTGCGCCCCGCTTCTTCGCGCTCCTGGCCTTTTTTTTCGCGGCGCTGCATGGCCGCATCATCCACTACGACAATACGGTGGGCGCCGAGACGATTTCCAACTTCCTGGTGAGCCTTGCGGCCTTCATTGCCGCTGGCGCAGCGTTCAGGAACTGGCCGCCATTTCTCGCTTCGGCGTGCGTGGGCTTGACGCTCGGGGCGCTCATGGTGTGCCGGTCGGCGGCGATAGGCCAGGCCGTCGTCATTCTGCTGTGGTTGCTTTTTGTGCTCGATGCCCGCTTGCTGCGTCGCCTCGGCGCGCTTGGACTGGCAGCCGTCCTGGCTTCGGCGGTCTACCTCACCCCAACGGCCATCAACGCCGTGATAGGGAAGCGGTCCACCGGCAACGAGATCCTTGCCGTGATCTCCTTCGTGATCGGCTATTCCGGAGATTTCGATCACGGCATCCATCTCGAGCATAAGGCACAGGCACGCGAGTACGTTGCGAAGATGCGGGCCGCCGACACCAGCCTTGGTTGGCCCGACGTCGGTGAATATCAATGGCCGTTCGGCGCAGTGCACCGGTTGAAGATGGCCGGGGAGAACGATGCGGATCTCGAGAGGATCGCACGTGACATCTTCATCGAGACGCTGACGACGCCTTCGACGCTGTATCGGCATCTGACCAGGCACTTCCTGCGGGAAATGCATTTCCTGCTGTTCGATGCGAATTCGGTTGCGCGGCGGGCGCCGAGCCCGCAGGGCTACGAGGCCTTCGTTCAGCGCGAGCCCTATCCATTTTTTGGCAGTCCCACCGGCTTCAAACGCGGCCAGCTGATTCAGGACTATTACAAGCCCGGCTGGCCGCTAGCGCGGTTCTTGCCGACTGCGGATCGGCTGCAGGGCTACCTGAGCGAAGTCATGCGGCATGGCTACGCGCCGAGTTCGGACCTGGTGCCGGTTTGCTGCGGCGTGAAAGTCTCCACCGAATACGATGACCGCGCGGGACCGATCGTGTGGCTGTCCTCGGCGACACTCGGGCTGGCACTCGTTCTGCTGATCGGCGTCCCCGCGAGCTATGCGGGCTTCGTTCGCCGCCTTCCGCGCGGCCTTGTTGCGGTCGGCGCCCTGATGATCCTGCTCGCGCTGGTCAGCGCCGCGTTTCCGGCCTTCCTCGTCTATGGCTTCAATCGCTACGGCTACTACGCCATTCCCTTCCTCGGCGGCTCGAGTGCCGTGCTGCTTTGGCTGCTGTTCGAAAGCATCAGGGGCCACGACGGCAAGTCCGATAGCGGCAAGGGGCAAGGCGGGCGCGTGACTGACGCCGCGGCTCGGTCATGACGCCAGGAGGTTTTCACACCACATCATCCGGCGCGAGCGCGCAGCCATTGTCGGGATGCGTCTCGACCTGAAGCGTGGTGTGGCCGATGCGGAAGGATGTCTTGAGGAGCTGCGTCGTCTGCATCAGGAATGCGTCGTCGCTGCCGGCCGGCATCACGAGATGGCAGGTCAGCGCCGTCTCGGTGGTCGAGATCGGCCAGACGTGGAGATCGTGAATCCCTGAGACGCCCGGCCGCGCCAGCAGGAATGCCCTGATTGCGGCGAGGTCGGTGCCCTTGGGCGCGGCCGCCATCGACATGTCGATGGAGCCGCGCAAGAGGCTGGTCGTGCTCCAGAGGATGGTGGCGCAGATGACGAGGCTGGTGATGGGGTCGAGCCAGAGCCAGCCGGTCCAGATGATCAGCGCGGCTGAGACGACGACGCCGAGCGAGACCGCGGCGTCGGCCGCCATGTGCAGATACGCGCCTTCGATGTTGATGTCGTCCTTGCGGCCGCTCGCGAACAGCAGGGCGGTGAAACCGTTGACGAGGATGCCGATGCCCGCGACCACCATCACGGTGACACCTGCGACCGGCTCCGGCTCGCGCAGGCGCAGGATCGCCTCCCAGCCGATGGCGCCGGTTGCGACCAGCAGGAACACCGCATTGGCCAGCGCCGCCAGGATGGTGGAGGCGCGAAAACCGTAGGTGAAGCGGCCGCTGGGTGCGCGGCGGGCTGCGATCGAGGCGCCCCAGGCAATGACGAGGCCGAGCACGTCGGACAGGTTATGGCCGGCATCGGCGAGCAGGGCGGTGGAGTTGCCGACATAGCCGTAAATCGCCTCGGCCACGACGAGCGCGGTGTTGAGCGTAATGCCGAGCGCGAACGCCTTGCCGAAATTGGCGGGCGCATGGACATGGCCGTGCCCGTGACCGTGATCGTGGCCATGCGCATGCGAGTGGCCCGCATGATCATGGTGGTGATGACCGTGGTGGTCGTGGCTGCCCAATTCTAGCGCTCCGCGGACGCCGCCAAATCAGACGCCATTGTAGGCCTTTCATTTGCCACGTCACGGCGGAACAGCACGTAGAGCGCCGGCAGCACCAGCAGCGTCAGGATGGTCGAGGAGATGATGCCCCCGATCACCACGGTCGCGAGCGGCCGCTGCACCTCGGCGCCGGCGCCGGTGGCGAGTGCCATCGGCACGAAGCCGAGCGAGGCAACGAGGGCCGTCATCAGCACCGGGCGCAGCCGCGTCAGCGCACCTTCGCGCACGGCCTCCGCGACCGAGTGTCCCTCGCTGCGCAGACGCTCGATGAAGGCGATGATGACGAGGCCATTGAGAACGGCGACGCCCGACAGTGCGATGAAGCCGACGCCGGCGCTGATCGACAAGGGAATGTCGCGCAGCAGCAGCGCGGCGACGCCTCCGGTCAGCGCCAGCGGCACGCCGGAGAACACCAGCGCCGCATCGGCCGCCGATCCCATGCCCATGAACAGCAGCAGGAACACCAGGAGCAGGGCCACGGGCACCACGATCGTCAGCCGCTTGGTGGCCGAGACAAGCTGCTCGAACTGGCCGCCCCAGCCGATGAAGTAACCCGCCGGCAGCTTGACCTTCTCCGCCACTGCCGCCTCGGCCTCGGCCACGAAGGAGCCGAGGTCGCGCGCGCGGACATTGGCGGTGACGACGATCCGCCGCTTGCCGTTCTCGCGGCTGATCTGGTTCGGCCCCGGCGTCGCATCGACGGTGGCGACCGACGAGAGCGGCACGTAACGCATCTGGGCGAGGGAAGAGCTGGCCAGCGCCGTTCGAACGGCCGTGCCGGAGCCGGCCTCCTCGGCGGGCGGCAGTGGAATCGGGATCGCGCGGATCGCCTCGAGATTGCCGCGCAAATGCTCGGGCAGGCGGACCACGATGTCGAAGCGCCGATCGCCTTCGAACAGCTTGCCCGCCGACTTGCCGCCGACCGCGATCTCGACGATGCCCTGCACTTCGGCGACGCTGAGGCCATAGCGGGCGAGCGCCTGGCGGTCGAGGCGGACGGTGAGGATCGGCAGGCCCGCGACCTGCTCGATCTTGACGTCGCTGGCGCCGCGGATGCCGCGGATCGCGGCCTCCACCTGCTTGGCGGCGCCTTGCAGGATGTCGAGATCGTCGCCGAAGATCTTGACGCCGACATCGGTGCGTACGCCGGAGATCAGCTCGTTGACGCGAAACTGGATCGGCTGGGAGATTTCATAGGCGCTGCCGGGAATCTCGTCTGCAGCATGCTCGATGGCCTCGACCAGCTCCGATTTCGACTTGCCCGGGTCGGGCCATTCGGCACGCGGCTTCAGCATGATGTAGCCGTCGGTCTGCGCCGGCGACATCGGATCGGTGGCGATCTCCGCGGTGCCGATGCGGGTGAAGAACTCCTTCACCTCCGGAACCTGCTTGATGCGCTTTTCCAGCGCTTTCTGCAGGTCCAGCGACTGGGTGAGGCTGGTGCCGGGAATCCGGATCGAAGCCAGCGCGACGTCGCCTTCGTCGAGGCTCGGAATGAACTCGCCTCCCATCCGCGAAGCGGCGATGCCGCTTGCGACCACGATGACAGCGGCCATGATCGCGACCGCGGCCCGATTGTCGATGGCAAAACGGAGCAGGGGGAGATAGCCGCGCTTTGCTGCCCGCATGAACAGGTTTTCGTGCTCGGACACCTTGCCGGTGACGAAGATGGCAACGGATGCCGGCACAAAGGTGATGGAGAACAGCACGGCCGCGCCGAGCGCCATCAGCACCGTCAGCGCCATCGGCGTGAACATCTTGCCCTCGACGCCGGTCAGCGTCAGCACCGGCAGATAGACCACGGCGATGATCAGCGTTCCGAACAGGCTCGGCTTGATCACTTCGCTGGACCCGTGCAGGATCGCGCGCAGCCGTTCCGGAGTCGTGAGCAGGCCGCCTTTCTCGCGCTGGGCCGCGGCCAGCATGCGCAGGCAATTCTCGACGATGATGACGGCACCGTCGACAATGATGCCGAAGTCGATTGCGCCGAGAGACATCAGGTTCGCGCTGACCTTGGTTTCGACCATGCCGGTGATGGTCATCGCCATCGACAGCGGAATGACGCAGGCTGTGACCAGCGCGGCACGGATGTTGCCGAGGATCAGGAACAGCACGGCCACCACCAGTGCCGCGCCCTCAAGCAGGTTGTTCTTGACCGTGCGGATGGTGGCTTCGACCAGGTCGGTGCGGTCGTAGACGGTCCGCGTCACGACGCCCTCGGGCAGCGATTTTGCGATCTCCTCGAGACGGGCCGCGACACGGCGGGCGACGCTGCGGCTGTTCTCGCCGATCAGCAGCATGGCGGTGCCGAGCACGGTCTCCTCGCCGTTGCGTGTCGCGGCACCCGTGCGCAGATCGCGCCCCTCGATAACGGTCGCGACATCCCTGATCCGCACGGGATTTCCGCCGCGCGAGCCGATCACGATGTCCTGGATCTCGCCGATATTGCCGACCTGGCCAGGCGAGCGAACCAGGTACTGCTCGCCGTTGCGCTCGATATAGCCGGCGCCGACATTGGCGTTGTTGGCGGCGAGCGCGGTCATCACGTCGCGAAAGCCGAGCCGGTAGGCCATCAGCTTGCCGGGGTCGGGCAGCACGTGGAATTGCCGCTCGAAGCCGCCGATGGTGTTGACCTCGATCACACCAGGCACGTTGCGAAGCTGCGGCCGGATGATCCAGTCCTGCACGGTGCGTAGATCGGTCAGCGAATAGTCGCGGCCGCCCTGCGTCTTTGCGCCTGCCTTGGTCTCCACGGTGTACATGAAGATCTCGCCGAGGCCGGTCGAGACCGGACCCATCGCGAC
This sequence comes from Bradyrhizobium sp. CCBAU 11357, assembly GCF_028128865.1. Classification (NCBI taxonomy): domain Bacteria; kingdom Pseudomonadati; phylum Pseudomonadota; class Alphaproteobacteria; order Hyphomicrobiales; family Nitrobacteraceae; genus Bradyrhizobium; species Bradyrhizobium sp. CCBAU 11357. The sequence goes on along the minus strand of NZ_LBJW01000016.1, from coordinate 68,241 downwards.
CTCGACGCCCGCCGGCAGCTGGTCCTTCACCTGCTGGATGCGTTCCCCGACGAGCTGCCGGGCGAAGTAGATGTCGGTGCCATCCTTGAAGACGATTGTCACCTGGCTGAGGCCGTAGCGCGACAGCGAGCGGGTGTAGTCGAGCTTGGGCAGGCCGCCCATCGCGGTCTCGACCGGGAAGGTGATGCGCTGCTCGGTCTCCAGCGGCGAATAGCCGGGGGCGCGGGTGTTGATCTGGACCTGGACGTTGGTGATGTCGGGCACCGCGTCGATCGGCAGGCGCTGGAAATTCCAAACTCCGAAGGCGACGGCGCCGAGTGCGAGTACCAGCACCAGCCAGCGCTGATGCAGCGAGACGGCGATGACACGCTCAATCATGCTCGGCCTCGCCCTTGCCCATCTCCGCCTTCACGACGAAGCTGTTCTCGGCGACGTAATGCTCGCCTGCCGCAAGGCCGGCCTTGATCTCGACGTGGCGCGGATCGGAATCGCCAAGCTCGACCGGGCGGGCTTCGATCTTGTCGCCGTCCTCGCGCACGAACACGATGGTCCTGTTCTCCAGCGTCTGGATCGCGCTCCGGCGCACCGCGACCGCGACATTGCGCGCCGCGAGGATCAGCCGTGCCGTGACGAACAGGCCGGGCCGCAGGCGGCCGTCCGGATTGGGCAGCACCACGCGCGCCAGCGCGGTCTGGGTCTCGCTACTGCCGATCGGCGCCATGTAGGAGATCGTGCCCTTGATCTCGCCGCGGCCGTCGTCTGGATCGATCAGCACCTCGTCATTGATGCGGACGCGCCTTAAGTCCTGGCGGTAGATCGACAGATCGACCCAGATGGTGGAGAGATCGGCGACGACGAAGGCCGGCTTCTGCTCGGAGGCGTATTCGCCGAGCGAGATCTGTCGCTCGATGATGGTGCCGGCAATCGGCGCCTTCAGTTCATAGACGGTGAGGCTCTGGTTGCTTTCGATCGCGGCGAGCAGATCGTCCTTGCCGACCTTGTCGCCGATCCGCTTCTGGATGGATTTGGCGAGGCCCGGAAAGCGTGGCGTCACCTGTACCACGGTTTCCTGGTTGGCGCGCAGGATGCCGTTGAAGGCGAGCGTGTCGGTCAGTGTGGCGCTGGCGGCTTCCGCCAGGGTGACGCCCGCGGCGGCCAGCTTCACGTCGGAGATGCGGATGCGGTCGGCGCCGTGCTCGTCCTGCTCGACATGGTCGTTCGGCTTCTTCGGCTCGGAATGCGCAGCGTGCTCGGCCGGCGCGACCTTGCCGGGCGCGAGCAGGGAATAGCCGTAAGCGCCGAGCGCGGCGGCAACGATGGCTATCAGGATGGTCGAGGACGTTTTCATCGTGCGCTCTCCCGCGCCAGCGTGAAGGGATTGCCGACGAGGCCTTCGATGGTCGCGACGCCCGCGTGGAAATTCTGCAGCGCCTCCTGCTCGCGCAGCCGCGCCTGGGTCACGCTGGCCTGGGCGTCCAGCACTTCGAGCAGGGTGAAGCGGCCCTGGCCATAGCCTTGCGAGATCGCCTCGGACGCTTCGACGGCCTTGGGGATCGCGGTCTCGCGCAGCACCGCGAGCTCGCGCAGCGAGCCCTGGAGCGAATCGTAGGCGCGTCCGGCGATCACGATCAGCGCGTTGCGATTGGCCTCGCGCTCGGCTTTGGTCTTGGCGAGGCTTTCCTGGGCCGAAAGGATGTTGCCCTGGTTCTGGTCGAACACGGGGATCGGCACCGAGACGGACAGACGCACCGCGTCGTCATTGGTCTCGTTATAGTGACGCCATCCGGCCGCGATCCGCACGTCCGGATAGGGCTTGAGCCGCGCCAGCAGGAGCTCGGCATTGCGCTGGGCATGGACCGCGGTCCAGCGCACCAGCTGCGGATTGGCGTCGATGGCGGCGACAACCGCCTGGAACGTCGGCGGGCGTCCGGTGGTCTCGAGCCGGCCGGAGACCTCGCCGAATTTTGCGGACGCATCGCCCATCAGCACTGCAAGCTCGCGCCGGGCGCTCGCCAAGGTCGCCTTGAAGCGCTCGCGGTCGGCCTTCACCAGGGCGGAGGCGACCTCGGCGCGGCCGGTCTCGGCCGGCGACGAGGCGCCGGCTTCGACCCGGCGGCGCAGGAGCGGCGTGAGGCGATCGATGGCGCCAATCTGCTCGTCGAGGATCTGGATGCGCCGCTGCGCGCCGAGCACGCTGAGAAAGGCGATCGCGGTCTCCGACAGCACCTCGAGCCTGACGGCTTTGCGCTGGATCGCGGCGACCTCGATGCCGGCTGCGCCTGCGGCAATCCGCGCCTCGCGCTTGCCGAACAGCTCGAAGGCCTGGCTGATCTGCAGCGTGGTCTCGGCCGAGCGCGTTCCGCGATATCTGCCGGAGCCGAATGAATCGTCCTGTTCATAGGACAGCTCCGGATTGAGCAGGGCGCCCGCCTGGATGCGCTGGCCCGTGGCGATGCCGACGTCGCGCTCCGCCGCCGTCAGCCGCGGGCTCGCCGCCAGCGCGCGCGCCAGGGCGCTCCGCATCGTCAAAGTCTGGGCGTGCGATGGTGCAAGCGCCGATGCTGCAATCAGACACGCCGCCGCGCACGCCAGGCGCGCGGCCATTCCCCTGCGAAACATGAAACCGACCTGTGAAGGATGAAGCTTAATGGGCGCGGGGCGCCCGACCAATCCGTTCAGGCAATAGGTCTGGGAGGGGGAGAGTCGGTATCGGGAATAATTCCGGCGAGCCGGGGGGCCCGTTGCGGGCTCGGCGCCGACGCAAGCGCGGTCGCTGCCGTCGATGGCATCGGCTGTGCCACGGTCAGCGAGAAGCAGCCGTGGCAATGATGTCCCCCGATGGCCTTGTGGTCGCTACCGCCGGCGCCATCGAGGACCGCGGCGATCTCCGAGCCACCGCGGGGCGTGGTGACGTCGATATCGTGTGCGCCGTGCAGCACGCCCGCGAGCAGATAGACAGCCGCGATCAGCACGGACAGCAGCCCGCGCCGGGCGCGCGAGCGGCAGGATCCTGAGGGCTGGCGGTTTGCGAGCACGACGTCACTCTGGTTGCGGTCTGTGCTCGGCCTAGCATGGGCGCGGGAACAGTGTCGACCCGCAACATTGTTACGTCCCTGGAACAATTGCCGCAGCAGCGTATGCGGTGCCAGCGCCTCTCACTGGCGAACGATGGCGCGCCGAAGTGGCACCATGGCTTTGATCGTGGGGGCCGAAGCTCCGCTGCCGTCGTCACCTTCCATGGTGATGGCGGCCCGACAGCTCGCTTCCATCGCCCGTTCCAGCCACTTGATGGCCTCGTCGATCCATTGGTCGTGGTGCTCGGGATCGGCGAGGGCTTTCTCCCGGAATGCATTCGCCTGATGCAGGCACGCCGTTCTGCGGTCCACGCGCCTCTCCTGATCTGCAGGTTCCGCCTGATCGCATCATTGATGATCCCGGCCCCGGCGTCGTTAACATACGACAGGAGGAGACGCGCCGGCCGCAACGCGGAAAGGCCCCAGCCGGACGAGCCGGCTGAGGCCTCATGTGCTCACAATCTATATCCTTAGGACTTGGGCGGATAACCCGCATCTTCCAAGTTCGTTCCATCCGATCTGTCCAATTAGGAACGTTCCTCATACCTCGCGATTAGCGATCAGAAGATCTGAGGAGGACGGACAATGGACGGATTGATTTATCTGATCGGCTTGATCGTCGTCATCATGGCGATCCTGTCGTTCTTCGGCCTGCGCTGAGAGCGCGGCAATGACCGTGGAAACTCTCATGCGGGAAGAGGTCATGGAAAGCGGCCTGGCAGTCGAGGCGCCTCGAACGATCCAGTGGAGCTCGGTGTTCGCGGGCGCGCTTGCTGCGAGCGCAATGTCGTTCATCCTGATCGGTTTTGGTGTCGCGGTCGGCCTCGGTGTCAGTTCGGCCTCGCCGACCTGGCGCGATGCCTCGGCAGCGCTGGCGCTACTCTCCGGGCTCTATCTGATCATCCAGGCGATCGTCAGCTTCGGCTTCGGCGGCTACATCGCCGGCCGAACGACCCGGCCCGAGCCCGTGCTTGTAACGATCGAGGATGACGGCGAGCGGCGGGACGGACTCCATGGCCTGACCGCCTGGGCGCTGGCGGTCCTGGCCGGCGCAGCTCTGCTCGCGCTCCTCGGCGCTGCCGCGATCGACCGTTCGCCGATGCGCAGCTCGGCGAGCAACACCTCGGCGGCCGAGCCCTTGTTGAGCTATGAGCTCGACAAGCTGTTCCGCGCGCCGCGCCGCGCGCCGAACGCTGACCTGAGGGAACCGCGCGCCGAAGCTGGACGTATCCTGATGACCTCGTCCAGCCACAGCGGCGTCAGCACCGACGATCGCGCCTACCTCGTGCAGCAGGTCGCCGCTGTCACCGGACTGGCGGCCCCTGAATCCGAGCGGCGGGTCGATGCGCTGATCGCAGACTCGAAGACGGCCATCAACCGCGCGCGGCGTAACTCGATCATCGTGGCGTTCTCGGTCGCAGCCGCGACCCTGATCGGCGCCGCAGTGGCCTGGGCTGCAGCCGTTGCCGGCGGCCGGCATCGTGACGGCGCACCGTTGCCGAACTGGATGGCGAGCGCCAACCGCTTCCATCGCAATCCGCGCGCAATGCCGGTGCCGTAGGCTCTCAATCAAATGAAAATGGCCGGGCGGAAGCCCGGCCATCGTCGACGTCTGCAGGAAGGCTCAGGCCTTTTCTTCCCAGATCATCGCCAGATGCACGATGGTCTCCACCGCCTTTTCCATATCCTGCCGGCTGACCCATTCGAGCCGCGAATGAAACGCGTGCTCGCCGGCGAAGATGTTGGGGCAGGGCAGGCCCATGAAGGACAGGCGCGAGCCGTCGGTGCCGCCGCGGATCGCGGTGCGCATCGGCCGCAGGCCGGCGCGGCGGATCGCCTCGATGGCGTATTCGAGCACGTGCGGGTGACGATCGATCACCTGCTTCATGTTGCGGTACTGCTCCTTGACCTCGAACGCGTAGGTCGAGCGCGGATAGTCCTTCATCACGTCCTTGACGATGTCCTCGAGCAGCGCCTCCTTCTCCTTCAGCCCTTCCTCGGTGAAGTCGCGGACGATGAAGGAGAGCGTCGCCTGCTCCAGCGCGCCCTCGATGCCGATCGGATGCAGAAAGCCCTGCTTGCCCGAGGTGGTCTCGGGCGAGCAGCCCTCCTTCGGCAGACGCTCGACGATGGCGGCGGCGATCTTGATCGCGTGCTCCATCTTGCCTTTGGCGTAGCCGGGATGGGCGCTGACGCCGTTGATGGTGATGGTGGCACCATCGGCCGAGAAGGTCTCGTCCTCGACACAGCCGGCGCTCTCGCCGTCCATGGTGTAGCCGAAATCGGCCCCCAGCTTCTTCAGGTCGACATTGTCGACGCCGCGGCCGATCTCCTCGTCCGGCGTGAACAGGATCTTGATGGTACCGTGCTTCACGTCGGGGTTGTTGAGGAAGAAATGCGCGGCATCCATGATCTCGGCGACGCCGGCCTTGTTGTCGGCCCCCAACAGCGTGGTGCCATCGGTGGTGATGATGTCGTTGCCGATCTGGTTCTTCAGCGCGGGGTGCTCATTGAAGCGGATCACCTGGCTGGTGTCGCCGGGCAGGATGATGTCGCCGCCGCGATAGTTCTTCACGACTTGCGGCTTGACGCCCTTGCCCGTGACGTCGGGCGAGGTGTCCATGTGCGAGCAGAAGCAGATCACCGGCACCTTCTTGTCGGTGTTGGCCGGGATCGTTCCGTAGACGTAGCCGTATTCGTCGAGATGCGCGTCCGCAACGCCCATGGCCTTCAGCTCGGCAGCGAGCACGCGGCCGAGATCCTTCTGTTTCTCGGTCGAGGGCGAGTGAGGCGATGCCGGATCGGACTGGGTGTCGATGGTGACGTAGCGCAGGAAGCGCTCGGTCACGGTATGCGAAAAGGAGAGGGAGGACATTTCTGGTCAAACCGCCGGGTTCGGGAAGCAGGCGGTATATCAGAAAAGCGGGCCGTGAAGCGGCCGGAACGGGCTCGGGCCAGGCTTTGGTGGCCTCAGATCGCCTCCTTCAGTTCCTTGACCGGGCGGAACGCGACCTTCCTGCTGGCCTTGATGTGGATCGCTTCGCCGGTGGTCGGATTGCGGCCGGTGCGGGCGGCGCGCTTGCGGACCTGGAGGATGCCAAGGCCGACGATGCGGACCCGGTCGCCCTTCTTGAGGTGCTTGGCGATCAGATCGACCATGTCGGTCAGGACCGCCTCGGCGTGCTTTTTGGAGACATCCTGGCGGTCGGCAATGTCGGCAGCGAGGTGCTTGAGCGTGATCGTGGCGGGCACGGCTGTCTTCTTCGCCGAATCCCTCTTGGCCGGATCCTTCTTAGCCATGTCTGGCCTCCTCATCGTCCAATGACAGGGAGTCCCGAAAAAAGCCGAGAATATGTGGGGTCCCTCCAAGCCCTTCTAGGCGTAGACGATTCGGACGCGGGCTGACTATGCCGAGAGTTCCCGGCAGCCGCCTGAAATTGCGCGCAGAGCCGCGAAAAGCGTTCGGGCTAAGCTTATGAGGGGATTGCCAAAAATGGCGCGAGAGACGGGGCTCGAACCCGCGACCTCCGGCGTGACAGGCCGGCGCTCTAACCAACTGAGCTACTCCCGCGTGGTTCGCTGAAGGCGCGCGGAACGAGGGGGGACTTAAAGGGGGGACATGGTGAAGTCAAGGACGTTGCGCTTCCCCCGGGCGTCCCCGCTAAGCATTGCTCTGGAAAACGAAAAAGGCCGCCCGGCGGCGGCCAATGGTCAGCCCAAAGGGCATGAATCAGCGAATCTCGGACGTGCCCGCGCTGGTCACCACCACCGGCTTGCCAGCCTTGATCACATGGGCGGACTGGGCGGTCTGGCTGTAATCGGCATTGGTGCGGGCCGCGATCCCGAAGCCGGCCACGGCAATGCCGGCCACCAGCGCCACCACCACGATCTTCAGGTGGGTCGCACGATCAGCAGAATGAATTGAGTGGTTCATCTGAGCCTCCGGGCGGGCTTTGCCGCCGTCTATGGGCTCATCTTCTAGGGGCCATCTGTTTCCGGATGGTTTCGCGGGTTCCGCAAAATGGTTTCATCTCCCCTTTGGAGGGAGTGGAGGCGGCCGGCTTTTCCAAGACGAGGATGTCGATCCGGATTGGCGCGGAGCCCGGTGAGCCGGCGGGGGCCAATTGCGACGACCAGTGGCGCAAGCTCGGGAAATCCGAATGCGACCTGAGGAAGCTAAGCTCATACGCACCTGCCGATTTGTGGATCGCTTCTAAGACTCGTTCTAAGAAGCTTTCAATTAGGGAAATCGCGCGCCCTCACATAAGCGTCACCCCAAGCGCATGCCGTTCCGGGGACAGGCGGCATGACGCATCGAAGATGCAGCTTTGGGGTGGCGCGTTGAACAGTCTTGGAATGCTGCGGTCGGCCGTGTTGGCGACCGCATCCGCTTGGGTCTTGATGCCGCAGGCATCGCTTGCACAATCTTCCGCGCAGAGTGGCGCGCAAAATCTGCCCTCCGTGACCGTCACCGCGCCGGAAACACGCAGACGTGCTGCCGCGGCCCCACAGCGCCGCGCGACGCGATCGTCGGTGCAGACCGCCGAGCGCAACAAGCCGCAGCCACGGCGCGAAGTCGGCTTCGTGGAGACGCCGCGCGGGCCGGTGAACGGCTATGTCGCCGGCCGCAGCTCATCAGGCACCAAGACCAACACGCCGATCATGGAGACACCTCAGGCGGTGTCCGTCATCGGTGCCGAGCAGATCCGCGACCAGAAGCCGAACAAGCTCGACGAGGTCCTGCGCTACACCGCCGGCGTCCGGGCAGGGACTTTCGGCACGGACACCCGCAACGATTGGTGGCTGATCCGCGGCTTCAAGTCCGAGGATATCGGTCTGTTCCTCGACGGCATGCAGCTATTCTACACGTCCTATGCCAGTTGGAAGCTGCAGACTCCCAACATGGAGCGGGTCGAGGTGTTGCGCGGTCCGTCAGCCGTGCTTTACGGCGGATCGAGCCCGAGCGGCATCGTCAACGTCATCAGCAAGATGCCGCCGGCAGAGCCGATCCGCTACATCGAGGCCGCCGTCAACAATTTCGGCAACGCCTATGTCAGCTTCGACATGGGCGGCCCGGTCGCGACCAGTCCTGAGAACGGCAAGCTGTTCGCGCGCGTTGTCGGCCAGGTCCAGAACGGCGGCACGCAGGTCAACTTCACACCTGACAACAACTACTTCATTGCGCCGTCATTCACGTGGAAGCCGGATTCCGACACCACCTTCACGGTGCTGGCCTCGGCCTCGAAGCAGGATACCCGCGGCATCAACTTCCTGCCCTACCAAGGCACGGTGACCAACGCGCCGTTCGGGAAGATTCCGACCAGCTTCTTCGTCGGTGATCCCAGCGTCGACAAGTTCACGCGCGAGCAGGAGATGCTCGGCTATCAGTTCGAGCGCCATCTCACCGACGATGTGACGTTCCGTCAGAACGCTCGCTTCGCGCATGTCGACATCAGCTACCGCGGCTATGTCGGCAACGATTGGGCCAGCATCAATACGGCCACGCTCAATCGCTACAATTGGTACGCGAAGAACACGGCCAATCAGGCCAATCTCGATAATCAGCTCGAGTATCGCTTCAACACCGGTCCAGTCAGGCACACGATGCTGTTCGGTGTCGATCTGCGGGGCTATCAGATCGACGATTATCAGGCCTTCGGGTTCGGTGTGCCCTCGATCAACGTCTTCAATCCGGCCTATGGGGGAGCTGAGGTTCCGTTGCCGGGCTCGCCGTTCCGCAACTTCCTGATCACGCAGAAGCAGGCCGGCACCTATCTTCAGGACCAGATGAAGCTCGGCAATTTCACGCTGGTGCTAAGCGGCCGCAATGATTGGGTCGAGACGACGCAGGAAGCTCGTGACACCGGGGCGACCGTCGCCAGCCGCGACGACAGCAGGTTCAGCGGTCGCGCCGGGCTGATCTACAATTTCGACAACGGCATCGCGCCCTACGTCTCCTACTCGACGAGCTACAATCCGATCATCGGCCTCAATGCGGCGAACCGGCTGTTCCTGCCGGAGACCGGCAAGCAGGCCGAAATCGGCGTGAAGGTCGCGCCGGTCGGCTTCGACGGCTATTTCACCGTCTCGGTCTTCGATCTGGTTCGCCAGAACGTGACGACGACCACGGGCGCGGGCATCGTTCCGGTGCTGCAGAACCAGACCGGCGAGGTAACGTCGCGCGGCATCGAGCTGGAAGCGGTGGCCAATGCCACGAAGGAGCTGAAGTTCATCGGCGCCTTCACGGCCTATCATCTCTTCAACAGCAAGGACCTGGATCCGGCGCTGGTCGGCAAGACACCGACCAACACGCCCGAACTCCTGGTGTCGGGGTGGGCGGACTACACCTTCAAGGACGGACCGCTCGCAGGGTTCGGCTTCGGCGGTGGCGTCCGCTATATCGGCCCGTCCTGGGCCGATACTGCCAACACGCTCGAGGTTCCCGCAGTCGTGCTCGGCGATCTCGCGCTCCACTACGAATGGCAGAACTGGCGCACGGCGCTGAACGTGATCAACCTGACCGACAAGATCTATGTCGCAAGCTGCGCGTCGGCCACGTCCTGCTTCTACGGCGACCGCCGCCGCGTCACCGCCAGCGTCTCCTACAAATGGTGAGGACAGGCGAGGGCAGGGCCGGAAGGCTCCGGGGCTTGGAGCAATTGATCGTGATGTTCGGTCGCCTCCGCCCGGACGACCGCTGATCCGCCGTCACGATGAGCTCGCGGGCCATGCCCCCCGGCCCGAAGCTCATCCGAGCGCGGCGCGCGCGACCAGCAGGTCGCCGCCGCCGCGCTCGCGGCCGGCTTGAAGCCGACCGCCGGCGCATTCGTCAGACCAGCGGTCCCGTCGTGCGGCATGGCTGTTCTGATCACTCGCGGCTGTGGAAAGGTGTCTTTCCTGCGCCTGATGAGGCGATACCATCGTTGGCCTCCGGCCGCGCCGATTTGGGAGGGAGCGTCGGCAAATTATGTCGCCGGAACGACGGTCGCAGCCCCTGCGGCGGCGATTGCCGGGGCTGAGTGCGCTGCCGCACCAAAAACCTGAGCATTTTGGTCGGTCATCGCGCAGCAAATAACTGGCTCGGCCCGAGCGCCGCAATCTCCGAACGGCTGACCTGCGAGGCCGTGGCGGCCCTTGCTGGCCATGGCGATCTGCTCCATACCAGCCGCGGGGTGATTCCGGGATTTTCACCGTTCTGGGGGCGGCAAAGGGCCTGAAAAGAGCGTGTCTTGCGCCCATTGGTGCACTGCGCTAAGGCTCAGAATAATTCCAAATCGGACGAATCCGTGGCTGTCCCGAGGCTGCGGGAAAAAGGGCTCGCCAATGAGCGGCATTCTGCAGAACTATCTTCCACTCGTCGTCTTCATAGGGGTAGCGGGCCTCATCGGCCTCGTGCTGCTGATCGCGCCCTTCATCGTGGCGTTCCAGCAGCCGGACCCGGAAAAGCTGTCGGCCTATGAGTGCGGTTTCAACGCCTTCGACGACGCCCGCATGAAGTTCGACGTCCGCTTCTATCTGGTCGCCATCCTCTTCATCATCTTCGACCTCGAGGTGGCGTTTCTGTTTCCCTGGGCGGTGGCGTTCGGCAAGCTTGGCGCGACCGGCTTCTGGTCCATGGTGGTGTTCCTCGCCGTGCTGACGGTCGGGTTCGCCTATGAATGGAAGAAGGGAGCACTGGAATGGGATTGAACCCAGCTACGCAGTCCGCAGGTCCGGTGATCGCGCCGGCCCCGAAGGGCATTCTGGACCCGTCCACCGGCAAGCCGGTCGGGGCCAATGATCCGTTCTTCCTCGAGGTCAATTCGGAGCTGTCCGACAAGGGCTTCTTCGTGGCCGCGACCGACGACCTCATCACCTGGGCGCGCACCGGCTCCCTGATGTGGATGACCTTCGGTCTTGCCTGCTGCGCGGTCGAGATGATGCAGGTCTCGATGCCGCGCTACGACGTCGAGCGCTTCGGCTTCGCGCCGCGTGCCTCGCCGCGCCAGTCCGACGTGATGATCGTTGCGGGAACGCTGACCAACAAGATGGCGCCGGCGCTGCGCAAGGTCTACGACCAGATGCCCGAGCCGCGCTACGTCATCTCGATGGGCTCGTGCGCCAATGGCGGCGGCTACTATCACTATTCCTATTCGGTCGTGCGCGGCTGCGACCGCATCGTGCCGATCGACATCTACGTGCCGGGCTGCCCGCCCACGGCGGAAGCGCTGCTCTACGGCGTGCTGCTGCTGCAGAAGAAGATCCGGCGCACCGGCACCATCGAACGCTAAGGTTTTACGTCATGGACGACGCCAAGCTCGACGCCCTGGGGCAGACGATCGTTAGCGCGCTTCCGGGCGCCGCGACCGGTCACTCGGTGGCCTTCAACCAGCTCACCGTGGACGTCGAAGCCGCCAGGATCGTCGAGGTGGTCAAATACCTCCGCGATGACCCGAACTGCCGTTTCGTCAACATCACCGACATCACGGCGGTGGACTACCCGGATCGCGAGAAGCGCTTCGACGTGATCTATCATTTCCTGTCGCCGACCCTGAACGCGCGCATCCGGCTCAAGGCGCAGGCCGACGAGACCACGCAGGTGCCGTCGCTGATCGAAATCTTCCCCGGCGCCGACTGGTTCGAGCGCGAAGCCTACGACCTCTACGGCGTGTTCTTCGTCGGCCATCCCGACATGCGCCGCATCCTCACGGATTACGGCTTCGAGGGCCATCCGCTGCGCAAGGATTTCCCGCTCACCGGCTTCGTCGAGGTCCGCTACGACGACCAGGAGAAGCGGGTGGTGTACGAGCCGGTCCGGCTCAACCAGGAATTCCGCAAGTTCGACTTTTTGTCTCCTTGGGAAGGAGCCGACTATCCGGTGCTTCCGGGCGATGAAAAAGCGGGGCCGAAGGTCTGATCATGAACGAGCAATCTGAACAGCTTCGCAACTTTACGATCAACTTTGGACCGCAGCATCCGGCGGCGCACGGCGTGCTGCGCCTCGTGCTGGAGCTGGACGGCGAGGTCGTCGAGCGCGTCGACCCGCATATCGGTCTCTTGCACCGCGGCACCGAGAAGCTGATCGAGCAGAAGACCTATCTGCAGGCGATCCCTTATTTCGACCGGCTCGACTACGTCGCGCCGATGAACCAGGAGCACGCCTTCTGCATGGCCGCCGAAAAGCTGCTCGGCATCGAGGTGCCGCGCCGCGGCCAGCTGATCCGCGTGCTCTATTGCGAGATCGGCCGCATCCTGTCGCATCTGCTCAACGTCACCACGCAGGCGATGGACGTCGGCGCGCTGACCCCGCCGCTGTGGGGCTTCGAAGAGCGCGAGAAGCTGATGGTGTTCTACGAGCGCGCCTCGGGCAGCCGCATGCACGCGGCTTACTTCCGGATCGGCGGCGTGCACCAGGATCTGCCGCAGAAGCTGGTCGACGACATCGAGGCCTGGTGCGATCCGTTCCTCAAGGTGGTGGACGATCTCGATCGCCTGCTCACCGCCAACCGCATCTTCAAGCAGCGCAACGTCGACATCGGCGTGGTGCCTCTGAAGGAAGCCTGGGAGTGGGGCTTCTCGGGCGTGATGGTGCGCGGCTCGGGCGCGGCCTGGGACCTGCGCAAGTCGCAGCCCTATGAATGCTACGCCGAGATGGATTTCGACATCCCGATCGGCAAGAACGGCGACTGCTACGACCGCTATCTGATCCGCATGGAAGAGATGCGCCAGTCCGTGCGCATCATGAAGCAGTGCATCCAGAAGCTGAACGCGCCCGACGGCAAGGGCCCGGTCGTCGTCGCCGACAACAAGGTCGCGCCGCCGCGTCGCGGCGAGATGAAGCGCTCGATGGAAGCGCTGATCCACCACTTCAAGCTCTACACCGAAGGCGTCCACGTGCCGGCCGGCGAGATCTATGCCGCGGTCGAGGCGCCCAAGGGCGAGTTCGGCGTCTATCTCGTCGCCGACGGCACCAACAAGCCCTACAAGTGCAAGATCCGCGCGCCGGGCTTTGCCCATCTCCAGGCCATGGACCACATCTGCCGCGGCCATCTGCTCGCCGACGTCTCGGCGATCCTGGGCTCGCTCGACATCGTGTTCGGAGAGGTCGATCGGTGATGGCGCAGGCGCCAATCCAGTTTGACCGCGCCTCGGGGGCCCTTGAAGGGGCCAACCTGTGGGAGCGGACGGCTGCCTTGGCGCTGGTGACGGGATCGAAGATCTCCTCGCACTTCTCGCATATGGGCTACATCGCCTGCGCGAATTTGCTGCGCAAGACGCTGCCCGAGCGCAACATCGCGATCAGGCTCAATTCCGACGCGGTGTTCGAATTCCCCTACGGCGACGGCTATTGGAGCAAGCTGCTCAACCGCTCGTACAACTATGAAGACGAGCTCGAGCTGCTGTTCGCCGATTCCATCGACGTCGACTACACGCTGCTCGATTGCGGCGCCAATTACGGCTATTGGTCGGTGCTGGTCTCGAGCAAGCCGTTCGGCGCTCACAAGGCGATCGCGATCGAGCCGTCGGGCCAGAACTACCCGAAGCTCGCCAACAATGCGCGCGTCAACGCTGGCCGCTTCGAGACGATGAAGTGCGCGATCGGAGCGGCGCGCGGGACCGCGCGCCTGTCGGGCACCAAGCACGAGGCCTTCAGCATCGCCGGCGATCAGTCGGCGGGCGGGGAGGAGGTGCCGGTGATCGCGCTCGACAACCTGATCGACGACGGCAAGATCGCCGCGAGCGGCAAGTACCTGATCAAGCTCGACGTCGAGGGCGTCGAGATCGAGGCGATCAAGGGCGGCTTCCGCCTGCTGCAGGCCGACAGCGTCATCATGTGCGAGGAGCACGGCAGCGACCGCTCCCACGCCGTGTCGCGCTTCATCCTCGAACAGACCCCGCTGAAGCTGATCGTGTTCGATCCGCGCAGCAACCGCATGGAGACCGTGACCGAGCTGTCGATCCTCGACCGCATCAAGGTCTCGACCCACGTCGGCTACAACGTTTTCGGCACCGCAAGCGCATTCTGGCAGGACAGGATCGAAGCCCTCAACGCCAAGAACCTGAATGCGAAATCCGCGCGCCGCATGCAGTGAGAGATTGAGCTATGTCCGTTCGCCGATTAGCACCGAAGGAAGTCCAGCCCGCGAGCTTTGCGTTCACGGAGGAGAACCTCGCATTCGCCCGGCAGCAGATCGCGAAATATCCGGCCGGCCGGCAGGCCTCCGCGGTCATCGCCATCCTCTGGCGCGTCCAGGAACAGCACGAGGGCTGGGTCTCGGAAGCCGCGATCCGCGCCGTCGCCGACCTGCTCGACATGCCCTATATCCGCGTGCTCGAGGTCGCGACCTTCTACACCATGTTCCAGCTCGCCCCGGTCGGCAAGAAGGCTCACGTCCAGGTCTGCGGCACCACGCCGTGCCGCCTGCGCGGCGCCGAGGATCTGATCCACGTCTGCGAGCACCGCATCCATCACGAGCCCTTCCATCTCTCCAAGGACGGCAATTTCAGCTGGGAAGAGGTGGAGTGCCTGGGCGCCTGCGTGAACGCGCCGATGGTGCTGATCGGCAAGGACACCTATGAGGACCTGACCAAGGAAAGCTTCGGCAAGGTGCTCGACGGCTTCGCTTCGGGCAATCCGCCGAAGCCGGGTCCGCAGAACGGCCGCCAGTTCTCGGCGCCGATCACCGGACCGACCACGCTGAAGGAGACCACCTGATGCGGGATCTCGCTTCGTCGATAGCGCAGGGGAGCGTTGGCATGAAGAAGTGGGGCTTCATCGCGATGCACGCCGTGGTGGCGGCCGCCTTCATCTTCCTGCTGCAGCGCTTCGGCCTGAACGCATCGCTGGAATCGGCTTCGCTCTGGGCGCTGACGTTTGGCATCTGCGCCGCCGGACTTGCCTACAAGCAGTCCAATCGTTGATCGGAAAGCACTGATATGCTCGAGGACAAGGACCGCATCTTCAAGAACCTCTACGGCCTCCACGATTGGGGGCTCGAGGGTGCGCGGCGCCGCGGCGCCTGGGATGGCACCAAGAATATCATCGACAAGGGCCGCGACTGGATCATCAACGAGATGAAGGCGTCGGGCCTGCGCGGCCGCGGCGGCGCCGGCTTCCCGACCGGTCTGAAATGGTCCTTCATGCCGAAGGAATCGACCGACGGCCGGCCGAGCTATCTCGTCGTCAACGCCGATGAGTCCGAGCCCGGCACCTGCAAGGACCGCGAGATCATGCGGCACGATCCGCATCTCTTGATCGAAGGCTGCCTGATCGCGAGCTGCGCGATGAACGCGCATGCCTGCTACATCTATGTCCGCGGCGAGTTCATCCGCGAGCGCGAGCATCTGCAGGCCGCGATCGACCAGGCCTATGAGGCCAAGCTGGTCGGCAAGGACAACGTCAACGGCTGGCCGTTCGACATCTACGTCGCCCACGGCGCCGGCGCCTATATCTGCGGCGAGGAGACCGCGCTGCTCGAGAGCCTCGAGGGCAAGAAGGGCCAGCCGCGGCTGAAGCCGCCGTTCCCGGCCAACGTCGGCCTGTTCGGTTGCCCGACCACCGTCAACAACGTCGAGTCCATCGCCGTTGCGCCCGACATCCTGCGCCGTGGCGCGGCGTGGTTCGCCGGCATCGGCCGCCCGAACAATGTCGGCACCAAGCTGTTCTGCATCTCCGGCCATGTCGAGCGGCCCTGCAACGTCGAAGAGGCCATGGGCATCCCGTTCCGTGAGCTGATCGACAAGCATTGCGGCGGCATTCGCGGCGGCTGGGACAACCTCAAGGCCGTGATCCCCGGCGGCTCGTCGGTGCGCATGGTGCCGGCCGAGCAGATCATCGACACGCCGATGGATTTCGACTCCTTAAGCAAGCTGCGCTCGGGCCTCGGCACCGCCGCCGTGATTGTGATGGACAAGTCGACCGACCTGATCCGTGCGATTGCCCGCATCTCCTATTTCTACAAGCATGAGAGCTGCGGCCAGTGCACGCCGTGCCGCGAGGGTACGGGGTGGATGTGGCGCGTCCTCACCCGCATGGCCGAAGGCCGCGCCCACAAGCGCGAGATCGACATGCTGCTCGAGGTGACCAAGCAGGTCGAAGGCCACACCATCTGCGCGCTCGGCGACGCGGCGGCCTGGCCGATCCAGGGCCTGATCACGCACTTCCGTCACGAGATCGAAGCGCGCATCGACCAATATTCGCACAAGTCCGATGTCGACGATATCGGCGTCCGCGATCCCGTGAACATGGTCGCGGCGGAGTAAGAGACATGACCAAGCTCATCATCGACGGCAAAGAGATCGATGTCCCCGCCGAGTACACGCTGCTTCAGGCGTGCGAGGCGGCCGGCGCCGAGATTCCGCGCTTCTGCTATCACGAGCGGCTGTCGATCGCCGGCAATTGCCGGATGTGCCTCGTCGAGGTGAAGGGCGGCCCGAAGCCGGTCGCGAGCTGCGCCTGGGGCGTGCGCGACTGCCGTCCGGGCCCCAAGGGCGAGCCGCCGGAGATTTCGACGCGTTCGCCGATGGTGAAGAAGGCGCGCGAAGGCGTGATGGAGTTCCTTCTGATCAACCATCCCTTGGATTGCCCGATCTGCGACCAGGGCGGCGAGTGCGACCTGCAGGACCAGGCGATGGGCTATGGTGTCGACACCAGCCGCTTCGCCGAGAACAAGCGCGCGGTCGAGGACAAATATCTCGGCGCGCTGGTCAAGACCTCGATGAACCGCTGCATCCAGTGCACGCGCTGCGTCCGCTTCTCGGCGGAAGTCGCCGGCGCGCCCGAGATGGGCGCCACCGGCCGCGGTGAGGACATGGAGATCACGACCTATCTCGAGCACGCCCTGACGTCGGAACTGCAGGGCAACCTCGTCGACATCTGCCCGGTCGGCGCGCTGACCTCGAAGCCCTATGCTTTCGCGGCGCGCCCGTGGGAGCTCGGCAAGACCCAGTCGATCGACGTCATGGACGGTCTTGGTTCTGCGATCCGCGTCGACACTCGCGGCCGTGAGGTGATGCGGATCCTGCCGCGCATCAACGAGGCCGTGAACGAGGAGTGGATCTCGGACAAGACCCGCCACGTGGTCGACGGCCTGCGCACCCAACGTCTCGACCGGCCCTATATCCGCGAGGCGGGCAAGCTGCGCGCGGCAAGCTGGACCGAGGCCTTCGCCGCGATCGCCGCCAAGGCGGCGCGCACCGACGGCAAGCGCATCGGCGCGATCGCCGGCGATCTCGCCGGCGTCGAGGAGATGTTCGCGCTGAAGGACCTGCTCGCCAAGTACGGCTCGAGCAATCTGGCGGTGCAGGGCGGCGACGCCTTCGATCCGGCGCTCGGCCGCGGCTCCTACATCTTCAACCCGACGCTCGCCGGCGTCGAGCAGGCCGACGCACTGCTCATCATCGGCGCAAACCCGCGGAAAGAGGCGGCCGTGTTCAACGCCCGCATCCGCAAACGTTGGCGCGCCGGTGGCTTCAAGGTCGGCGTGATCGGTGCCAAGCCCGACCTGACCTATGATTACGACCACCTCGGTGCCGGCACCGAGACGCTGGGTGAGCTCGCGGCCGGCAAGCACTCCTTCATGGACGTGCTGAAGAACGCCAAGCACCCAATCATTCTGGTCGGTGCGGGCGCGGCCGCCCGTCACGACGGCGCCGCCATTCTCGCAGCCGCCGCCAAGCTCGCGCTCGACGTCGGCGCGGTGAAGGACGGCTGGAACGGCTTCGGCCTGCTGCACGAGACCGCCTCGCGCGTCGGCGCGCTCGACATCGGCTTCGCCGCCACGGCGGGCGGGCTGAACGCTGCGCAGATGACGACGTTCGGCACGCTGGACCTGCTGTTCCTGCTCGGCGCCGACGAGATCAAGGCGCCGGATGGCACCTTCGTCGTCTATATCGGCACCCATGGCGATCGCGGCGCGCACCGCGCCGACGTCATCCTGCCGGCGGCCGCCTACACCGAGAAGTCCGCGATCTACGTCAACACCGAAGGCCGCGTGCAGATGACCGGCCGCGCCGCGTTCCCGCCGGGCGAAGCCCGCGAGGACTGGGCGATCATCCGCGCGCTGTCGGAAGCGCTCGGCAAGAAGCTCGGCTATGACTCGCTCTCGGCGCTGCGCCAGGCGGTGTTCAAGGCCGTGCCGCATCTGATCCGTCTCGACCAGATCGAGGCCGGCTCCGCCGACCAGATCAAGAAGCTGGCGGGGAAGGGCGGCTCGCCCGAGAAGGCGCCGTTCAAGCCCCTGGTCGAGGACTTCTATTTGACCAACCCAATCGCGCGTGCGTCCGCCGTGATGGCGGAATGCTCGCGCCTCGCCTCCGGGCACATGCTGACCGCAGCAGAGTGAGCGTGATCTGATGGCATTCTTCGAAAGCGCATTCTGGACCGGGTTCCTCTGGCCGCTGATCATCATGGTCGCCCAGAGCGTCCTGGTGCTCGTCGTCCTCTTGGTGGCAATCGCCTACATCCTGCTCGCCGACCGCAAGATCTGGGCGGCGGTGCAGATCCGCCGTGGCCCGAACGTGGTCGGCCCGTGGGGCCTGCTGCAATCCTTCGCCGACCTGCTCAAGTTCGTGCTGAAGGAGCCGATCATTCCGGCCGGCGCCAACAAGGGCGTGTTCCTGCTGGCGCCGCTGGTGTCGTGCGTGCTCGCGCTCGCGGCCTGGGCGGTGATCCCGACCAATCTCGGCTGGGTGATCTCCGACATCAATGTCGGCGTCCTCTTCATCTTCGCGATCTCGTCGCTGTCGATCTACGGCATCATCATGGCCGGCTGGTCGTCGAACTCGAAGTACCCGTTCCTGGCCGCGCTGCGCTCGGCGGCCCAGATGGTCTCCTACGAAGTCTCGATCGGCTTCGTCATCATCACCGTGCTGCTCTGCGCCGGCACGCTGAATCTCTCGGCGGTAGTCGAGGCCCAGCACGCGCGCGGCCTTGCCAGCCTGATCGGGCTGCCGCAGCTGACCATCCTGAACTGGTACGTCTGGCCGCTGTTCCCGATGTTCGTGGTGTTCTACGTCTCGGCGCTGGCGGAAACCAACCGTCCGCCCTTCGACCTCGTCGAAGCGGAGTCCGAGCTCGTCGCCGGCTTCATGGTCGAGTACGGCTCGACGCCGTATCTCTTGTTCATGCTCGGCGAGTACGTCGCGATCGTCACGATGTGCGCGCTGGCCACGATCCTGTTCCTCGGAGGCTGGCTGCCTCCGGTGGACCTGCCGCCCTTCAACTGGGTGCCGGGGATCATCTGGTTCTCGCTGAAACTGTTCTTCATGTTCTTCCTGTTCGCGATGGCGAAGGCGATCGTGCCGCGCTACCGCTACGATCAATTGATGCGTCTCGGCTGGAAGGTGTTCCTGCCGCTGTCGCTGGCGATGGTGATCGTGGTGGCCGGCGTGCTGCATTTCGCCGGCATCGCGCCGAAGTGAGGGCCGTCATGGGTATCAACGTCAACGCCACTGCACGCTCGCTTCTGCTGTCGGAATTCGTCTCGGCGTTCTTTCTCGCCATGCGCTATTTCTTCCAGCCGAAGCCGACCCTGAACTATCCGTTCGAGAAGGGCCCGATCTCGCCCCGCTTCCGCGGCGAGCACGCATTGCGCCGCTATCCGAACGGCGAAGAACGCTGCATCGCCTGCAAGCTGTGCGAAGCGATCTGCCCGGCGCAGGCCATCACCATCGAGGCCGGCCCGCGCCGCAACGACGGCACCCGCCGCACCGTGCGCTACGACATCGACATGGTGAAGTGCATCTATTGTGGCCTGTGCCAGGAGGCCTGTCCGGTCGATGCCATCGTCGAAGGCCCGAACTTCGAGTTCGCGACCGAGACCCGCGAGGAACTTTATTATGACAAGGCCAAGCTGCTCGCCAACGGCGACCGCTGGGAACGCGAGATCGCGAAGGCGATCGAGCTCGACGCGCCGTACCGGTGAGGTGAGGGCATGATCCTTCCCGCGCTGTTCTTCTATCTGTTCGCCGGCATCTGCGTCGCCTCGGCGGTGATGGTGATTGTCTCGCGCAATCCCGTGCACTCCGTGCTGTACCTGATCCTGGCCTTCGTCAACGCTTCCGGCCTGTTCGTGCTGATGGGCGCCGAGTTCCTCGGCATGATGCTGATCGTCGTCTATGTCGGCGCGGTCGCGGTGCTGTTCCTGTTCGTGATCATGATGCTCGACGTCGACTTCCTCGAGCTGCGCGAGGGCTTCATCGAGTACCTGCCGGTCGGCCTCGTGATCGGCGGCATCTTCCTGTTCGAGCTGCTGCTCACCGTCGGCTTCTGGGTCATCAATCCCGGCGTCTCCAAGACGATCACGGCGGCGATCCCGGCCAATGTGAGCAACACCGAGGCGCTCGGGCTCGTGCTCTATACGAAGTACATCCACTACTTCCAGCTCGCCGGCATGGTGCTGCTGGTTGCGATGATCGGCGCGATCGTGCTGACGCTGCGCCATAAGGCGAAGGTCAAGCGGCAGGACATCAACGTTCAGAACGCACGCACGCCCGACATGGCAATGGCGATGCGCAAGGTGGCGCCGGGGCAGGGGCTCTCGGACGCGGATGCTGCGGAGTGGGTGAAATGACGATCGGGCTCGGACATTATCTGGCGGTCGGCGCGATCCTGTTCACGCTCGGCATCCTCGGCATCTTCCTGAACCGCAAGAACATCATCGTCATCCTGATGTCGATCGAGCTGATCCTGCTCTCGGTCAACATCAACCTCGTGGCGTTCTCGACCTTCCTCGGCGACATCGTCGGGCAGGTCTTCGCGCTGCTGGTGCTGACGGTCGCGGCTGCGGAAGCTGCGATCGGTCTCGCCATCCTGGTGGTCTATTTCCGCAACCGTGGCTCGATCGCGGTTGAGGACGTCAATCTGATGAAGGGCTGAGCTCTCAAATGGTTCAGGCGATCGTTTTCCTGCCTCTGCTGGGCGCCATTTTGGCCGGCCTGATCGCGCTTGTGGGCGCGCATGCCCGCAACCCCTCGGGCGACGAGGTCGAGCATCACGGCGACCATGGTCACGCGCACGCCCATGCGTCCGCCACGATCAACGAGGACGCCTCCGTCATCCACGAGACCCATCACGAGCCCGGCGACGGGCACGACGATCACGGCCACGGTCCGACCGAGCCGCCTGCGGCGGGCTCGCGCGCTGCCGAGCTGATCACGACAGGGCTGCTGTTCGTCTCGGCCGCGCTGTCCTGGATGACGTTGGTCGACGTCGGCTTCATGCATCACGACTACAGGATCCAGCTGCTGCCTTTCATCTTCTCCGGCGACCTCCAGGTCTGGTGGACGCTGCGCGTCGACACGCTTACGGCGGTGATGCTGGTGGTGGTGACGACCGTGTCCTCGCTCGTGCACCTCTATTCCATCGGCTACATGGACGAGGATCCCTACCGGCCGCGCTTCTTCGGCTATCTCTCGCTGTTCACCTTCGCCATGCTGATGCTGGTGACCGCGGACAATCTGGTGCAGCTGTTCTTCGGCTGGGAGGGCGTGGGTCTGGCCAGCTACCTGCTGATCGGCTTCTGGTACCAGAAGCCCTCGGCGAACGCCGCCGCCATCAAGGCCTTCGTGGTCAACCGCGTCGGCGACTTCGGTTTTGCCCTCGGCATCTTCGCGATCTTCATGCTGGTCGGCTCGACCGATTTCGAGACCATCTTCCACGCCGCGCCCGGCCTCACCGGCAAGACCATCGACTTCCTCGGCTGGCACGCCGACGCCCTGACCCTGACCTGCCTGCTGCTGTTCATGGGCGCGATGGGCAAGTCGGCGCAGTTCCTGCTGCACACCTGGTTGCCGGACGCGATGGAAGGCCCGACCCCGGTGTCGGCGCTGATCCACGCCGCGACCATGGTCACCGCCGGCGTCTTCATGGTGGCGCGCCTGTCGCCGCTGTTCGAACTCGCGCCGACCGCCCAGGCCGTCGTGATGTTCTTCGGCGCGACCACGGCCTTCTTCGCCGCCACGATCGGTCTCGTCCAGAACGACATCAAGCGCATCGTCGCCTACTCGACCTGTTCGCAGCTCGGCTACATGTTCGTGGCGATGGGGGCGGGGGCCTATTCGGTCGGCATGTTCCACCTGTTCACCCACGCCTTCTTCAAGGCGCTGCTGTTCCTGGGCTCCGGCTCGGTGATCTACGCGATGCACCACGAGCAGGACATCCGCAACATGGGCGGCCTCTGGAAGAAGATCCCCTACACCTATGCGGTGATGGTGGTCGGCACGCTGGCCCTGACCGGCTTCCCGCTCACCGCCGGCTATTTCTCCAAGGACGCGATCATCGAGTCCGCCTACGCCTCGCACAATCCGTTCGGGGTGTACGGCTTCCTGATGACGGTGATCGCCGCCGGCCTGACCTCGTTCTACTCCTGGCGCCTGATCTTCAAGACCTTCCACGGCGAGCCGCATGACGAGCATCATTACGAGGCCGCGCATGAGGCTCCGCTCTGGATCCTGGTCCCGATCGGCGTGCTCGCGGTCGGCTCGTTCGTCGCGGGCCTGCCGTTCAAGGAGCTGTTCGCCGGCCACGGCGTCGAGGAATTCTTCCGCGAGTCCGTGAAGATGAACCCGCACATCATCGAGGAGATGCACCACATCCCGCAAACCATCGCCTTCCTGCCGACGGTGATGATGGTGCTGGGCTTCCTCGTCTCGTACCTGTTCTACATCCGGCGGCCCTACATCCCGGTTCGGCTCGCTCAAGAGCAGCCGATGCTGTACCAGTTCCTGCTCAACAAATGGTACTTCGACGAGCTCTATGACCTCATCTTCGTCCGCCCGGCGAAGTGGATCGGCTACCAGCTCTGGAAGAAGGGCGACGGCTTCATCATCGACGGCTTCGGTCCCGACGGCGTCTCCGCCCGCGTGCTGGACGTCACCCGCAACGTCGTGAAAATCCAGACCGGCTATCTCTATCACTACGCATTCGCCATGCTGATCGGTGCCGCCGGCCTGATCACCTGGTTCATGTTCGGCTTTGGAGGCCAGTAAATGACAACCTGGCCCATTCTTTCGGTCACGACGTTCCTGCCGCTGGTCGGCGCGCTGATCGTCTATTTGAGCCGCGGTGATGACGAGGCGGCGCGGCGCAATTCGCGCTGGATCGCGCTCTGGACCACGCTGATCACCTTCGCGGTGTCGGTGATCCTGGTCATGCGCTTCGACCCCGCCAATCCCGACTTCCAGTTCGTCGAGAAGGCGAACTGGCTCGCCACCGGCATCACCTACCACATGGGCGTCGACGGCATCTCGCTGCCGCTGGTGATCCTGACCACCGCCGTGATGCCGTTCTGCATCATCGCGAGCTGGAAGGCGATCACGAGCCGCGTCCGCGAATACATGATGGCGTTCCTGATCCTGGAAACGCTGATGATCGGCACCTTCTCGGCGCTCGATCTCGTGCTGTTCTACCTGTTCTTCGAGGGCGGCCTGATCCCGATGTTCCTGATCATCGGCGTCTGGGGCGGTCCGCGCCGGGTCTATGCCTCGTTCAAGTTCTTCCTCTACACGCTGCTCGGCTCGGTCCTGATGCTGCTCGCCATCATGGCGCTGTACTGGAACGGCGGCACCACCGACATCCCGACCCTGATGCACACCGCCGTGCCGCGATCCTTGCAGACCTGGGCGTGGCTGGCCTTCTTCGCCTCGTTCGCGGTGAAGATGCCGATGTGGCCGGTGCACACCTGGCTTCCCGACGCCCACGTCGAGGCGCCGACCGCGGGCTCGGTGGTCCTCGCCGCGATCCTGCTGAAGATGGGCGGCTACGGCTTCCTCCGCTTCTCGCTGCCGATGTTCCCGCTGGCCTCGCACGACTTCGCGCCGCTGATCTTCACGCTCTCGGCCATCGCCATCATCTACACCTCGCTGGTGGCGTTGATGCAGGAGGACATGAAGAAGCTGATCGCGTACTCCTCGGTCGCGCATATGGGCTTCGTCACCATGGGCATCTTCGCCGGCACCATGCAGGGCGTTGCCGGCGGCATGTTCCAGATGATCTCGCACGGCATCGTCTCCGGCGCGCTGTTCCTCTGCGTCGGCGTCGTCTACGACCGCCTGCACACCCGCGAGATCGCGGCCTATGGCGGCCTCGTCAACCGGATGCCGCTCTACGCGATGACCTTCATGGTCTTCACCATGGCCAATGTCGGTCTGCCCGGCACGAGCGGCTTCGTCGGCGAGTTCATGACGCTGCTCGGCACCTTCAAGGTCTCGATCCCGACGGCGTTCTTCGCCACCTTCGGCGTGATCCTCTCGGCAGGCTACGCGCTGTGGCTCTATCGCAAGGTCGTGTTCGGGGCGCTGGTCAAGCCGTCGCTGGCGAGCATGAAGGATCTCACCTTCCGGGAATGCCTGACGCTGTTTCCCATGGTCGCGCTGACGATCCTGTTCGGCGTCTGGCCGAAGCCGGTGCTCGACATGTCGGCCGCCTCGGTCCAGCAACTCGTCAACAATTACAATACCGCCGTGACGGCCGTGAAGGCCGCCGCACTGCTCCAGTGATCGGGCAGGTCAGGATATCGCCATGAGCTTTTCGACTGCAGGTTATCAACTGGCGCCGGTGCTGCCCGAGCTCGTGCTCGCGGTCGGCGCCATGGCGCTTCTGATGCTAGGGGCCTATCGCGGGAAGGAGACGACCAGGACCGTCACGTCGCTGGCGGTGGTGCTCCTGGTCGTGGTCGGTGCGCTCGTCTACATGCAGCCCGCGGGCAAGCAGGTGACGTTCGGCGGCAGCTTCATCGTCGACGACTTCGCCCGCTTCATGAAGATCCTGGCCCTGATCGGCTCGGCGGTGACGCTGGTCCTGTCGACCGAGTTCCTGTCCGACCCGTCGCGCCGCATCTTCGAATACGCCATCCTGGTGCTGCTCTCGACCCTCGGCATGATGGTGCTGATTTCGGCCGGCGACCTGATCTCGCTCTATCTCGGTCTCGAACTGATGTCGCTGGCGCTCTACGTCGTGGCGGCTTCGAACCGCGACAACGCCAAATCGACCGAGGCCGGCCTGAAGTACTTCGTGCTCGGCGCGCTGTCCTCGGGCATGCTGCTGTACGGGGCATCGCTGGTCTATGGCTTTACCGGCACCGTGAGCTTCACCGGCATCGCCGCGGCCGCGACGGTCTCGAATGTCGGCCTCGTGTTCGGCCTCGTCTTCCTGCTCGTCGGCCTCTGCTTCAAGGTTTCGGCCGTGCCGTTCCACATGTGGACGCCTGACGTCTACGAAGGCGCGCCGACCCCGGTCACCGCCTTCTTCGCCTCGGCGCCGAAGGTCGCCGCGCTCGCCGTCTTCACCCGCGTCACCCTGACCGCATTTCCCGGCATCGTCTCGCAGTGGCAGCAGATCCTGGTGTTCGTGTCGATCGCCTCGATGGCGCTCGGCTCCTTCGCCGCGATCGGCCAGAGCAACATCAAGCGCCTGAT
Source organism: Bradyrhizobium sp. CCBAU 11357 (assembly GCF_028128865.1). NCBI lineage: Bacteria > Pseudomonadati > Pseudomonadota > Alphaproteobacteria > Hyphomicrobiales > Nitrobacteraceae > Bradyrhizobium > Bradyrhizobium sp. CCBAU 11357. The sequence continues at coordinate 42,772 of NZ_LBJW01000016.1, read as the reverse complement.
GGCCTATTCCTCGATCGGCCACATGGGCTTCGCCCTGGTCGGCCTCGCCTCCGGCACGGTCGAGGGCGCGCAGGGCGTGCTGATGTACATCGTGATCTATGTCGCGATGACGCTCGGCTCGTTCTCCATCATCCTCGCCATGAAGCGCAACGGCCAGGCCGTCGAGCAGATCAGCGATTTCGCCGGCCTGTCGCGTACCAATCCGCTGCTCGCCTTCATGTTCGCGATGCTGCTGTTCTCGCTCGCCGGCATCCCGCCGCTCGCCGGCTTCTTCGCCAAATGGTACGTCTTCGTCGCCGCGATCAAGGCGAACCTGTTCACGCTCGCCGTGATCGGCGTGCTGTCGAGCGTCGTCGGCGCCTACTATTATCTCGCCATCGTCAAGACGATGTATTTCGACGAGCCGGCCGGCCAGGTCGATCCGGTGCGCGTCGAGGTGCGGACGGTGCTGGCGGTCGCGGGCCTGTTCAACCTGCTGTTTGCGCTGTTCGCGGGGCCCGTGGTGAGCGTCGCCTCCGCCGCGGCAAAGTCGCTGTTCTAGGATGGCCTTCGCGCTCGGTCCTCGCGCATCGGCCGCGGGCTACAAGCTCGCGGCGTTCGAACGGACCGGCTCGACCAACACCGAGGCGATCGAGCACGCCCGCGCCGGCGAACGCGGCCCGATGTGGTTCGTGACCTCCGAGCAGACTGCCGGCCGCGGCCGGCGCCAGCGCGCCTGGATCGCGCCGCGCGGCAATCTCGCGGCGAGCATCCTCGAAGTCATGGACGTCGCTCCGGCCGTCGCGGCCACGCTCGGCTTTGCCGCAGGGCTGGCCGAGGAGGCGGCGCTGGAGAAGGTGAGCCTCGAGGCCGCGCTCCGTCTCGGCGAAAGCCGGCCCCGCTACGCGCTGAAATGGCCGAATGACGTGCTCGCAGGCGGCAAGAAGCTGGTCGGCATTGGCCTCGAGGCCGAGGCCGTCGGTAGCGGCCTCGCCGTCGTCGTCGGCATCGGCACCAACGTGGTGGCAGCGCCCGAGGGCACCCCGACGCCCGCGGTGTCGCTGGCGGGCCTCGGCGTCCAGATCAGCGCCGAGGAGCTGTTCGCGGCCCTCTCCGACGCCTGGGTCGAGTTTCGCGGCATCTGGGACAATGGTCGCGGCTTTGCCGAGATCCGCAAGCTCTGGCTGGAGCGCGCCGCCGGCCTCGGCGAGAAGGTTGCGATCCACACGGGAACCACGACGCTGGAAGGTGTTTTTGACACCATCGACGACACCGGCTGCCTGATCGTCCGCACCGCGGAGGGCCGCCTTGTGCCGGTGGCGGCGGGCGAGGTGTTCTTCGGCCCCGTCGCCTCGGTGGGAGCTGCGTGATGGCAAGGCCCGACGAATTGGTGTTTGCGCCGCTCGGCGGCGTCGGCGAAATCGGCATGAACCTGTCGATCTACGGCCTCGGCAACCGCCACCAGCGCGCCTGGCTCGCGGTCGATCTCGGCGTCTCCTTCGGCGACGAGGAGCATCTGCCGGGCATCGACCTGATCATGCCTGACATCTCCTTCCTGGAGAAGGAACGCAAGAACCTGATGGGCCTGGTTCTGACGCACGCCCATGAGGACCATTTCGGCGCCATCATCGACCTCTGGCCGAAGCTGAAATGCCCGATCTACGCCACCAGGTTCAGCGCCGCTCTGTTCGAGGCCAAATGCGCCGCCGAGCGCAACGCGCCCGAGATTCCAGTGACCGTGGTGCCATCGGGCGGCCGTGTCGATATCGGGCCGTTCAACGTCGAGTTCATTCCCGTCGCGCATTCGATTCCGGAAGCGCATGCGCTCGCGATCCACACTGACGCTGGCATCGTGCTGCACACCGGCGACTGGAAGATCGACCCGACCCCGACGCTGGGAGCTCCGACCGACGAGAAGCGGCTGCGCGAATTGGGCGAGCAGGGCGTGCTCGCCCTGATCGGCGATTCCACCAATGCGGTGCGCGACGGCCGTTCGCCCTCGGAGGCCGAGGTCGCCAAAACCATCATCGACCTCGTGAAATCCGCCAAGGGCCGCGTCGCGGTGACGACGTTCGCCTCCAACGTCGCCCGCGTCAAAGCGGTGGCCGACGCGGCGAAAGCTGCCGACCGCGAGGTCGTCGTGGTCGGCCGGGCGATGGAGCGCGTGGTGCAGGTCGCGCGCGAGACGGGCTATCTCGACGGCGTGCAGAACTTCCGCTCGCCCGAGGTCTACGGCCATCTGCCGCAGGACAAGGTGCTGGCGCTGTGCACGGGAAGCCAGGGCGAGCCGCGCGCCGCGCTGGCCCGCATCGCCAATGACGACCATCCTGAAATCACGCTGAACCGCGGCGACAGCGTCATCTTCTCCTCGCGCACCATTCCCGGCAACGAGAAGGCGGTCGGCTCGATCATCAACAATCTGGTGCTGCAGGGCGTCGAAATCATCACCGACCGCGATGCGCTGGTCCACGTCTCCGGCCATCCCCGCCGCGACGAGCTGCGCGATTTGATCTCCTGGGTGAAGCCGCAGCTCCTGATCCCGGTCCACGGCGAGGCCCTGCACCTGCACGAGCACGCCAAGCTCGCCCGCGCCGCCGGCGTGCCGCGCGTGCTGGTCTGCCGCAACGGCGACCTCGTCAAGCTCGGCCCCGGCGATCCCGGCATCGTCGGCGAGGTGCCATCGGGGCGTCTCTACAAGGACGGCACGATCCTGGAGGATTCCAAGTCGCGCGCCGTGATCGAGCGGCGGCGCATGGCGTTCTCCGGCTGCGCTTTCGTCGCCATCGCCATGAGCGCCCAGGGGGAGCTGGTCGACGAACCCGAGGTCGATCTGGTCGGCATCCCCGAGAAGAACAGGGCCGGCGAGACCTTCGACGACATCGTCTTTGATGCCGTGATGTCGACCATCGAAGGCCTGCCGCGGGCGCGGCGCCGCGATCCGGACGCTCTGGCCGAGTCGGTGCGACGCGCTGTCCGGGCTGTGATCAACGAACATTGGGGCAAAAAGCCCCCCTGTCTGGTACATGTCCTGACAGTGTAGAGTAGGCGTGGTCTCTGGATCACGCTCTGAGGGAGAGGAAACATGTTGGGCCGGCTCAACCATGTTGCGATCGCGACCAAGGACGCCGTCAAGGCCGCGAAGATCTACGGCACCGCGTTCGGCGCCCAGATCTCGGAGGCCGTGCCGCTGCCCGAGCACGGCGTCATCACCGTGTTCGCGACCCTGCCCAACACCAAGATCGAGTTCATCGAGCCGCTCGGCGAGGCCTCGCCGATCGCAAAATTCGTCGAACGTAACCCGGACGGCGGCATCCATCACGTCTGCTACGAGGTCGTCGACATCATCGCCTCGCGCGACACGCTGGTGAAGGAGGGCGCAAGGGTGCTCGGCGACGGCGTGCCCAAGATCGGCGCCCACGGCAAGCCGGTGCTGTTCCTGCACCCCAAGGATTTTTCCGGCGCCCTCGTCGAGATCGAGCAGGCATAAGGCCGTCCCATGGCCATCCAGATCTCGACCGCGATCGCGATCTACTTCGTCATCTGGTGGGTCGCGCTGTTCCTGACGCTGCCGTTCGGCGTGCGCAGCCAGCACGAGGACGGCGTCGGCGCCCCCGGCACCGACCCCGGCGCGCCGATCCTGACGCGGATGGGCCGCAAGCTGATCTGGACCACGATCATCTCGGCGGTGATCTACGGCGCCGGCATCGCCGCCTATCACGCCGGCTATCTCTCCATCGAGCGCCTGTCGAAATTGATGGGAATGCCATTTTAAGGGCTTCTGCCGATCGCTCGGAAAGGCGATAGACTACGGCTATCCGCTGAGTTCGTCATTGCGAGCGCAGCGAAGCAATCCAGTATCCCTCCGCGGAAAGGCTCTGGATTGCTTCGCTGCGCTCGCAATGACACCGGAGATAGTTTGCATATTGAAACAAAGTTGGGGGAACGAATGACTTTTCAGCGTATCGTCATTGCGCTTCTGGTGCTGATCGTCGCCGGTCTCGGTGCCATCGGCTATGTCGAGTGGAAGATCGCCGTTCAGGCCCGCACGCTGAAGGCCTTCGTCGAGGGCTACGTCTTCAACGAGGCGGTGATGGCCTGCGAGCAGGCCAAGAGCTCGACGCCGTTCAAATGGAACGGGGGCAAGAGCACCTCCGTGATCGGCCTGAACTCGGTCAAGCTGGACAAATACACCGTCAGCGCCAGCTACACGCTGGTGGCGGACAGCGTCTATTGTGATTACGATCCCATCAAAAGAAAGGCCGAGATCGGCTCGAGCTTCCTGGAGCGGGAGTAACGGTCCGGGGGATGCCAAGCATGGGATGGGATCGTCATGGCGCAGGGGCAGGGGGACTACCGGATTCTGCATGAGGCCGATTTGCGGGCCTATCTCGCGGGCCTGCCGGACCTGAAGGGACTGCTCGGCGGCGAGCCGGCCGGGTGGGCGATCACGGAAGTCGGTGACGGCAACCTCAACCTCGTCTTCATCGTCAAGGGCGCGCGCGGTGGCATCGCCGTGAAGCAGGCGCTGCCTTACGTCCGCCTCGTCGGCGAGAGCTGGCCCTTGCCGTTGTCGCGGGCCCATTACGAATATCTCGCGCTGTCCCGCCAGGCCCAGCTCGCGCCCGGCCTCGTCCCGGCCGTGCTGCATCACAACGACGGCCTGGCGCTGACCGCGATGGAGCTGCTCGAGCCCCACATCATCATGCGCAAGGGGCTGGTCGCGGCAACGCGCTATCCGCGCTTCGTGGACGACATCACGACCTTCATGGCGCGGACGCTGTTCTTCACCTCCGACCTCGCGCTATCAGCGGCCGAGAAGAAGGAGGCCATCGCGGCGTTTGCCGGCAACCACGCGCTTTGCAAGATCACCGAGGACCTGATCTTCACCGATCCCTACCGCATCGCCGAGCAGAACCGCTGGACCGCGCCCTATCTCGACGGCCTCGCCGCGAGCTTGCGCGACGACATGGACCTGCACGTCGCCGTCTCCCGGCTGAAGCTGAAGTTCATGGCGAGCCCGGAAGCGCTGATCCATGGCGACCTCCACACCGGCTCGATCATGGTCACGGACAGCCAGACCCGGGTGATCGACCCGGAATTCGCATTCTACGGTCCGGTGGGCTTCGACGTCGGCGCCGTGCTGGCCAATCTCCTCATGGCCTATTTCGCCTCCGCCGGCCACGAGCGCGCTCCGGGCCAACGGGCGGCATTCGAGGCCTGGGTGCTGGAGACGGTCGAGCAGGTCTGGGTCCAGTTTGCCCGAAAATTCCTCGACCTCTGGCGCACCGGCGCGGCCGGTGATGCCTTTCCACTCTCGCTGTTCCCCGGTGAGAAGGGGGCCGCGCGGCTGGAGGCCGAGCGGCAGGCCTACATGCAGCGCCTGTTCACTGATGTGGTCGGGTTCGCCGCCGCAAAGATCATCCGCCGCATCTTCGGTCTCGCCCACAACATCGACTTCGAGCTGATCGAGCCCCCCAAGCGGCGGGCGGTCAGCGAAGCCCGTGCCGTGCGGCTGGCGAGGGCGATGATGGTGGAGACGGGGGCATTTCCCGCGATCGCCGACGTCGTCCGCGCCGCGCGAAACCTGCGCGATTGGCAGCCGGAGTTACCCGGCTGACAGAGCTGGCAAGGAGCTTGCTCTACGCCCCGTCATTGCGAGGAGCTCTTGCGACGAAGCAATCCAGGATCGTTCCGCGGCGGCAGTCTGGATTGCTTCGCTACCGCTCGCAATGACGGGGAAAGAGCGCCGCCGGCCACCAACAATGCCGCAAGGGAAAGGAGCCCGTCGGCATGCTCGCCCGATGACGCACCGCGTCAAATGCGCCTCCGCCAAAGGACTGCCTCAGGAACCGGCATCTTTTGCCGTCAAAACGAAGCTTGCTTTCGGCAGCCGACGAGTGATCAAATCCGGTGTCGGAATTCGTGCGTTGCCGGGGGACCACATGATGTTCAAGACCATCGCGATCGTTGCCGGTTTGGGACTGGCGCTCAGCGCCGCTGCGGAGGCGCAGACGCCGCGCAAGGGCGGAACTATCCGCATGACGGCGCCCTACGGCTCGAGCTTCACCAGCCTCGACATTCACACCACCCAGCGCGCCCAAGACGAGATCTACGCCAAGGGGCTGCACCGCTCGCTCTACATCTGGGATTCCGCGGAAGGCAAGCCGGTTCCGGAGCTTGCCAAAGAGGCCGTCGTCTCGGGTGGTGGCCTCGTTTACACCTTCAAGCTTCGCGACGACGCCTATTTCCACAATGGCCGCAAGATGACCGCCGACGACGTCATCTGGTCCTACAACCGCATCATGGACGGCACCAAGGCCTATCCCGGCGCGCGCTATGTCCGCGTGATCGAGGGGGCCGCCGCAGTGGAGAAGGGCCAGGCCAAGGAAATCTCCGGCCTGAAGAAGATCGACGACTTCACCATCGAGATGAAGCTGACCGAGAAGGTCGATCCGGGCTTCTACTTCTTCACCGCGCTGACCTCGATCTATCCCGCCGACGAGGCCGCCAAGGAGAGCTTTATCCAGAAACCGATCGGTCTCGGGCCCTTTAAGTTCGTCGAGCACGTGCCGGGATCGCGCATCGTGCTGGAGCGGTGGGACCGGTTCTACAAGCCCGGCAAGCCCTACGCCGACAAGCTCATCGTGTCGGTGATGGGTGAGGCCGCGGCCCGCGATGTTGCCTTCCGCAACAAGGAGATCGACACCTCGGTGCTGGGACCTGCGCAATACGTCGCCTACCAGTCCGACGCCGGCCTCAAGGGCACCATCGTCGAGGTCGCCGAGGTCTTCACGCGCTACATGGGCATGAATCCCGCGTTCAAGCCGTTCGCCGACAAGCGCGTCCGGCAGGCGATCAACTACGCGATCGACACCGACCTGATCATCAACAAGCTGGTCAAGAACAAGGCCTATCGCGCCACCAGCTGGCTGCCGCTGACCTCGCCGCTCTACGACAAGACCATGAAGCCGTATCCCTTCGATCCCGCGAAGGCCAAGCAGCTCCTCGCAGACGCGGGCTATCCCAACGGCTTCGAGTTCGAATGGACCACCAGCCAGAATGAAAGCTGGGGCCTGCCGATCGTCACGGCCGTCATCCCGATGCTGGACAAGGTCGGCATCAAGGCCAAGGTCAAGCAGGTCGAGACCGCGGTGCTGGCGGAGGTAGTTCGCACCGGCGACTACCAGGCTTTCGTCTACTCCCAGCAGAGCGGCCCGGATCCCCAGGCGGCGCTGAAATGCTTCCACTCATCGACGCCGCAATCGGCCTGCAACTACATGACCTTCAAGAACGCCGATTTCGACAAGCTGGTCGACGAAGCCGGGCAGGCCGACGACCCCGCCAAGCGCGGTCAACTGCTGCAGAAGGCCAATGCGCTGCTCTACGAGGAGGCGCCGGTCTGGTTCTTCAACTACAACAAGGCGGTCATGGCGGTGCAACCGTGGCTGAAGGGCATTCAGTTGAACGCGACCGAGCTGACCCACCAGAACGTCGAGGACCTCTGGGTCGACGAGACCTCGCCCGCGAAGTGACACGCGCGCTCCCTCCAGCGCGACGGGCGAGGGAGGGGGCGGAGAAAAGTTGAGATGCTCTCGTTCCTGATCCGCCGCGTCCTGCAGACCATTCCGACCGTGCTCGCCGTCGTGCTGCTGGTGTTCGTGCTGTTCAGCGTCGTTCCCGGCAGCATCGTCTCGACCATGAGCGACGACAGCGATCCGCAAGTCGAGCTGCGCCTGAAGAAGCAGCTTGGCCTCGACCAGCCCGTCTATATGCGTTTCGGCACTTACATCGCCCAGCTCGCGACCGGCGATTTCGGAACCTCGTTCCGGACGCGCGAGCCTGTCACGACCATGATCGCCAAGCGGGCATGGCCGACGCTGCAGCTGATCTTCGCATCCATGGCGTTTGCGGTCGTGGTCGGCGTTCCGCTCGGCTTCGTCGCGGCTCTGCGGCCGGGCAGCCTCGTCGACACGCTTGCAATGTTCGTCGCGGTGTCGGGCCTTTCGATCGCCAAGTTCTGGCTCGGACTGATGCTGATGTATCTGTTCGCGTTGAAGCTCGGCTGGCTGCCGAGCTTCGGCTATGGCGATGGCGGATTGAAATATCTGGTCCTGCCGGCACTGGCCCTTGGCGTCTCGCCGATGGCGCTGCTGGCGCGGACGACGCGCGCGGCGGTGCTCGAGATCATGACCGCCGACTTCGTCCGCACCGCGCGCTCGAAGGGCATGAGCGAGACCAGGGTCGTGAAGTGGCACGTGATGCGCAACGCGCTCGTCCTCATCCTCACGACCATGGGCCTGCAATTCGGCGCGCTGATGGGGCAGGCGGTCGTGGTCGAGAAACTGTTCTCCTGGCCGGGCATCGGCTCGCTGCTGGTCGACAGCGTGCTCCAGCGCGACATTCCCGCCGTCCAGGGCTCCATCCTCGTCGTGGTGCTGTTCTTTCTGGCGATCAATCTCTTGATCGACGTGCTCTACGGCGTGATCGATCCCAGGATCAGATACGCATGAAGCTCCGCGCCAATCTCGTCATCGGGGGAGCGTTGTTCGCGCTGGCGATCGTCGTCGGCCTGCTCGCGCCGTGGCTGGCACACACCGATCCGGTCATGGATGCCAACCTCATGAATGCGGAGGAGCCACCCAGTTGGACCTGGTGGTTCGGCACCGACGCGCAGGGCCGCGACATCTATTCCCGCGTCCTCTACGGCGCGCGCGTCTCGCTGACGGTCGGCATCGTCTCCCAGCTCATCAACAGCGTCATCGGGGTGGCGCTCGGCCTCAGCGCCGGCTATTTCGGCGGCTGGTGGGACGATGTCGTCAACGGCCTGACCAATCTCATGCTCGCGATCCCCTCGCTGATTTTCGCGCTCGCCATCATGGCGGTGCTCGGTCCCGGCCTGACCAGCCTCCTGATCGCGCTCGGGCTGACCAACTGGTCGTTCACCTGCCGCCTCGCGCGGGCTTCGGCGCTGTCGCTGCGGAGCCAGGGCTATGTGCAGGCGGCCACCGTGCTCGGCTATGGTGACGTGCGCATCATGATCACGCAGCTGTTGCCGAACATGCTGGGGCCCATCGTCGTCATCGGCACGCTGGGCATGGGCAGCGCGGTCCTGTCCGAAGCCGCATTGTCGTTCCTGGGCCTTGGCGTCCGCCCGCCGTTTCCGAGCTGGGGCAGCATGCTATCGGAAGCCCGCGAGCAGATCACGACGGCGCCGTGGCTTTCGATTTTCCCGGGCCTTGCCATCTTCCTGACCGTGCTCGGCCTCAATCTGCTCGGCGATGGCTTGCGCGACATCCTCGATCCGCAATCGCGGAGCCGGCGCACATGACAGGCAGCCCGCTGCTCGAGGTCGAGAATCTGCGCATCGATCTCGATGACGGATCGAGGCGCGTTGCGGCGGCCGAAGGCATTTCATTCCGCATCGATCGCGGCGAGACGTTCGGCCTGGTCGGCGAGTCCGGTTGCGGCAAGAGCATCACGGCGCTCGCCTTGATCGGCCTGCTGCGGTCGCCCTTGTCGATCGGCGGCGGCGTCATCCGGTTCGAGGGACAGGAGATCCAGCACCTGTCCGCCGCCAGGCAACGGCAGCTGCGCGGCAATCGTATCGCCATGATCTTCCAGGAGCCGATGACGGCGCTGAACCCGGTATCGCCGGTGGGGAGGCAGATCGCCGAGATGTTCGTGCTGCACAGGGGCAAGAGCTGGCGGGAGGCCAACCAGCTGGCGGTCGAGGCGCTCGCGAGCGTCCGCGTCCCCGCGCCGGAGCGGCGCGTCAAGGACTATCCGCACCAGCTGTCCGGCGGCATGCGCCAGCGCGTGATGATCGCGATTGCGCTCGCCTGCGGTCCGGACCTGCTGATCGCCGACGAGCCGACCACGGCCCTCGACGTCACCGTGCAGGCGGAAATCATCGAGCTGATGCGCAATCTGTGCGCCGAGCGCGGAACGGCGATCCTCATGATCAGCCACGATCTCGGCCTCGTTGCCAATGTCTGCCGCCGCGTTGCCGTCATGTATGCCGGCCGCATCGTCGAGGAGCGCGGCTCGGCCGACATCTTCCGCGCGCCCTCCCATCCCTATACGCAGGGCCTTGTGGACTCGCTGCCGCGGCTTGGCAGCCGCGCTGCGCTTGGCCGCAGCCGCCTGAAGGAGATCGCGGGCGTCGTGCCGGCGATTACGCGCTTCCCGGATGGCTGCCGGTTCAATCCGCGTTGTGCGCAGGCGACGGAAATTTGCCGAACCACGGCGCCGCAGACGGATGGGTTGGAGGCGGGCGGTTTCGTCCGGTGTCACCACCATGCATGAACCGCGGGGGGGAGTGGATGACGATGTGATCCTCAGCGTGGAGGATCTTGCCGTTCATTTTCCGCTCGGGGGCGGCCTGCTGGGCCGCGGCCGTCGGCTGCTCCGCGCCGTCGAGGGCGTCGACCTCAAATTGAAGCGCGGCGAATGCCTCGGCCTCGTCGGCGAATCCGGCTCGGGCAAGTCGACGGTCGCATTGTCGATCCTGGGCCTGCTGGCGCCGACGCGGGGCCGCATCGTGCTGGACGGGCAGGTGGTCACGAACCGGCAATCCGGCGACCGGAAGGCACTCGCGCGCATCGTGCAGATCGTGTTCCAGGACCCTTACGCCTCGCTCAATCCGCGCCAGACCGTTCGCCGCACGCTCGAAGATCCCCTGCGCGTGCACGGGGTGACTGCGAAAAGCGAAATCGAGGACCGGGTGGCGACGATGCTGAAGCATGTCGGCCTGCGCCCCGAGCAGGCCGACCGCTATCCGCATGAATTCTCCGGCGGCCAGCGCCAGCGCATCGGCATCGCCCGTGCCCTGATCCTCAACCCCAGGATCGTCATCTGCGACGAGCCGGTGTCGGCGCTCGACGTCTCGATCCGCGCCCAGATCATCAACCTGCTGCTGGAGCTGAAGGACACGCTCGGCCTGTCCTACATCATGATCAGCCACGACCTCGGCGTGGTCGAGCACATGAGCGACCGCGTGGCCGTGATGTATCTCGGCCGCATCGTCGAGAACGGCCATTGGCGTGAGATCTTCGAGTGCCCGGCGCATCCCTATACGCAGGCCCTGATCGCGGCCATCCCCGATCCGCTGCGCCATGCCCCGCTGGCAACGACGGGCGGCGACCTGCCAAATCCGCTCAACCCGCCGAACGGCTGCGCCTTCAGCCCGCGCTGCCGCTACGCGGAGGCGGTGTGCCGGAGCGAGCCGGGGCCGTCGCTGGAGACGCGAGCGGATGGGCATGCGGTGCGATGCTGGCGGAGCGAGGAGATTGCGGGGCAGACGGCGTCAGTCTCGACGGAGGGATAATGCGCTGAAGGCGCGTCTAATCCAATAGGATAAGAGCCGAAGAAATTTAGCATGCCCTATTGGCCGCTGTCCGGGGAGCCTCCGTGCTCATTTTGACCGCCGCTTATGACCGAAGCGGACTAGGGAGGTACCCTTAAGGGAGCGGGATTTGATCGGCAGGGTTGAAAGGGGCAGATGAACTACCATGGCGCCGGCAGGAACCCATCCAATCGTATTTTGTTTGACAGATAGATCTCGACGCTTTTTGTGTGTCGGTGGATTCCGACAAAAGATGTGAGCTCCGTAGACGTCGTTGTTCCCTGCTTCCGGTACGGGCACTTCCTGCGAGAGTGCGTCGAGAGCCTTTTGACGCAATCCGGTCCCGAATTGCGCGTGCTCATCATCGATGATGCCTCGCCCGACAATACTGCGGAAGTTGCGAAAGAGTTGGTTGGCTCCGATCTCCGCGTCAATTATCGCAGGCACTCCTCGAATCAAGGTCTCATCGCTACCGCCAACGAAGGTATCGCCTGGGTGAAAGCCGACTACATGCTTCTGTTGTCCGCGGACGATTACCTGCTGCCCGGTGCCCTCAACAGGTCGGCCGATCTGATGGACGATCATCCTTCTGTCGCTTTCACCTTCGGAGGCGCGGTTGTCGTGGATCAACGAGGGAAGCGTTCGCGCCATAGAATAGGAGTGGGATCCAGAACCCGCGTTTTGTCTGGACTTGATTTCATTGCGCTTAGCGGCGCAAGAAACATCGTGCTGTCCCCGACCGTAGTGGTTCGCACGAGCCTACAGAAAAGAGTGGGTGGGTATTTGGCTGACTTGCCCTACGCCTCTGATATGGAAATGTGGTTGCGGCTCGCCGCACATGGCGACGTGGGGGTCATTGCTGCTGATCAAGCCGTGTATCGATCGCACTCGGCCAATATGTCAAGCGAGCCTTCGCGGGAGCAAGACCTGCTCCAACGCAAGGCGGCGATAGAACACTTCCTGAAAAGTTGGGCCGCCAGGTTGACGAACGCTGATGATCTTCGTGCCTGGTTGATCCACATGTTGGCTCTTGATGCGATCGGCTGCGCAAGCGCCGCCTTCAATGAAGGAGCGATGGAAAGCTCTGCACGCCTTTCTAAGCTTGCGGTGGATATCGATCCGAGCGTTCAACGAACGCGGCGGTGGTGGTTTCTCGCCTGCAAGAAGGCTCTTGGGTTGCGAGGATGGCGGCTGGTGCGGCCTTCAGTTGAGTGGTTTAGGTCAATATTCCAGAACCAGCGCCGCTGAGGCTGCTAAAGCAACTGGGGCGTCATATCGCTTTGACCCCAAAGCTGACCTGTCGAGACATCCGCCGATTTGCCCGCTTGTGAACCGTAGCGGAAGTCAGGACGCGGGCTATCCCTGCCTTCCCTGGCAGGCTACACTAGGCCTGAAGTTGAGGTCGCATATGTGTCCCCGGCCAGGAGGAGTGCAATGAAGCGGCGCGACTTCATTCGTATCTCACTCTTGAGCTGCAAGACAATTGCGGGAATCTCGCTGCTCGTTGGACATCTCGGATCGGCCGGCGAATTGCAGGTGAACGGATTTCCGGCCGATACGGAGTTCTTTCCGATTGGCGTTTGGCTCCAATCGCCCGCTCGCGCCACTAGTTACAAGGCAATCGGGATCAATACCTTTGTAGGATTGTATAAGGGGCCCACCGAGGCGCAACTCGCCGCGTTGGCACGACAGGGCATGTTCGCTATTGCCGGACAGAATGACATCGGGCTGAAGTCCCGCAATGGACACGTCATCAAGGCATGGATGCAGGACGACGAACCAGATAATGCCCAACCACTTCCACAAGGAGGGTATGGAACGTGTGTCCCAGCGAACGATGTTGCTCGCCGGACTCGAGAGATGAAGACCGTCGACCCAACACGACCGGTGATGATTAATTTTGGCCAGGGTGTGGCCAATGAATTCTGGCGCGGCCGCGGTCAATGCAACGGTGATCAGGGTTAGTACGATACTGCGATACAGGGTGCCGACATATTGTCGTACGATATTTATCCCGTGGGCTCAAAGACTCCGCAGATTAAAGGCAAGCTGGAATATGTCGCGCGTGGCGTCACCAGTCTCGTGAATAGGGCTGCAGCCGGGCAAAGCGTATGGATGGCGCTTGAGACGACGGCACTAGATCCAACTCGTCGACCGACTGCGGCGGAAGTTCGGGCGGAGGTCTGGATGGCATTGATCCATGGCGCGACGGGAATTTTTTATTTCGTGCATGAGTTTGAACCAGCCTTCCGGGAAGCCGCCATCTTCCGTTACCCCGATATCGTGGAGGAGGTCACGAGAACGAACCGGTTGATCAAGTCTCTCTCGCCAGCGTTGAGGAGTCCAAGCATATCCGGGGCAATATCCGTAAGCTCGCAGGTCCCGATCGCAACCATGGTGAAGGTGCATAAAGATACGACATATGTATTCGCCGTAGCGATGCAGAACTCTCCTTCGACAGCTCGGATCACGGTCAGTGACGTTCACCAGACCAGCGCTCGCGTCATTGGCGAGGCTCGGAGCGTATCCATCGCGCAAGGTTCTTTCGAAGACCAATTTGAAGGCTATGGCGTGCATCTTTATCAGATTCCCTAGGACGCCATTCCGGAGACGAATGGATTTTGTCACCCAAGCCGCGGCTTCCGGATTGGCTTAACTCTGACGTCTGGTGTAGCCGGCTTTTGTGCGGCTATCAGGAGCACAGCGTACCGCATCCGCACTCAAACTGCGGCGCATTGTTTTTGGTACGCGCTCCAGACGGTCATCGCGATTTTTCTCTGTACGAGTAGGGGCATTGAGTTGAACGGAAGCCCTCCGCCTCGGCACTCAACCTTTGCCCCGTCAACTCCCGACGCCGCCGACCAGACGCGGGCGGCGATTTGCGAGCGGTTTCGCCGCGGGCAGCGCACGTAGCCACGCGCGAAAACTCACGATCTCCGGACAATCCGCCGTGCCTTCTGGCGCAACCAGCCAATCACCCGGGCCCGATCCCTCATCCATCCGCTCGCAGCGATAGCCCGGATGGTGGCTCACGCCGCGCGCGATCAGAAGGTCGACCTTGCCCTCGACGAGCTCGTGCAGGCCGGCGGGCTGCAGCACGCGCAAACCGATCTGCGCATGCGCGCTGCGAAACGCCGCAAGTTCGAGGCGGCGCAGGTCGTAACTGCCGTGGACGCCCAACTGCAGGAGCACCGCCCCTGACGGCTTCAACTGCGAGGTCGCCTCGGCGATGTGGCGAAAGCCTTCGGATATCCCGGGCAGATAGGCTTGGCCGGCCTCGGTGAGGATGAGCTGCTTGTGCAGCCGCTCGAACAGCTGCACGCCGAGGCGCGCCTCCAGCGCTTTCACCTGCTGCCCTACGGCCGCGGGCGTGACGTGCAGTTCGTGCGCGGCCAGCTTGAAGCTGAGATGGCGCGCGGCGGCCTCGAAGGCGCGGAGCGCGTTGAGTGGGGGCAGGGCGTAGGTCATCGCAACCGCACTTTGACACCGATGGGCCGCGGCCTTGCAATAGATTTTCTTGCGCTGAACCGCAGCAATGATGCTTTGCGCTAGCGTGATGCCGCCGGATACGCTTGACGCGCAAATCCGGAGAAACGCCATGCCCTCAGCTCACATCGTCAGCCACAATCCCGCAACGGTTCACCCGCCCGTCGGCGGCTACTGCATGGGCCTGGAGCTGAAGCAGCATCGCCGCCTGCTGTTCATCAGCGGCCAGGTGCCTGAAAGGTCCGACGGCACCGTGCCCGACGGCTTCGAGGCGCAATGCGAGCAGGCCTGGCGCAATGTCAGGGAGGTGCTCGCCGCGGCAGGTCTTGGCGTCGAGCACCTGGTCAAGGTCACCACGTTCCTGACCGACCGCAGTCAGGTCGTCACAAACCGCGCGATTCGCCGCGCGATGCTCGGGGAGCACCAGCCGGCACTGACCGTCGTGGTCGTCGAGACCGTCGACAGCAAATGGCTGCTGGAGATCGAGGCGATCGCCGCGGACTGAGGCGGCGGCGTCGATGTTGCAATGAGCCAATCATATCAGGTGTCCAATGGCTGAGATCCATCCGTTCTACCAGACGCACCGCCACGCGATGGAGGCCGCCATGCGCGAGCGACTAGACCTTGCCGAAGAGCGCACGCATCTCTCCGATATCGATGGAATCAGGCAGGACGTGATGGACGAATTCGCGATCGTCCTCACCCAGATGCCCTATGTCGGTGGCGCGGCAAGCCGCATGAGCGATTTCTTCATGCGCCTGACCGGCTTCATGGCCATCAGTCGGGTGCTGCGGCGCCACGGCGTGCCGGTTCCCGTGATCGGCGAGATCGAGCGCGAAACCTACAAGGCGCAGCTGCTGACGATTCCCGAAGCCGAGCGTCTCGCCGCGGGGCATCAATTCATGTCACCGGAGAACCAGGCCTTGATGCGCGAACAGGCCGCAAGAAGCGTTACCAGAGCTCACCAAACGGAATTTCCGGAAGATTTCGTCTACGATTTCGTCGAGCCGGGTCCGCAAGACAGCTTCGAATTCGGCATCGACTACAAGGCCTGCGGCTTCTGCAAGCTCGCGGCGCGCCACGGCGACAGGGAGATCCTGCCGAACATCTGCGGCCTCGACTTCGACGCCTACGCCACGCGAGGCATCCGCCTGAAACGGACCCAGACGCTGGCGGGCGGCGCCAGCCACTGCAATTTCCGCTTCTCGCGATTAGACCGCACCCGCTGACCCGCGATATAGGTGATCCCGGATCGTCGTTCTGCCGCCACCTCGTCATTGCGAGCGCAGCGAAGCAATCCAGAATCTCTCCGCGGGAACAGTCTGGATTGCTTCGCTGCGCTCGCAATGACGGGGGATGTGCCGGCCCTTCAAAGGGGGCTGCCGATGATGACATCATACCCCTGTTTTGCCCGACGGAGCAAATCGGCTTCGCAAAATCCGCAAGCTCACGACACCCGCCGGCAAGTCATTGATTCCGCTGGCCCCGGCTACTGTGCATGGGGTTGTTTTCGCACTTTTTGTTTGGGCGGCCGACTACTCCGCCGCTTTCTCCCTCAAGCGCTGCGCATAGACGTTGATGACCAGCGCCGCCAACAGGATCAGGCCGCGGATCAGGATCTTCAGGAAGCTGTCGATGTTGACGTGGTCGAGGCCGTTGTTGAGAACACCGAGGACGAAAAGCCCGACGATGGTGTTGCCGATGCCGCCGCGGCCGCCGAACAGGCTGGTGCCGCCGACCACGACGGCGGCGATGGAGTCGAGCAGGTAGGTGTCGAACTCGTTCTGCTGCGCGCTGCCGAAATGGGCGACGCCCAGCATGCCGCCGATGCCTGAGCACACCGCCGAGATCACCATGACCGCGCCGAGGATCAGCTTGACGTTGAGACCCGAATATTCGGCCGCCTCGCGATTGCCCCCGACCATGTAGACGTAGCGGCCGAAGCGCGTGTAGGTCAGCACCAGATGGCCGCCGAGCAGCATGATGGCGGCGACGATGACGATCCAGGGGATGCCGCCGATCGAGCCGGAGCCGAGTGTCGTGATCAGGCTCGGCACCTTGTAGGCGATCTGGCCGCGCACCAGGAGTGCCGAGATGCCGGCGGCGATCTGCATCATCGCAAGCGTCATGATGAAGGAGGGGATGCCGATCACGGTCAGCCCGAGCGCGTTGACGAGGCCGAGCAGGGCGCAGAGCAGGAGCGACAGGATGATCGCGACGGCGCCGGGCAGGGGAATGTTGGCGATGTTGACGTAGGATTCCTGCAGCGTGAAGTAGGCGACCGCAATGCCCGTGACGTTGGCGATGCTGGCGATCGACAGGTCGATCTCGGCGCAGAGGATCACGAACGTGAGCCCGACGGCGATGATGCCCGTCACCGACACCTGGGTCAGGATGTTGCCGAGATTGTCGAGCGTCGCGAAGGAAGGGCTGGCGAAGGCGAAGAAGGCGGTGAGGAAGATCAGCGTCAGGAACGGGGCGATGTTGCGCATCTGCGAGCGCAGGAAGGGCGCAAGGCCCCGCGCCCGCTGTCTCGTCGCCAAAGCCGTCTCGCTGCTCATGTGCTTCTCCGTCACGCCGCTTCCAGCAGGCGGTCCTTGCTGACCGGCTCGTTCGAAAATTCCCGCACCAATGCGCCGCGCTTGAGCACGAGGATGCGGTCGGCCAGCGACAGCACCGTTTCCGGCTCGGTCGACAGCACGATGATGGCAAGTCCCTTGGCGCGGAGGTCGCGGACGATGTTGATGACGTCGTTCTTGGCGCCGACATCCATGCCGCGGGTCGGCTCGCACAGCACCAGCAGCTTGGGCGGATAGGTCAGCCATTTCGCCAGCGCGACCTTCTGCTGGTTACCGCCCGAAAGCATGCCGAGGTCGAGGCCGACCACCGGCGGCCTGATCTGCAGCTGCTCGACCTGGCGCCTCGCGATGTCGCGCTCCTGCGCCGGCTTGAGCAGCAGCGAGGAGATGCGGTCGAGGATGCTGATCGAGATGTTCTTGTAGACTGGCTCCTGATGAAACAGCATGTCGCGCCGGCTCTCCGGCACCAGCGCCACGCCGGCGCGGCGCGCCGCAGCCGTGCTGGCGAAAGTTTTCGGCACGCCTTCGACTACAAGCGTGCCGTTGTCCGGCTTCAGCTTGCCGAACAGGATGCGCGACAGCTCCTGCTGGCCGCAGCCCATGAAGCCGTAGATGCCGAGCACCTCGCCGGCGCGGGCCTCGAACGATACGTCTTGAAGGCTGCGGGACAGCGACAGCTGGTCGGCCTTGAGAACGACCTTGCGGTCGCTCGGCTGCGGCAGCATCAGGTCGTCGGTGTAGCTATGCTCGAGCGCCTCGCCGCCGCGGCCGATCATCGCCTCGATCAGCGCGCCCTTGCTGGTCGCCGCGCTCGCCGTCTCCGCGACCTTCCGGCCGTTGCGGAACACGGTCACCGTGTCGGACACCAGCAGGATGTCCTCGATGAAATGCGAGATGAAGACGATGGCCGTGCCTTCCTCGCGCAGCCGCCGCAGCGTCGTGAACAGCCGCTCGACCTCGGGCGGGGAGAGGGCTGAGGTCGGCTCGTCCAGAATGACGATGCGCGCGCCGGAGAACAGCACGCGCGCGATCTCGATCAGCTGCTGCAGCCCGATCGGGAGATCGCCGAGCCGCGCCATCGGGTCGACGTCGATGCCGAAGCGGGCGAGCTGCTCGCCCGCCTCGCGCGCCATCCGCCGCCATTGCACGAGACCAAGTGCGTTGGTCGGCTGATTGCCGAGGAAGACGTTCTCGGCCACCGTCAGGTCGGGCGCAACGCTGAGCTCCTGGTGCACCATGGCGATGCCGGCGGCGTGCGCATCGCGCGCCGAGCGAAAATGCATGTCCCGGCCGTCGACCAGGAAGCGGCCGGAGAACTCGGTGTGCACGCCGGCGATGATCTTCATCAGCGTGCTTTTGCCGGCGCCGTTCTCTCCGACCAGACCATGGATCTCGCCGGGATAGAGCGCGAAGTCGACACCACGAAGCGCTTCGACGCCGCCGAAGCTCTTCGTGATGCCCTGCAGTTCCAGGATGGGCTGTTGTCCCACGATCATGAAGGATCTGGAGGCTCAGATCAGGAAGTGGTCCTGCATCCACTGCATCCCGGCGGCGTTGGCCTTGGTCACGACCGGGCCATCGGTGACGACGTTCTTCGGAATGCCCTGTCCGCTCTTCTCGCCGCCGACCACGGCCGAGACGCCCGCGATGATGGCGCCGCCATGGATGCGGCAGGAGGGATTGCGGACGGTGGCGAACATGCGGCCTTCGCTGACCGCCTGGATCGCCGGCGGCATGGCGTCGACCCCGCCGATCAGGATGTTGGTGCGATTGCGTGCCTTCATGATGTTGGCGGCGGCCAGCGCCATGTCGTCATTGTGGAAGAACGCCGCGTCGATCTGCGGGTATTTTGTCAGATAGGTCTCCCAGAGACGTGCGGTCTTCGACACGTCCCAATCGGCCGGTTGGGTGTCGAGCACCTCGATCCCCGGGAATTGCTTGACGACCGAGTTGAAGCCCTTCGCCCGTCCTTGCGCGCCGGTATGGCCGAGCGCGCCCTGGGTCATGATGATCTTGCCCTTGCCGCCCATGGCGTTGCACAGCGCCTGCGTCACCGAAGCGCCCATGAACTCGTTGTCGGGGGCGAGGAAGGAGTGGACGTTGATCTGATCGAGTGGCGCGATCAGCGTGTCCATGTCGATCACGGGCGTGCCGGCGTCGATCATCTTCTGCACCGGCTGGGTGAGGGTGCCGATGCCGAAGGCCTGGATCGCGACGAAGTCCCATTTCTGCGAGGCCATGTTGTCGATCGCCGCGCGCTGCTTCACCGCATCGAGCTGGCCGTCGAACCAGGTGACCTCGACATTGAACAGCTTGCCCCAGAACTCCGCGGCCTGCTTGCCTTGCGCGCACCAGGTCGCCTGAAGACCGGCATTGGAGAAGGCCGCCTTCAGCGGCTTTTCGCTGCGTCCGACCTCGGCGGCCAGCGCGGGGTTTATGCCCATGCTGCCGAGGAGGGCAGCTCCGGCGCCGGCGGTCGCTGCCGCCTGAAGAAGATCGCGCCTCGTCGTCGAGAAATCTTTCGTCCCGGACATCGCTCGCTCCCATATATATTTGTCGTCGGCGCGTCATTGGTAGCGCTACCGATGTCCGAAAGTCTCTCACAAGAGTTGTTCGCACTCAATCCGCAATCAGCCGCAGCGTCGTCGCGGCCCGCACGTTGGTGCAGCGCAAAGCGTCAAGTCGGCGCGGCGGCGAATGCATCGATCTCGGCGAGCAATGTATCCCAGGCCTGCGCGATCTCCGGCGTCCATTGATCGCCGAGCAGATCGCGGAGCGCATCCCTGATGACGGCGAAGAACGCGACGAACAGCTCGCGCGGCGTGCCATAGGCATCGTGCGAGGCGAGCTCGCAGGCGATCAGCCGGAAATGTCCGCGGCGCTCGCCGGCGAAATCGAGAACCGCCTCGATCGTCAGCGCCAGCATCGACCCCTTTACGAGGTCACCGCCGTCGGAGCGGAACATCGCCTGGGTTTCCGGATGCTGATCGAACAGACGCTGGTAGACCAGGGGCGTGAGATCGGCGCAGCGGGAGGCGGCGCGTTCGAAGCTGTCTTCGATGGGATGAGAGGCCGCGTTCATCGACAGTTCAGCCGCGCGGGCAAAAAAAGAGCGGGGCCCTGGCCCCGCTCAAAAATTGTGTCGACCCTATTATCCCCGATCTTAAGATTTGATCTTGATTGACGGGGCGACGCTGCGTTTTGCGCGCCAGGGGCTCCTCCCGAGACTTGGACCACCAGGCCTCGACCTCTCGGTCCAGCGCCTGAGCAAGAGGATGCTAGATCAACTTTTCTCACTTGTCATCATTTTCAGCAACGAATGTTCAAAATAACAGCAGCTGACGAAATGATCGGGCTTTTAGCCATCTAAGCACATGACAAATATAAGAAATCTGTGGATGGGCGGGCGCGGGGCGGCTGCCTCAATTGCCGGACGCCAGCCGCAGGAGGGGGCTCCGGCCCCAGTCTTTAGCGAATTTGCGGTGTGCCAAGTAGCCGGCGGAACCGACCTCGACTCGGGGGCCGGCGCGGTGTTTAGTTAGCGCACGAACGAATGGTTCGCCGGATGCGCGCACGCCTGCAAAAATTCCTGCCTCTGGTCCTGCTCGCCCTGGTGATGCAGGTGCTGGCGCCGATCGCCGCCTGTCTCGCGGCGGGCCAGGTCGCGGCCGATCCGCTCTCTGCCGCCATCATCTGCCATAGCGCAAGCGAGCTGGGCGGCCCGGTCGACGAGACCGGGACGCCGGCCGCAAAAGCCGGCGCATGTGCGCTTTGCTGCCTCGCGCACGCTGGCGCCTCGCTTGACGCGCCGCCCGATGCGGCGTTCTCAAGTCCCGTCCGCCCCATCGCCCGCATCGTATGGCATGTGGCGAACGCGCCCGTCCTCGCCGCCGTCGACGGTTCGAGCGCCCGGGCACGCGCTCCCCCTCGCATTTCCTGATCCGCGAAACCTTCAGCTCCGAGCCGGCTTCGGCCGTGCCGGGATCGCAATGCACCGGCTCTCTGCCGGCATCAGGAATGACCTCATGCCTCGTTCAGGCTTCTTTCGACTGCTTTCCGCACCCGGAATTCTGCTTGCCTCAGCTTCTGCCCTCGTTGTGCCGTCCAATGCGATTGCGGAGGAAAACCGAGGCGAGCTTCCTCCCGTCACGGTCGACGCGCCGCGGGAGAAACGGGCCTCACCAGCCCGCGTACAGCGAGCTGCCGCGCGATCAACGCGGGCCCGCGCGCCTGCAACTGCGCCGGCGCAACCGACGGCAGCTTCCGAAGGAGGCCCCGGCCCCGGTGCCCTGACGGTTCTCACCGCCCAGCAGGCGCTGAGCGAGATCAACCAGACGCCGGGCGGCGTAGCGCTGGTCACAGCGGAGGCCTACCGGAATTCGACTCCTGCCAGCACGATCAAGGATGTCCTGGACTACGTGCCCGGCGTGTTTGCGCAGCCGAAATGGGGCGACGATACCCGGCTTTCGATTCGCGGATCCGGCCTGTCGCGCAATTTCCATCTGCGTGGCGTGCAGCTCTACATGGACGGCATCCCGATCAACACGGCGGACGGCTACGGCGATTTCCAGGAGATCGACCCGACCGCCTACAAATACGTCGAGGTGTACAAGGGCGGGAATGCGCTGCAGTTCGGGGCCAATTCGCTGGGAGGCGCCGTCAACTTCGTGACGCCATCGGGACGCGATCGGTTTCCGAATGGCGTCTCGCTCGACGTCGGAGGCTTCGGCTTCAGGCGACTACAGGCCAACGCAGGGGGTGCCAACGGCCCGTGGGATGGATTCGTCACGGCATCGACGCAGGCCACGGACGGCTTCCGCGATCACAGCTTCGGCTCGGGCAACCGCGTGAGCGGCAATGTTGGCTACCAGTTCGCGCCGGATTTCGAGACGCGATTCTATCTCAACGCCAACGAGGTGCGGCAACGCATTCCAGGAACCGTCACCAAGGTGTCTGCCTTGACCAATCCGGAGGCCGCGGCTCCGGCGAACGTTGCCATGGACCAGCAGCGCAACATCGACACGGTCAGGCTGGCAAACAAAACGACGATCCGATTCGACGACACCAGGTTCGAGTTCGGTGCCTTCGGCGTCGACCGGCACCTCATGCATCCGATCTTCCAGTGGCTCGATTATCGCTACAAGGATTACGGCGCCTTCGCGAAGGTTACGGACGACCGCATTATCGGCGGTTACCGCAACAGGCTGGTCGCGGGCGTCAACCTGTTGAATGGCAGCATCGACAACCAGCAATTCGCCAACATTGCCGGACAGAAGGGGGCATTGCTGTCGTCGTCGGTCGATCGCTCGGAGAACACCTCGGTTTACGTTGAGGACAGCTTCTACTTTCTGCCGAACGTCGCCGCGATTGCCGGCACTCAATTTCTGCATGCGACGCGCAGTCGGCGGGACCGGTTTCTTAGCGACGGCGACCAGTCGGGAGCAACCCGTTTTGATCTTTGGTCGCCGAAGACGGGCCTCCTGTGGCAGATCGACCCGACGTGGCAGGCCTTCGCCAACGTTTCGCGGAGCGCCGAAGTGCCGAGCTTCGGCGAGAGCGCCCGCGGTCCTGGCATTCCGACGATTCCGTTCACCAGCATCCGTCCCCAGATCGCGACCACCTACGAGATCGGGACGCGCATGAGGCGGCCCGACTACACGTGGGAGTTGACCGCCTACCGCGCCAAGATCCGCGATGAGCTGTTGTGCCTCTACAGCGCCTTCGGCAATTGCAACGTGACCAATGCCGACCGAACCGTCCATCAGGGCGTCGAGGCTGGGGCAGGGGCAGCAATCTTCCGCGACATCTTCGTGAAAGGAGGAGCGCCCGACAAGGTGTGGCTCAACCTTGCCTATACTTATAACGATTTTCGCTTCGATAGCGACCCGACGTTCGGCAACAACCAGCTGCCCGGTGCGCCGCGTCACTATTTGCGCGCCGAATTGCTCTACAAGCATCCGACCGGGTTCTATGCCGGTCCGAACGTCGAATGGGTGCCGCAAGCCTATTTTGTCGACAGTATGAACACCTTGACGACGGAGCCGTACGCCCTGCTCGGATTGAAAGCGGGCTTCGACAATGGCGGGCCGTTCTCCGCCTACATCGAGGGTCGAAACCTCACCAACAAGACCTACATTGCAAGCGCCAGTATCATCGATCGCGCCACCGCGACGTCGGCGTTGTTCGAGCCAGGCGCCGGCCGGGCGGTCTACACCGGAATAAGGTATCGATGGTAAGCGCACTGAGGCTGCCGAGACCACCACGACCGACCGTGCTCGATCAGATCAAAACCGAGGGAACCAAATGAACAGGATCAAGCTTTCAATTCTCGCCGTCGCCATGCTGCTCGGCACCAGCACGGCGTTCGCAGCCGAGGACGTCAAGGCCGGCGATCTCGTCATCTCGCAGGCCTGGAGCCGGGCAACGCCGGGCGGCGCCAAGGTCGCCGGCGGCTATCTGACGATCGAAAACAAGGGCAACGCGGCCGACAGGCTGGTCAGCGTGTCCGCCGACATCGCAGGCAAGGCCGAGATTCACGAGATGGCGATGGACAACGGCGTGATGAAGATGCGCGCGCTCGACAAGGGACTCGCGATCGATCCAGGCAAGTCCGTGAAGCTCGCGCCCGGCGGCAATCATTTGATGCTTCAGGAGCTGAAGGGGCCGTTCAAGCAGGGCGACAAGGTGCCGGTGACGCTTCAGTTCGAGAAGGCCGGAAAGGTCACTGTCGCCCTCGACGTCCAGGGCGTCGGCGGGCAGGCGCCGGGCGATGGCGGACACTCGGGTCACATGGACATGAAGAAAATGCCGGATCATTCGGGAATGAAGAAGTGATGAGCATGATCTGCTAATAACTGGTGGAGCAACAGCATGAATCGAAGAGAGTTCAACGCGACGCTTGCCGCCGTATCCTTGCTCAACTTCGTCGCGCCGCCTGCATTTGCGCAGCTGGCGTCGCCGACACGTCCGCGCGTGGGCCTGTTGATCCATTCGGACATGATCCTGCTTGATTTGGTCGGTCCGCTCACCGTGTTCAGCATTATGCAGGCTGATGTCCACCTGATAGCCAAAACAGAGCAGCCGGTCATAACCGACGTCCACTTGCCGGTTGCGCCGACGGCGACTTTTCAGGGCGCTCCGCAGATGTTCGATGTGTTGTTCGTGCCTGGAGGACTGAAGGGAACGGTCGCTGCGATGCAGGACCGTGAAAATATCGAATTCCTCAAGCAGCAGGGTGGATCGGCGCGCCTCGTCACTAGCGCTTGTACCGGTTCGCTCTTGCTTGGCGCCGCCGGGCTGCTGAAGGGCTATCAGGCCACGTCGCACTGGTACGTTCGCGATCTGCTCGCGCAGATGGGTGCGGTGGTGCGGACCGATCGCGTAGTCGAGGATCGCAACCGAGTCACGGGTGGCGGCGTGACGGCCGGCATCGATTTTGCGCTCGCGATCGCCGCGCGGTTGGCAGGCGAAGAGGTTGCACGGCGAATTCAGCTCGTGATCGAGTACGATCCAAAGCCGCCGTTCGATTCCGGATCACCCGAGCGTGCCGGTCCTGCGCTGGTGGGCGATGTCTTGAAGCGGCGGCAGGACCTCATTCGCGAAGCAGAGTCTGCAGCCAAGGCGGCCGGTGCCGCAATGCATCTTTGAACAAGTGAGGCTCCAATGCGAATAGGTTCGATTTACGCCACCACGACGGCTGCATGCCTGTTGGCAGCCGTGCCCGCAAGCGCGCATGTCTCGCTGGAGACCAAGCAGGCCACTGTCGGTGCGTCTTACAAGGCCGTCTTCGCCGTGCCGCACGGCTGCTCCGGGTCGCCGACTGTCAAGCTGCGCGTGCAGATTCCCGAAGGCGTTATCGCGGTGAAGCCGATGCCGAAAGCCGGCTGGACCATCGACGTCGTCGAGGGAAAATATGCCGGGGAATACGACTATCACGGCAATAAGCTCTCGTCCGGCGTCAAGGAGGTGGCGTGGTCCGGCGGCACGCTGCTGGACAAGAACTATGACGAGTTCATCATGCACACGGTGCTCACCGACAAGCTCAAGGCCAACACGACCTTGTATTTCCCCGTGGTTCAGGAATGCGAGACCGGCGTCAGCCGCTGGATCGAAATCCCAACCGAGGGGGCAGGGCATTCTCATGAGGGCAAGTCGCCGGCGCCTGGCGTGAAGCTCCTGCCCAAACCCTGATGCGCCTCCTCGCCGCGCTCGCGACGCTGCTCTTCGCTGCGGGCTTTGCGAGCGGTGCGCTCGCGCATGCGGCGCTGATCTCGGTGGAGCCGGCGAGCGGCAGCATGCTCGCGACCGCGCCGGAGGTGGTGGAGCTGCGGTTCAACGAGCCGGTGACGCCGGGCGCGATCCGGCTGATCGACGGGGCGGGCAGGGCGCGGGACGATCCGCGTGTCAGTGCGTCGGGCGAGACGATTTCCGTGGCGATGCCGGCGGATCTGCCTGAGGGAACCGCGGTCATCAGCTATCGCGTGATCTCGCAGGATGGCCATCCGGTGGTCGGATCGGTGATGTTTTCGGTCGGCACGCCGTCGGACACGAAGCCGCCGGCGAGTGCGGGCAACGGGTTGGGCGCGCTGATCTGGCTGGCGCGCGTTGGCCTCTACCTCGGACTGTTCGTTGGTGTCGGCGGTGTGTGGTTCGCGCGCTGGATATCACGGTCGTTGACTGGCACGACCGTGCCGCGCGTGGCGCTCGCGGTCGGCCTTCCGAGCGCCGTGGTATCCCTCGGTGCGCTTGGTCTCGATCTCCTCGGCCTGCCGCTGGCGGCGCTTGCGACGGCCGCGCCTTGGAAGGTCGCGTTCGCGACCAGTGCCGGCCGCGCGCTTCTTGTTGCCGCCGCCGCGATGCTGTTCGCTCTGCTGGCGCTGCGCAGCGCTTGGCGTTCGCGGGCTCTTGCGATGATTGCGGTGGTTGGTGTGGGCTTGTCGCTCGCCATGAGCGGGCACGCCGCAACGGCGCCGCCTCAGATCATGATGCGCCCGGCGATGTTTCTTCACGGCCTGTGCGTTGCGCTGTGGATCGGCGCTCTTGCTCCGCTGGCGGCTTTGCTGTCGAAGCCGACGCCAGCCACACTTGCCGTCGTGAACCGCTTTTCGGCCATCGCCATGCCGGCCGTCGGCGTGCTGGCACTGACGGGGCTTGCCCTTGCCATTGTTCAGCTCGAAAAGGCGTCGGCGGTGGTCGAGACCCGCTACGGACTCATCCTCTCGATCAAGCTCGCGCTGGTCCTCATGCTGCTCGCGCTTGCGGCGCTCAACCGCTTCCGCTTCACCCCGGCACTCGCGCGTGATCGCGGAGCCCGGGCCATCCTCAAGCGCTCGATCCTTCTCGAATGTGCTGTCGCCCTCGCCATCTTCGCCGTCGTCGCCGGCTGGCGCTTCACGCCGCCGCCGCGAACGATTGTTCCGGAGACGCCTTTGGCAATCCACATCCACAGCGACAAGGCGATGTTCCAGGTGCTGGTGTCTCCTGGAAAGGTCGGCAAGGACGATTTCGTGCTCCAGCTCATGACCGGTGAGGGGACGCCCCTGGCAGCCAAAGAGGTGACGTTGACGCTCAGCCTGCCCGAGCGCGGTATCGAGCCGATGGACCGGGGCGCCTCGCTCGGCCCGGATGGCTACTGGCATGTGCGCAAGGTCGAGTTGCCCTTCGCCGGCCGCTGGCGCGTCCGGATCGAGGCGCTCGTGAGCGATTTCGAGAAGATCACCCTCGCGGATGAACTCGATGTGCCGCCGCCCTAGGCTCGCCGGCTTTGCAGAACATGCTGCTGTTCGAGTCAAACCTGAAGGCAACGGAAAAATGACAGGAATTTCGCCGCGTTAGCGGCTTTTCCTCATTCCCGGCCTTGTGTTTTCGCTTCCAATCCGGTTTCACTGCAGGCGATCACTGATTCCCAGAGTATTACCATGCGGTTGTCGCGGTTCTTTCTGCCCATCCTGAAGGAAAATCCGAAAGAGGCGGAGATCGTCTCGCATCGGCTCATGCTGCGCGCCGGCATGATCCGGCAGGAGGCGGCCGGCATCTATGCCTGGCTGCCGCTCGGCTTCCGCGTGCTGAAGAAAATCGAGCAGATCGTACGCGAGGAGCAGAACCGCTCCGGCGCGATCGAGGTCTTGATGCCGACGCTCCAGCTCGCCGACCTCTGGCGCGAGAGCGGCCGCTACGATGCCTATGGTCCGGAGATGCTGCGCATCGCTGACCGCCACAAGCGTGAGCTGCTGTACGGGCCGACCAACGAGGAAATGATCACCGAGATCTTCCGCGCCTATGTGAAGTCCTACAAGAACCTGCCGCTGAATCTCTATCATATCCAATGGAAATTCCGCGACGAGCAGCGTCCGCGTTTCGGCGTGATGCGCGGCCGTGAGTTCCTGATGAAGGACGCCTATTCGTTCGATCTCAACGAGGCCGCGGCACGCGTCGCCTACAACAAGATGTTCGTCGCTTATTTGCGCACCTTCGCGCGGATGGGACTGAAGGCGATCCCGATGCGCGCCGAGACCGGCCCGATCGGCGGCGATCTCAGCCACGAGTTCATCGTGCTTGCCGAGACCGGCGAATCCGGCGTGTTCATCAATCGCGACGTGCTGGACCTGCCGGTGCCGGGCGAGGACGTCGATTATGAGAGCGATTTGACGCCGATCATCAAGCAGTGGACCTCGCTCTACGCAGCGACCGAGGACGTCCACGACGCCGCGCGCTTCGAGCAGGAGGTGCCCGTGGACAGGCGGGTGAACACCCGCGGCATCGAGGTCGGCCAGATCTTCTATTTCGGCACCAAATATTCCGAGCCGATGAAGGCGCTGGTGGCGGGCCCGGACGGTGTCGACGTGCCGATCCATGGCGGCTCGTACGGCGTCGGCGTCTCGCGCCTGCTTGGTGCCATCATCGAAGCCTGCCATGACGATGCCGGCATCAAATGGCCGGAGGCGGTGGCGCCGTTCCGCGTGTCGATCCTCAACCTGAAGCAGGGCGATGCCGCGGTCGATGCGGCCTGCGAGAAGCTCTATGCCGAGCTCACCGCCAAGGGCGTCGACGTGCTCTACGACGACACCGACCAGCGTGCCGGCGCCAAATTCGCCGCTGCCGACCTGATTGGCATCCCCTGGCAGATCATGATCGGGCCGAAGGGGCTCGCCGACGGCAAGGTCGAGATCAAGCGGCGCAGCGACGGCGCGCGCGAGACCATGTCGCCTGCCGACGCGGTCGCAAGACTTGTGGGCTGATAAGGCTGGTCGGCCGAATATTGTTCATCGCGCGATATCGCGGCCGCCAATCCGGCCACAATTGACCCCGAATCATGGGATTATCGAGCGATGGATGAGACCATGACCGAAACCGTGCAAACCGCGCCTTTCGCGCCATTCGAGTGGATGCTGTCGGCGCGCTATTTGCGGGCGCGCCGCAAGGAAGGATTCATCTCGGTCATTGCCGGGTTCTCCTTTCTCGGCATCATGCTCGGCGTCGCGACGCTGATCATCGTCATGGCCGTGATGAACGGCTTCCGCAAAGAGCTGCTCGACAAGATCCTGGGCCTCAACGGCCACATCCTGGTCCAGCCCCTGGAATCGCCGCTGACCGACTGGAAGGACGTCGCCGAGCGCGTCAGCCAGGTCGGGGGCATTCGTCTTGCCGCGCCCGTGGTGGACGGTCAGGCGCTGGCGTCATCGCCGTGGAACGCCTCGGGCGTCCTCGTGCGCGGCATCCGCTCCGACGATCTCAACAACCTCACCTCGATCGCCAAGAACATCAAGCAGGGCTCGCTCGAAGGGTTTGACGAAGGGCAGGGGGTCGCGATCGGCCGCCGCCTCGCCGACCAGCTTTCGCTGCATGCCGGTGACAGCATCACGCTGGTGGCGCCGAAGGGCGCGGTCACGCCGATGGGCACGACGCCGCGGATCAAGCCGTACAAGATCGTCGCGGTGTTCGAGATCGGCATGTCCGAATACGATCTCGGCTTCGTGTTCATGCCGCTCGCCGAAGCGCAGGCCTATTTCAACCGCAGCAACGACGTCACCTCGATCGAGGTGTTCACCACCAACCCCGACAGAATTGACGCCTTCCGCAAGGCGGTGACGGAGGCGGCGGGCCGGCCGATCTTCCTGGTCGATTGGCGGCAGCGCAACTCGACCTTCTTCAATGCGCTCCAGGTCGAGCGCAACGTGATGTTCCTGATCCTGACCATGATCGTGCTGGTCGCGGCGCTCAACATCGTCTCCGGCCTGATCATGCTGGTGAAGGACAAGGGCAGCGACATCGCGATCCTGCGCACCATGGGCGCCTCGCAGGGATCGATCATGCGGATCTTCCTGATCACGGGCGCTTCGATCGGCGTGGTCGGCACGCTGGTCGGCTTCTGCGTCGGCCTCGTGATCTGCCTCAACATCGAATCGATCCGGCAATTCCTGTCCTGGCTGACCTCGACCGAGCTGTTCTCGCCGGAGCTCTACTTCCTGTCGAAACTGCCCGCCGAGATCGACGTCGGCGAGACCACGGCCGTCGTCATCATGGCGCTGACGCTGTCGTTCCTGGCGACGCTCTATCCGTCGTGGCGCGCCGCGCGCCTCGATCCCGTCGAAGCGCTCCGGTACGAGTGAGGGGCTGATGGAGCAGCAGCAGGGGGCGGAAGATGTACCGGTCATTTATCTCCACGAGATAAAGCGGCAGTACTTGCAGGGCGAGGTGCCGCTGACGATCCTCGACGGCGCCAAGCTGGCACTGTGGGCTGGCCAATCGGTCGCGCTGGTGGCGCCGTCGGGCTCGGGCAAGTCGACGCTGCTGCACATCGCGGGGCTGTTGGAAGCGCCCGATTCCGGCGAGGTCTATGTCTCGGGCGCGCCGACCTCGCAACTGCCCGACATCGAGCGCACCCAGCTGCGCCGCACCGATATCGGCTTCGTCTATCAGTCGCACCGGCTGCTGCCGGAGTTCTCGGCCCTCGAGAACGTGATGATGCCGCAGATGATCCGCGGCCTGAAGAAGTCCGAGAGCGTCAAGCGCGCCAAGGAGATCCTCGGCTATCTCGGGCTCGGCGACCGCATCACCCACCGCCCCGCCGAGTTGTCCGGCGGCGAGCAGCAGCGTGTTGCGATCGCCCGTGCAGTGGCCAATGCGCCGCGCGTGCTGTTTGCGGACGAGCCGACCGGCAATCTCGACCCCGGCACCGCCGAGCACGTGTTCCAGGCCCTGATGCAGCTGGTCAAGGCGACGCACGTGTCGATGCTGATCGCGACCCACAACATGGAACTCGCCGGCCGCATGGACCGGCGAGTGTCGCTGTCGCACGGCCAGGTGGTCGAACTCGACTAAGAACCGCGAAAACAACCCCATGCACAGTAGCCAAGTGCTTGGTGGGGCTTCCAAAAACAATAGACGACGGCGCTCCCCCGCCGCCTCAGGGCTCAGGGCCTGATCACCGTCAATTTGAACGGCCCGCCATTGGCCGCGGCGTGCGCCACGGCTTCATTGGCGTGGTCGAGATCGAAGGCCGTGGTCTCGTACTCCTCCAGCTTGAGCAGTCCCGCGCGCACCAGCGCGATCAGGCGAGCCGCGGCATCGCGCGGATACATCCAGACGCCATGGATCGTAATGCATTCGCGCATGATCCAGTTGTAGGGCAGCTCCAGGCCTGGACCGCCCTGCATGTTGACGCCGCCCATCAGCACGACGCGGCCATTGGGCCGCACCGTCATGATCGCGGCGCGCACCACCGTCGTGGCGACGGAGGGCGGCATGATATCGAACGCGCAATCGATCGGGGCAGGCACTGCGCGCTTCATCAGCTCGCGGTCGTCATTCTCGTTGCCGGTCAGCTTCACCGGCCTGACGCGCGCGCCATAGCGACGCACGAGTTCGGCGAGCATCTTCTCGTTGCGGCCCGGCGCCACGACCCAGGCCGCTCCCATTGCGAGCGCCACGGCCACGGCGGCGCTGCCGAAATTGCCGGTCGCGCCGCTCACGAGCACGGTCTCGCCGGGCTGCAGCTCTGCGGCAAGGAAGCCGCCATAGGGCACGAGCATGGTGCCGAGCACGCTCCATCTCGCGGCCTCCGCTTCGCTGAGTTCGCCGAGCCGCGTCACGTTCTCCGTCGGCACCCTCATTCGCTCGGCGAAGGAGCCGTGGTGAAAATATTTCTGTAGCTGCATGCCGCCTTCGCCGCGCGCGCTCACACCCTGCAGGTGAATGTCCGGAGCGATCGCGTCGTCGCGCGAGCGCACTGTCGGATCGCAGAGCACCCAGTCGCCCACGGACAATTTTGTTGCGTCCGGGCCGATCGCGCGCACACGGCCGACCGCGCCGCCTCCGGGAATGACGGGCAAGTCCAACGCGTATTTGCGTTCACCGCTGAACACTTCCTTGGAATAGGACAGCACGCGGGTGGCGACGACATCCACGATGACTTCGCCGGTGCCGAGCACGGGTTCGGGGACGTCCTCGATCACCAGCGGGGATCCGAAAGATTTGAGTACAGCAGCCTTCATGATGTCGACCTTCGTTCGCACCTCATTGTGAGGTGCACGGAATATGCGAGGACTGTCGCGCGGCAGGAAGGCCTGGTATTATCCTAGCATTGCCTTGTCCCTCCCCACGGAGCACGTCCATGGCCGACCCCCGCCGCGTCGAATTCGGCGACTTCCTGAGGTCCCGTCGCGAAAAGCTGTCGCCGAAAACGGTCGGACTGCCCGCGGGGAGCCGGCGTCGCACCGCGGGGCTGCGCCGCGAGGAGGTCGCGCAGCTCGCCGGCATCGGCGTCGACTGGTACATCCGGCTCGAACAGGGCCGCACGGTGAGCCCGTCCGTCACCACCGTGGATGCGCTGGCCCGGGCCCTCCGTCTCAGCAAGGCCGAGCACGCGCACCTCAAGGCGCTGGCGCGCGAGCGCGCAAGAAGCCCGTTCACGCGCGAAATCGTGCCACCGCCCATTCGGCGGATGATCGAGAGCCTGCACCAGCCGGCCTACATCACCGGCCGGCGCTGGGACGTGCTGGCCTGGAACGATGCGGCCGAAGAGATCTTCGGCTTCGGGCGATTACCGGAGCAGGATCGCAACACGCTGCTCCTGATGATGACCAACAAGCAGGCGCGAAAATCCTACGGCGCCGGTTGGGAGAACGTCGCCAAGGCCATGGTGGCGATGTTTCGCGCCAATCACGACGTCTGGGCCGGCGATCCCGCCTTCACGGAGCTGCTGACGCGACTGCGCGAGGGCAGTCCGGAATTCGTCGAATGGTGGGAGGCACACGACATCCGCAGCACCATCTCGGGCCGCAAGACCATGAACCATCCGACCAAGGGTGTGCTGCACTTCGAGCACACCAGCTTCCAGGCCAACGACGATCCCGCGTTGAAGCTCGTGATCTATACGCCGGTTGAGGGCGGGGACTGATGGACGCAGGCTTTAGCTTCCGGAGAGCGACTTGCAAGCCTCGTCGCTCGTAGCGCGCTCACGGCGCGGCTGCGGCAGAGGGCGCTGCGCTGGCGTTCGGCACGGGACCTGCTGTCCAGGGACTGTCGGTCCGGGGCGTCGGCTGCAAAGGATTCGCTGGCCAGGCTTTTGCGGGGGCTGTCGTCGCCGATGTGCACGATGTCCCGAGCTGCGTCCACATCGACTGCAAGCCGGTCAGGTCGATGTCGAAGCGAGCGACGTCCGCCTTGCCCTCGGGTTCTGGACTGGTTTCCCGGATCTGCAGGGACCGTGAGGCCAGCACCGCCTTGACCATGTCGGCATCGACGGCGCCGTTCCACACCTCGTACTTTCCGAACCGGACCGGAGGCCCTCCCGCTTGCTTGCTCAGGTCGGCGCTGGCCGCCATCAGCATCGTTCTCTGGCCGGTGCCGGCTGCCTCGATCTCACCCACGAACAGCAGCGGCACGCGCTTCTTGTTTTCGCAATAGAGGCGCCATTCCATGGTTCGGAACGACGCGTCGCTTTCCCTCTTCACCGCGGCCATCTTGCTGATGAAGGGCCGTGCTCCTTTCTCCAGCCGCCACATCGTTTCGGCAAGAGGTCGCGTGTCGATGCCGAAACCGTAGAGCTCGGATCGCGTCAGCACGTGCAGGCTTTCGAACTTCACCGTCCGGATGAGGGAGTCGAGCTCGCGACTAATGCCCATCGCCGCGATGAACGCGGCGCGATCGCGATCGGCCGCCAAGAGCCGGCGGCGCCTGTATTCCGCGACGGCCGCCGGATCGGGCCGTCCGTCAAAGGCGAGCACCAGCCTGGAATTGTGGACCGCCATTGCGGCATCGGGGGCGACTTCGCGCGACGTCGCTCCGAGAAACACGTATCCGCAGGCCGAGTTGCACATGGCACGGTAAGTGGTGAGCTCGGCCTCGACCTCGCCGTTTGCGTTCTTGAGCTTCAGGCACGCGGCGTCCACCTGCGTGCCCGCAGCGCAGGCGGTCGCGATCGTCCGGCCGACCCTGGCAATCGCCTTGCGGCTGCGCAGCAACCGCCCGATCGCATAGGACTGCTCGACGTTGCCGCCGGGCGAATGCAGGTAGATCGGACGCTGCAGGTCCTTGACGGCGGCGAGGAAGCGGCGAATGCGCAGCGCAGCCTCCCGATCGATCTCACCTTCGACGGCGATCCAGCGGTCGCAGCCCGGGCCGCAAGCATCGGGTGGCCCCTTGGCGAGGTAGATCGTCAGCCTGGAGGCAAATCCGGCTTTCTCGGTCGGCGCTGCTTCGGCATGCAAAGCGCCCGGGAGCAAGAGCGAGGCCAGGAGGAGCAGGATACGGGCGAGCATGGCAGGATCGACTGCGCGAAGGACAGCTTGGACGGACGCTATACGATGACTGGCGCGGTCACAACTTGCGCCGCCTGCGCCGTGCGCATTTATTTCGGACAGACGTCCGGCAAATGTGTTGCGAGACGTTCCGGCGCTCGCGGTTCGCACGTCGCTGCGGCGAACTCGATCATCGGCCGCTAGCCGCAGCGCGGCCCGGGCGGCGACGTGCGTGCAGATCGGATTGCGCGGATTAGAAGTTTGCGCGCGCGCAGCTCCGCTTGTCGCGAGAATGCGGAGAGGGCGAGCAGGAGTGCGGCGCGGCGAGCTCAGCGCGCAGGATGTCGAACCTGCAATTGTTTAGTCTCGGCCATTCATCGCCGTGAGACAGAAGGAATGATCCTTGCCGAACGTGCGCGAGTAAGCTTGCGATTGTGCGAGCAGGAATGTGATGAATGCGAGCGAAAATATGGCGACAATGGGATGAGCAACTCGACCGCGCTTTTCGACTCTCCCATCACGCGAATGTGCGCGCGACGATGTTACGCGCGCATGCAGTTGATCTCGTCTCTCGACGTTGGAACTGCTGAAAACCCCTTGTTTCAAAGGGTTTCGCGCACCTGCGATTAACATTCGTTAATGAGCGGCGTCCTTTGGATTGCACTGTGGCGTCGCGGTTACAGCAATTCCGTCGATCGCTGTTATGACCACGCCACGGCCCGGGGGCCTCTGAAGAAACTGGAACGGGAATCAAATGAAGAAGAAGTTGTTGCTCGCCGCTGTCAGCCTTGTCGCGCTCAGCGCGGCTGCGCCGGCGCTGGCTGCCGATCTCGCGGCACGGCCCTACACCAAGGCGCCGCCGGCGGCGATCGCTGCTGTTTACGACTGGAGCGGCTTCTACATCGGCATCAACGGAGGCGGCGGTTCGTCGCACGCGACCTGGGACTTCGTGGGTCTCGGTCGTGAAGGTTCGCACGACGCGACCGGCGCCACGGTCGGTGGCCAGGTCGGCTATCGCTGGCAGTCTGGGCAGTTCGTGTTCGGCTTGGAAGGCCAGGGCAACTGGGCTGACTTCTCGGGCGACAACGTCAGCGCGCTGTTCGCCACCCGCAACCGCACCAAGATCGACGCGTTCGGTCTGATCACTGGCCAGGTCGGCTATGCCTGGAACAACGTGCTGCTCTACGTGAAGGGTGGTGCGGCTGTGGTCAGCGACAAGTACGAGATCTATGGCCTCGGTGGTCCGCTGCTGGCGTCGACCAGCGACACCCGTTGGGGCGGCACTGTCGGTGCCGGCCTCGAGTACGGCTTTGCGCCGAACTGGTCGGTTGGTGTCGAGTACAACCACATCTTCCTGGCCGACAAGGACGTCACCTTCGCCGGCTTTGCCGGTACGGAGCGCATCCGTCAGGACGTCGACATGGGCCTCGTCCGCCTGAACTACAAGTTCGGCGGCCCGATGTTGGGTCGCTACTAAGCCCGACCCGCTCCACGCGAGCGGCCGACGAAAGCCCCGGCCTCGGCCGGGGCTTTTTTATTGCGTGAATTCAGCGAGTTAACCATCGCGCTGCGAGATCTCGGGTCAGGCTTGACTCCTGAGAACGAAATGAGAACAATGTTCTTCATACGTTCTAGCGAGGGAGCGAGACCATGTTCAGGATTTTCGTGGAAGAGGCGGCTGCGCTGGCGTCCATCACGCTGTTCGTCGGGATGATCGCGATCTGGGCGCAGGTTATCCCGCAGCTTTGAGCATCCCGCAGCTTTGTCCCCGCGGCTCCGGGGCAGGCCCGGTTGGGGAAAAGCGGGACGACGCGGCGAAGCGGCCGCTCCGGCGTGGACTCTGGCGGCGCGAGACCCCACCATTGCGATGCCGAGTCGGCCGCGCGAGTGCATGATGCCTTGAGGAGCCGGCGACCGCTCCATCTCATCTGCAAGAGGCCGTCACGCGACCATGCCGAGCGCCGGATTTGTCCACCTTCACGTTCACTCGGCCTATTCGCTGCTCAAGGGCTCGATCAAGATCGCCAAGCTCGCCGAGCTTGCCAAGAAGGACCACCAGCCGGCGCTGGCGCTGACCGACACCGACAATCTGTTCGGCGCGCTGGAGTTCTCCGACAAGATGGCGGGCTCGGGCATCCAGCCGATCGTCGGCTGCGAACTGGCCATCGACTTCGGCGATCAGGATCCCAACGCGCGCAACGCGATGGGACCGTCGCGCGTGGTGCTGCTGGCCGCGCAGGAGGGCGGCTATCGCAGCCTGATGCGGCTGAACTCGCGCGCGTTCCTGGAATCGCCGGACAGCCATGCTCCGTTCATCAAGCTCGACTGGCTCGAGGGCGAGACGGAGGGCCTGATCGCGCTGACGGGCGGGCCGGACGGGCCGATCTCGCTGGCACTGGCCGGTGGCATGGCCGAGCTCGCCGGCGTGCGGTGCGAGCGTCTCGCTGCTCTGTTCGGTGACCGCCTCTATATCGAATTGCAGCGCCACAACGCCGAGAAGGAGCGGCGCGTCGAAGGCGGCTTGATCGACATCGCCTACGCCAAGGGGCTGCCGCTTGTTGCGACCAACGAGCCGTATTTCGCGACCACGGACGATTACGAAGCGCATGATGCGCTGCTCTGCATCGCCGGCGGCCGGCTGATCGCCGAGACCGACCGCGTGCAGCTGACGCCGGATCATCGCTTCAAGACGCGCGCCGAAATGGCGGTGCTGTTCGCCGACATTCCGGAGGCGCTGGCCTCGACGGTGGAGATCGCCGAGCGCTGCTCGTTCCGGCCGATGACGCGCAAGCCAATCCTGCCGTTCTTCACCGTGGGTGCGGCGCAGAGCTCGGATGCCGCCGCAGTCGAGGCCGCCGAATTGAAGCGCCAGGCGGAGGAGGGGCTGGCCAAGCGCCTCAGCGTCCACGGCCTGTCGCAGGGCACCACGGAGGAGACCTACGCCAAGCGGCTCGCCTTCGAGCTCGACGTCATCACCCGCATGAAATACGCGGGCTACTTCCTGATCGTGTCCGACTTCATCAAATGGGCGAAGAGCCAGGGCATTCCCGTCGGGCCGGGCCGCGGCTCCGGCGCGGGCTCGCTGGTGGCGTGGGCGCTCACCATCACCGACCTGGATCCGATCAGGTTCGGCCTGCTGTTCGAGCGCTTCCTCAATCCCGAACGCGTCTCGATGCCGGACTTCGACATCGACTTCTGCCAGGACCGCCGCGGCGAGGTGATCAGTTACGTGCAGCAGCGCTACGGCCGCGATCAGGTCGCGCAGATCATCACCTTCGGTACGCTGCAGGCGCGCGGCGTGCTGCGCGACGTCGGCCGCGTGCTGCAGATGCCCTATGGCCAGGTCGACAAGCTGACCAAGCTGGTGCCGCAGAATCCGGCGGCGCCGGTGACGCTGGCCGCCGCGATCGAAAGCGAGCCGAAGCTGCAGGCGTTCCGCGACGAAGACCCGGTGGTGGCGCGCGCCTTCGACATCGCCCAGCGTCTCGAAGGCCTGACCCGCCACGCCTCGACCCACGCGGCCGGCATCGTGATCGGCGATCGTCCCCTGAGCGAGCTCGTGCCGCTCTACCGCGATCCCAAATCCGACATGCCGGTGACCCAGTTCAACATGAAGTGGGTCGAGCCCGCGGGCCTCGTGAAGTTCGACTTCCTCGGCCTGAAGACGCTCACCGTGCTCGACGTCGCCTGCAAGCTGCTCAAGCCGCGCGGCATCGATGTCGATCTCGCCACGCTGCCGATCGACGATGCCGAGAGTTACCAGATGCTGGCGCGCGGCGACGTGGTCGGCGTGTTCCAGGTTGAAAGTCAGGGCATGCGGCGGGCGCTGATCGACATGCGGCCGGACCGTTTCGAGGACATCATCGCGCTGGTCGCGCTGTATCGGCCGGGCCCGATGGCCAACATCCCGACCTATTGCGCCCGCAAGCACGGCGACGAGGAGCCGGAATATCTGCATCCCGTGCTGGAGCCGATCCTGAAGGAGACCTTCGGCGTCATCATCTACCAGGAGCAGGTGATGCAGATCGCGCAGGTGATGTCGGGCTATTCGCTCGGCGACGCCGACCTGCTGCGCCGCGCCATGGGCAAGAAGATCCGCGCCGAGATGGACAAGCAGCGCGACATCTTCGTCGCGGGCGCGGTGAAGAACGGCGTGCCGAAGGGGCAGGCCGAGACCATCTTCGAGCTGCTCGCAAAATTCGCCGACTACGGCTTCAACAAGAGCC
Organism: Bradyrhizobium sp. CCBAU 11357; assembly: GCF_028128865.1. NCBI lineage: Bacteria > Pseudomonadati > Pseudomonadota > Alphaproteobacteria > Hyphomicrobiales > Nitrobacteraceae > Bradyrhizobium > Bradyrhizobium sp. CCBAU 11357. The sequence continues at coordinate 4,419 of NZ_LBJW01000016.1, read as the reverse complement.
ACGCGGCGGCCTATGCGCTGGTGTCCTACCACACCGCCTACATGAAGGCGCATTATCCGGTGGAGTTCATCGCAGCGTCCATGACGCTCGATCTGAACAACACCGACAAGCTCTCCGAATTCCGCTCCGAGGCGCAGCGCCTCGGCATCAAGGTCGAGCCGCCGAACATCAACCGCTCGGGCGCCACTTTCGAGGTCGGCGAGAACACGATCTACTACGCGCTCGCCGCGCTCAAGGGCGTCGGCATCCAGGCGATCGAGCAGATCATCGCGGAGCGCACCCGAGGCGGCCTGTTCACCTCGCTCGCCGATTTCGCCGCGCGCGTCTCACCGCGCGCGATCAACAAGCGCATCATCGAAAGCCTCGCCGCTGCCGGCGCCTTCGACACGCTGGAGCCGAACCGGGCGCGCGTCTTTGCCGGTGCGGACGCGATCCTCGCCGCCTGCCAGCGGGCGCATGAAGCTGCGACCATCGGCCAGAACGACATGTTCGGCATGTCGGCGGATGCGCCGACCATCATGCTGCCTCAGGTCGAGCCGTGGCTGCCGGCCGAGCGGCTGCGCCGCGAATACGACGCGATCGGCTTCTTCCTGTCGGGACATCCGCTCGACGATTACGCGACCGTGCTGAAGCGGCTGCGGGTGCAGAGCTGGGCCGAGTTCTCGCGTGCGGTGAAGACCGGCGCCACCGCCGGCAAGGTCGCCGCGACCGTTGTCTCGCGCATGGAGCGGCGCACCAAGACCGGCAACAAGATGGGCATCATGGGACTGTCCGATCCCACCGGCCATTTCGAGGCGGTGCTGTTCTCGGAAGGCCTCGCGCAATATCGCGACGTGCTGGAGCCCGGCGCGGCCGTGCTGCTGCAGTTAGGCGCCGAGCTCCAGGGCGAGGACGTCCGCGCCCGCGTGCTGCATGCCGAGCCGCTCGATGACGCCGCGGCCAAGACGCAGAAGGGCCTGCGCATCTTCCTGCGCGACACCAAGCCGCTGGACTCGATCGCCAGGCGTCTCGCCGGGCCCGATATGGCGGCTACCAACGGCGGCGCGCCGAAGGTCGGCAGTCCTGGCATCGCACCGCGCGGAAGCGGCGACGGCGAGGTCTCGCTGGTGATGATGCTCGACCTCGAGACCGAGGTGGAGATGAAGCTGCCCGGGCGCTTCAAGGTCTCGCCGCAGATCGCCGGCGCGATCAAGGCGGTCGCGGGCGTGGTGGACGTGCAACAGCTTTAGCTTCTCCGCCGCGCGTTCCGGTTTTTACAAAGTAGTCGTACTGCATCGGTTGCAACCCAGCGCTGATTCCGACTAGCATGTGCCCCGGGGAATGGAATGGGGCGTATGATGCTGCGACAGGGTGCGTTGTTGGTGGCCGTTTGTGCCATGCTGACGGGGTGCGTCAGCAATCAGGTTGGAACGGACTTTGCGTCGGTGTCGAAAAAGGTCGGGCCTCCGCGCGCGGGGCACGGGCGCGTGGTGTTCCTGCAGGACAAAAGGAACAGCCTGAGCATGGCTATTTGCGGCTGCGAGGTGAAACTCGACGGTGCGCCGCTCGGAAAAATCGTGGCCGGGAAATATGCCTATGCCGATCGACCTGCCGGACGTCACGACGTGCTGGTGACTGAGCTGATGTTTCCGGGCGAGACCAAGCGCGAGATCGTCATGGAGGCAGGCCGGACGCATTTCTACCTGATCAAGAGCAGCGCCAGGCACGATGCCGCCATGGGCGGCGCCGTGCTCGGCGGTTTGGCCGGACTTGCGGTCGTGTCCGTCGCGACGGCGGGCGAGGCGAATCTCGGGCCGGGCGAGCTCGTTGCTCTGGATGAGGCAACCGCGCGCACGAAACTCGCGGAGCTGGAAGCCGTCGAGTAGGGCGCGTGGTACGATGAGGTGCCTCTGATCGCGCCGGGCACAGGGCTTGTGGACGCGCGGCGACTCTTGAGGCCTGTCTTCGCGACGCTTCATTCGTCCATTGACCCGAGGAGGTGTCACATGTGCGACAAGTGCTCTGACGCTTTGCATCACGAACCTCTGCCTCAAGTCATCGCGCCGTCGCGGCGATCGGCGATGCTGTTTGGCGCCGCCGCGTTCGGCATGGCTTTCGCCGGTGGAGCTTTCGCCAGTGGCGCCTTGGCCAAGGACGCCAAGCAGCCGCCGAAGCCGCAGAATGTGCTGTCGCCCGACGCGTCGCTGAAGCGGCTGACGGAGGGCAATGGGCGCTACGTCGCCGGCGTGTCGCGGCGCCACGATTTCAAGCACGAGCGCGAGGCGCTGGCCGGCGGGCAGAACCCGTTCGCGGCCGTGCTGAGCTGCGCCGACTCGCGCATCGCGCCGGAATACGCTTTCGACACGGGTCGCGGCGACCTGTTCGTTTGTCGCGTCGCCGGAAACTTTGCCGGCACCGAAACCATCGCAAGCATGGAATATGCGGTGGCCGTGCTCAACACGCCGCTGATCCTCGTGCTAGGCCACGATGCCTGCGGCGCGGTGGATGCGACGCTGAAGGCGATCAAGGACAATACGTCGCCGCCGGGCCACATTCCCTCGCTGGTCGATGCGATCGCGCCCGCCGCAAAGGCGGCGATGCAGCGGGGCGGGGACGTGCTCAACAACGCCATCCGGCAGAACGTGGTCGACAACATCGCCAAGCTGAAGACGGCTGCGCCAATCCTCAATGCGGCCGTGGAGCAGGGCAAGCTGAAGGTCGTCGGCGGCATCTACCGGCTCACGACGGGCACGGTCGATCCGATCGCCCAGGGCTGAACGGGCCGAGGAGCCTCGCGCCGCAGTGCGGTCGCGAGGCTTGCGCCCGACGTGGAGGTTCGACGTGGAGTTGACTTGGGTGGCGGCGCCATGCCACCGCCCCAATCCGGGCATCTCGTTCAAGTGCCATTCAGCTGGCCGCGCGCCTGATACGCGGTGGCCACCTCAACAACAAAAGCGGGCACAGCCATGCGCGGGACGCTCAAAGTCTTCCTCTGCCTTCTCCTGCCGATGGCGGTCCTTGCCGCGGGCGCGCCGCATCAGGCGCGTGCCCAGCAGCAGGAGAAGCGCATCGCGCTCGTGGTCGGCAACGGCGCCTATGCCAAATCGCCGCTGGCGACCACCGCGAACGATGCCGGCCTGATCGCGCAGACGCTCCAGGCGGCGGGCTTCGACGTGGTCGGCGCGCGCGATCTCGACGGCGACACGCTGCGCAAGAGCTTGCGCGATTTCATTCAGAAGGCCCAGGCGTCGGGGCCGGGCACTGTCGCGATGCTCTATCTGGCCGGCTACGGCGTGCAGCTGGCCGGCGAGAACTATTTCATCCCGGTCGATTCCAACATCAGCCGCGACACCGACATACCGACCGAGGCCCTGCGCATCAGTGACTATGCGCGCCAGCTCGCCTCGATTCCGCTCAAGGCCAATATCGTGGTGCTCGACGCGGCCCGGGCGCAGCCCTTCATCGAGGGCGGACAGCCGATCGCGAGCGGTCTGGCGCTGGTCGAGCCGGAGCCGAACATGCTGATCGCCTTCAACGCCGCGCCCGGCACGGTGGCGCCGGAGGAGCCGGGGCCCTACGGCATCTATGCGCAGTCGCTCGCCGAGATGATCCGCACCGGCGGCCTGCCGCTGCCCGAGGTGTTCGACCGCGTCCGCCTGCGCGTCAACGAGGCCTCCAAGGGCGCGCAGGTGCCCTGGAACGAGCAGAAGATCTCGGCGCCATTCTCGTTCTTCGAGCGCGCGCCCGATGCGCCGCCGCCGGCGGCTGCGCCCGACCAGGTCGCCGCGATCCGGAGCAAGCCGATCCGCGATCTCGGCGTGCAGGATGCCTATGCCGCCGCGCTCGAGCGCGATACGCTGCCGGCCTATGAGGAGTTTCTCGCGGCCTATCCGAACGACCCGCTCGCCAAGCGCGTGATGGCGATCGTTGCCGCGCGCCGCGAAGCCATCACCTGGCGGCGGACCTACCGGACCGACACGCCGGAGGCCTATTGGTCGTATCTGCGCCGCTATCCGCGCGGGCCGCATGCGGCGGACGCACGGCGCCGCCTTGCGATCCTCACCGCGCCGCCCGAGCCGCCGCCGAGCTTCGCGATGATCGACTACGACGTGCCGCCACCGCCGCCGGAGGAGGTGGTCTATGTCGACCGTCCCGTGCTGTATTTCAGCGATCCCGATTTCGGCTTCGCGCCGCCACCGCCGCCGCCGGTCTATTACCTGCCACCGCCGCCGCCGGATTTCGTCGTGCTGCCGCCGCCACTGCCCGTGGTCGGCCTGTTCGTGCTGCCGCAGCCGGTGTTCGTGCCGATCCCGGTATTCGTCAGGCCGCCGGTCTATGTCGCGCCGCCGCCGAACAACATCATCTATCAGAACATCCACAACACGACGGTCATCAACACCGTGATCAACCGCCCGCCGGCACCGCCGCCGGCCGCGGGGC
>NZ_LBJW01000015.1:0-111862 GCF_028128865.1 Bradyrhizobium sp. CCBAU 11357 | reverse complement strand
CCGTCGTTCGGCGATCAAGCCTCATTTCATCACGCTCTCGCCTGCCGCTACGCCACCGCGACCTCCTGCAAAGGCAGCGGCACGTCCTTGGCAACCCCGAGCACGGGGAAGCTGCGGACGTTCTTGACGTTTGGCATCGCGGCGAAATGCAGGAGCTGCTGGCGCATGCTCTCGACACTCGGCGCCACGCATTTGAGCAGATAGTCAGTATCGCCGGAAATCCGCCAGCATTGCTGGATGCGCGGGATCGCGGCGATCGAGCTCTCGAACGCCTCCAGCACCGGCTGGGCCTGGCTGCCGAGTTGGATCGAGACGAACGACACCACCTCGTAGCCGAGCAGCCGCTCGTCGATCACGGCGCGCACTGCCCGGATCACGCCGCGGCTGAACAGCGACTTCAGCCGCCGCAGGCAATTCGGCGCGGACACACCGACCCGCAGCGCCAGCTCGTTGTTGCGAACCCGCCCGTCCTGCTGCAGCTCGGATAGGATTTTCAGATCGATGCCGTCGAGCTGGTCACGCCCCGCCATACCCCGCCCCGCCATGGTCGTGTCATGGCGGCCAGCGAAGCACGGCGGGAAATGGCTGCCAAGGGTTCTTGGGCAAGGGTTCTTGGGCAAGGGTTCTTGGGCAAGGGTTCTTGGGCTCTGGCGACCAGCCGCTCCCTTCGTCACGACCGGGCTCGTCCTGGCTCGTCCCGGCCATCCACGTTCTTCATCTATCGCCAAAACGTGGATGCCCGGGCCTTCGCCTCGCCGAAGCGGCTTCGGCCGCGCAGGCGGGACAAGCCCGGGCATGACGGCACTTTGGATGCTTCGGATGAGAATGGCCCCTCAGTGCGTCCAGGGCTCGCCGCGGCGGAACGAGAAATTGTCGGCATAGGCGACCGGCCGGCGGATCGACTCCTTGGGCTCGATCACCTGATAGGCGATGCCCTTGCGCTCGCAATAGGCGATCGCCTCTTCCTTGCTGTGGAAGCGCAGCGTGATTTGCTGCTTCATGTCGGCCGACGAAGTCCAGCCCATCAGCGGCTCGACCGACCGCGGCTGCTCCGGCTCGTAGTCGAGCTGCCATTCCTTGGTCTTGGACCGGCCCGATTGCATCGCGTTCTTGGCAGGCTTGAAAATGCGTGCGGTCATGACTGGTCCGGGCCTCTTCGTCTTTTCGTTCGAATTCGATGCGTCACGGTGGCAGTTGGTGGAAATCTCGGGGATAGTATAGAGAAACCGGTTGGGAACTGATCGTGATTCCGGCCCCGGCACCCTCGCCAACGGTATAGTCATTATGCTGCACCGTGACAATTGCGTACCCGCCTTCCGCGCCGGGATCCCGCCCGGCGCCGTCTCGTCGATACCAGCAGATCCGTCCTCTTCGAGAGCTTCCGTCGCATGGCCTTCCTGAACATCAACGCCACGCTGCCCGAAAAGGGCCGTGACCTCAGGCTCGACCTGTTTCGCGGTGTCGCGAACTGGGCGATCTTTCTCGACCACATCCCCGACAACGTCGTGAACTGGATTACGACCCGCAACTACGGCTTTTCCGACGCGGCCGACCTGTTCGTGTTCATCTCCGGCTACACCGCCTCCTTCGTCTATGCACGGATGATGCTGGACCGCGGCTTCATCGTCGGCGCGACGCGGCTGACCAAGCGCGTCTGGCAGCTCTATGTGGCCCACATCATCCTGTTCGTGATCTACATCGCCTCGATCAGCTATCTCGCGCTGCGCTTCGGCGATTCCGAGATGATCAACGAGTTCAACGTCGCCGGCCTCGTCGACAACGCCACCGAGACGCTGCGCCAGGGCCTGTTCCTGCGCTTCAAGCCGCTCAACCTCGACGTGCTGCCGCTCTACATCGTGCTGATGGGCCTGTTCCCGCCGGTGCTGTGGTTCATGCTGCGCAAGCCCGATTTGACGATGATCCTGTCGATCGTGCTGTGGCTCGCCGCGCGCCATTACGGCTGGAATCTGACCGCCTATCCCGCCGGCCAGTGGTACTTCAATCCGTATTGCTGGCAGGTGCTGTTCGTGTTCGGCGCCTGGTGCTCCATGGGCGGCGCGCGCCGCTCGATCGCGCTGATCAATTCGCCTGTTACGCTGTGGGTCTGCCTCGGTTATCTCCTGTTCGCGCTGGTCATGACCATGGCCGGCCGTTTCCCCGCCTTCGGCGGCATGTTCCCGGAATGGCTGTTCTCGGCCTTCAACCCCAACGACAAGACCAACCTCGCGCCGTACCGCTTCCTCCATTTCGTGGTGATCGTGATCCTGGTGATCCGCTTCGTGCCGAAGGAGTGGCCGGGGCTGGAGTGGAAGGTGTTCGATCCCTTGATCGTCTGCGGCCAGCAGTCGCTCGCCGTGTTCTGCGTCGGCGTGTTCCTGTCCTTCGTCGGTCATTTCGAGCTGTCGATGAGCTCGGGCTCGCTGCTCGCGCAGATCTTCGTCAGTGTCGCCGGCATCGCGATCATGACGACAGTGGCCTATTACATCTCGTGGTCGAAGAAGCAGGACAAGCCGCTGAAGCCGCCGCCGGCCAAGCCGGCTGCCGAAGCGAAGGCGGCCTGAGAGGCGGCGGCTAAGCCGCCTCTTCGCCGTCGAACTCGGTAAACTTCTTGTAGATCCAGTCGCGGCCGTCGTGGCGACGCCAGACCTTGCCGAGCACGAACTGCCCGTTGATGGAGCGGCGCGGTACGATCACCGTCCAGAGGTGCCAGATCTCGGTCCAGTTCGATTGCGGACCGACGGTCCTGATGTTGGGATCAAGAGACATGGGCAGAACTCGCTGGCGCAGAACTCAAAAGATGCGCGCGCCGCGACGAACCGTCATCTGTGGTCCCACAGAGTGAAAGCAGCCCATCGCGAGCCGGGACCGACGTGATAACAGCCACGCAGACGACCGCAACAGCCGCTCGTCTTTAACCTTGCCGATCAACCTTACTTCTTGGGATGGGGCGGCGCGATCGGTTGAAAGTCGGCGCCGGTTTTTCTAGAATGTCCGTGATTTGAGGGCGAGCGCGCCGTTTCGGCGCACAGTGATTTCTACACTGAACTTTGCAGACGATCGGAACGTTTGGAAGCAAGTAGATTGCGGGGGGACGACAATGATGAAATTGCAATGGGCACGTCTGCGCCTCGCGCTCCGCGTGGCGCCGCCCGCGCCAATCGTGAGCACGGCCTCTCGAGAGCCACCGCAAGCCGCCAACGACAACCAGATGGCCTGGTCATACGTCCCATTTCCGCCCGGCTGGTGCGCGTCGAACTGACGAGCGCGGCCCGAAAAGCGCAACGCCGCACAAGCGGAATATTCATCGCTTGGCGGCGTCCGTTTAGACATTGGGCGCTGAAATCCCCAACACGGATTTGTCGATGGCGACGGGCGAAGGTTCGATGAGGCTTTGCTGATTTCCGCGCGATGCGGAGGCCGGACACGTGGATGTGGCCATTGCCGGTTGGATGCTGACCTCTAGGCCAGCGCCGCCCGGGACTGGTCGGGGCAGCTGGATTCGAACCAACGACCTGCAGTACCCAAAACTGCCGCGCTACCAGGCTGCGCTATACCCCGAATGTCCGGCGAGCCCCGTCGATACACGCTTCCCAGAGCGCCAGCAAGCTTCCAAAGCCGCCGGCCGGGGTCGCAATAGCCCTGCCCGCCCTATTTGCCGCCGAACAGGGGGTGGCCGACGCGGTCACCGGGGCGGATGCCGTACTTCTGCGCCGTTCCCGCCACCACCTCCAGCACGGCCCGGGCGGGCCCCCGGGAGGAGATGATCTTCGTCGACAACGGCTCGGTATTCTCGGCGATGCGCAAAATGCGGCCATCGGCGCGGATGAAGATCATGTCGAGCGAAACATAAGTGTTCTTCATCCACATCGAGATTTCCTGCTCGGGATTGAAGTCGAACAGCATGCCTTTGCCGTCGGCCAATTCCTTGCGGTACATCAGGCCGGTCTCCTTCTCCTCCGCGGTCGTTGCCATCTCGACCGAGAACACCTGCACGCCATTCTTGGTGACGATCTCGAGCGGCTGGAAGCTGGCGGCGCCGGCCGGCGCGGCGGCGACGGCCCAGACGGCGATGACGAGGATGGCGGCCAGCCAGCCCTTCAGAGCGGACCAGACGGCCTTTCGATCAGAATTCATGGGGGCTCTCGCGGCGTGGGACTTAAGTCAGTCCTTACGCGGCGACCGCCGGAAAAGGAAGAGGCGCGCCACACTTGCAGCGCGCCTCTGCTCACGATTGCGGGAATTCTTAGTGCGACTGCAATCCCGGCGATCCGGTCTCGGGATGGATCTCGGCCGCCATCATACCCTTGGAGCCGGGCCCGAAGCGGACCAGCACATACTGGCCCGGCCTGAGCTCGGTCATGCCGAAGCGGCGCAGCGTTTCCATGTGCACGAAGATGTCAGGGGTACCCTCGCCGCAGGTCAGGAAGCCGAAGCCGCGCAGCCGGTTGAACCATTTGACTTGAGCCCGCTCCAGCCCGCTGGTCGGGGTGACCGTGACATGGGTGCGCGGCGGCAGCATCTGCGCCGGATGGATCGCGGTCGACTCGTCCATCGAGACGACGCGGAAAGCCTGGTAGCCCTTGGCGCGCTGGATGCACTCGACGACGATGCGGGCGCCTTCATAAGCCGTCTGAAAGCCGTCGCGCCTAAGCACGGTAACGTGCAGGAGGACGTCGGGCCAGCCATTGTCGGGAACGATGAAGCCGTAACCTTTGGAGGCGTCGAACCATTTGATGACGCCGGTGACCTCGACGAGGTTGGCGCTGGCTTCGCCCAATCCGGTGAACGGACTGAGTGCGGTGTCGCGGCCGGCGCTGCCATGCTCGCTCGGCGTCAAGCGCCCCGGCGAGGTGCCCTGTCCGGGAACTCCAAGCTTCTTGGACTCAAATCCGTCCGACGACCCCATAACCCCGGACCCCACACTGCCATGCAACCCGCCACATTGGCGGCGCTCGAATCACGCGTCTTAAGAGAATGTTCTCAATTCGACGCGACGCGAATCTTTCGACTCAAAAGATAACACTCCCGGTTGCGACGCATAGACAAAAAAGAGATTCGCCGGAACCTATGAACAGCTTGCACAGCCGCGAATCAAATTGACGCCTCAATTTGCGACAAAGGGCCCGAGAGTCTCGCCGATGTCGTGCTGGATGACGAGGTCGGCGATGTCGTCCTGCTCGGTCGGCTCGCGATTGATGATCACGAGACGTGCACCGGCGCGCTTGGCCATCATCGGAAAGCCGGCGGCCGGCCAGACCACCAGCGAGGAACCGATCGCGATGAAGAGATCGCAAGCCTGCGACAGCGCTGTCGCGCGCTGCATCTCGTCCTCCGGCATCATCTGCCCGAAGGAAATCGTGGCGGTTTTCACCGGCTCGTCGCAGGCGGTGCAGTTGGGCGCCGCGCCATCGTCGTCGAAACGGCGCTTCACCCAGTCGAGCGGATAGGCCTGCCCACAACCGATGCAGCGCGCATAAGTGGTATTTCCGTGAAGTTCAACCACGTGCTCCGGCGCGAAGCCCGAGGCCTGGTGCAGGTTGTCGATGTTCTGGGTGATGACGGCGGGAACCTTGCCGGCGCGGTAGAGCGATGCCAGCGCCCGATGGCCGCGGCCGGGCTTCGCTGCGGCAAAGACCGCCTCCATCGCAAAGCGCCGCCGCCAGGATTCGTCCCGCGCCTCCTGGCTCGCGACGAACTCGTGGAACGGGATCGGACGGTTGCGCGTCCAAATTCCGCCCGGCGAGCGGAAATCGGGAATGCCGCATTCGGTCGAGATGCCGGCACCGGTGAACGGCACGATGGTCCTGGCCTCGGCGATCATGTCGCCGAGCCGCTCGATACCGCTCTGAAGATCCGATGCGATCAATCGCGCCTCCCGAGTCCGTTCGGCATGACAGCAACATGCGCAAGCGGCAAGATCGTTGACGCTCTTATCAAGCGCCAACGCAACGCGCTCGGCAATTTCTTCCGACCTTCGCATATCACAATCCTGCAATGCCTCCTCCCCATTGACGCCCCATTCGGAAGTGCCAATGGATGTGTTGACGCGACTCAACGTGATTGCGGCGGCAGTGCTTGAGTTCAGATGTGCACATACTCAAGGTGTAGAGGGGAGATTTGACATGACCGAAGACGAACAGCGCAAAGAGCGCGAACGCGAAGAGATCGCCGCCCGTATCGCCGCCTTCCGTGCCACCCAGGAAAAGTTCAAGCGCGAGCGCGAGGAATACTTCGTGTCGACGCTGGAGAATGCCCGCAAGGTCGAGCGACCCTCGCTCTGGCCGTAGCATCGTCGCGCTGGCAGGCGCGATGACATGCGAATGAAAAAAGCCCGGAGCAGCGCTCCGGGCTTTTCGCTATTGGGGTCACCCAATCGCCGACCTACCAATGGCGCCAGTGGTGGTGACGCCGATAGTAAGGCCCGCCGTAATAGGCATACGGACCCGGTCCGTAATAGTAGCTCGGGCCGTCATAATAGCCGTAGCGGGGGCCGTAATAGCCATAGGGGCGAGAGGCTGCGACCGCGCCCGCGGTGATCGCGCCGGCGGCCAGGCCGAACGCAAGACCCGGGCCGATGCCGCGATCATGCGCCTCGGCGGGCGCAGGGGCTGCCACCGCGGTTACGCCGACGGCTGCGATGGTGGCCAGAACTGCCAGTGTCTTCGTCATGCTCTCCTCCTTCGCGTCTTGCGGGGATAACCGCGAGCGCCTGCGATGGTTGCGCGGGCGCAGGGAACCGATCGCCGTCAAAAACATGTCGATACGAGGGGAACGAAATCGCCTGTGGCGGATTGACGTTGCAAGTGCGGGAGCCTCCGCCATCCGGGTTGAGGCGACAGCACGAAGACCCCGTCAGCATCTCCGCGATGCTGGCGGGGTTTTCAGTTTAACGGGAGCAGATGGCAGCAGGCCATGACGGTTGCCAGCAGGGACGACGATCGAGGAGGAAAGCTTGCCGTTATCCGCTTTGCTGGCCCGTATCCGCAAATTGGTTCCCAGATCCGACGATGAGCACTACGACGAGATCGTCCGCAGCTTCGGTGTCGGCACGCTGCGCCCGCCGCCGACTCCGATGAGCGACCGCGAGCTGGCGCAGGCCATCGCCGAGTTCCTGAAGGAGCAGCCGTCGAGCGAATCCGTCGCCACCCTCGGCCGAAGGCTCGACCCCACCTCTCCGCTCTGAATTTCTCTGCGGGAGCACGGAACCGGGATTACGCGCGGACGTTGAATCTTTCCTCCCGCTGAGCGGAGGGAAAGAAGGCCGATATGCCCGTCTGGCTCGAAGTCTTGCTCAACCTGTCCGGCTATGCCGGCTTCGTGGCGCTCGCCTCGCGCGGTGACGCAGGCCCGCAGGCGCCGGCCGACGACCGCCGCTGCGGCGACGAGCGTTGAGCGTCAATTGGCGCGCGGTGCTTGGCCTGCCGTCCGGACCAGCCGGTCGGCCTTGACCGCAACGCGCGTGTCCTCGGCCTGCGGCCGCAGCGAGAAGCTGATCACGACGAAGGCAAGACAGAATAGCGCGCCGACGACGGCGACGCGCCGGTAGGTGTGCCGGTCGCCTTGAAAAAAGGACGGCTCTGAAAAAGGCATCATGGCAAATTGCTTCTTGGCAAAGTCGTTTCTTGCTTGTCTTTGCAGGACACCTACTCCAAGGCGCAGCAAGCGCAACGCGATTGGGCTTTTAACCTAACCGAATAGGGTTATCGGCATCCGCGTAAGCTATTGTTAGCCAGACCGCAGCCGGCAGCTCCGCGGCGATGAACTGCAACAACAACGACCTGCTTTGTTCCAGCTTCGACTCCATTTCGTTCGCGAAGAACGAATCGGAGTCGCAAGAATGAGCGCAGAGTAATTCCTAACGATCGATGAAGGCGCGCGCGCTCACACGTTCGGCGGCAGGACTCTTCGGCGGCAAGACCCTTCTGCAACAAGACCCTTCTCCGACAAAACTCCGCGACAAGAGTTCGCCGGCAAGCAAGGCGGCGACAGATCAAGCGCGCTCCCCTCAGAGCGGGGTCGGGCTTGCGCGTCGGCGCGCGGCGTCGATGCAGGTCAGGCCGCCCGCTTCGTCTTCTCCTTCGAGAAGCATTCGAGGATCTGGATGCGGAGCTCTTCCGCGGCAGGCCCCTCGAGCTTCCTGAGCTCGTTCCAGAGCCTGATCACTTCGCGCTGTTTCTCGACGGTCATGAGCAACCTCCAACGGTCCACCTGGGCGGCTCATACTAGAACAAAATGAGAACAAAAAGTCCAGCCCCCCGCAGGCGAAATTTCCTCGGGGCGACGTTGAACCTTTGCGGCGCAGCAAGCACTCATTGAAGCTGGGGATTTCAGCGCCCAGTTACACGGCAGCGCCGCCTGACGAACATATTCCGTCACGGCGGCGCTGTTGCTTTTTGCAATTTCAACTTTAGGTTAGGAGCCATGGCTGTCGGCCAGGCGCTGAAATCCCAACGCCGTCAGCCAGAAGAGCCTCGCGCGAAAGCGCGGGGCTTTTTCTTGTGAAGCGGGTGAGGATGGTGACGGAACGGGGCTCGCCGTTCCGGACAGCGCGAGTACCGCGCGCTACGGCCTGTATTTGATGGTCGCGGTGATGTTCGGCATCGCCATGGCCGAGCATCACCTGGTCTTCAGCCGTTGCTCGCTGCGCCGTCGCGCCAATGAGCGCGCCGCAACGACATCGCCGGCACGTCAGACGGCGTCCTTGGCCACCTTCAGCGGCGAGGCTTTGACCGACTTGCTGGCGGGCTTCGCCGCGAACTGCATCGGCTCCTTGGTGAAGGGATTGACGCCCATGCGGGCTTCGGTCGCCGGCTTGTTCACGACCGACATCTTCACGAAGCCGGGAATGACGAACTCGCCGGACTCGTTGAGCTCCTTGTAGCCGACGGTCGCCATGTACTCGATCACGGACTTCACGTCGTTCTTCGAAAGCTGCGTGCCCTCGGCAATTGCATCGATCAATTGGGTCTTCGTCATCTTTGCCATGGTCTGAATTCCTTTGAATGGGTGCGCGGAGCAATCTGCTGCTGGGGACGCGGCCGGACCCGCGAATGCGCGCTGCTGATTCATGCCAGAAGTCATGAAGTGATCGGGCTTAGACCCTATCGAGGCCGAAAACGCAAGCATGGGCTCTGCGGGGTTCCGGACTTCCTGTGCAAGATGTTGTAAGACCTGCAATTTTCTTGAACCTGCCAGAGCACCGCGCCTGCCATAAGGTCGCAAGTTTTCCGATGGGGTGCTGATGAAGGTCGCTATCGTCATTGCAGGTTTGATCGTGTTCGCCGTCGCAGCCCTCGTCGCGATCCAGCCAGGCTTCTTGAAGCCTGCGTCGCTTGCGCTCGTGAAAAAGTCCGACATCTTCGGCTTCTCGCCGGGGATGACATTCGATGAGGCGAGCAAGCTCGTCAGTCAACGCCACTATCTCTGCCGGCAGAGCCGAGGTCCGTACACCCTCGAATGCGAGATCAACGGCGCCAAGGTCACAGCCCACGGCGTTGAAGCCGACGCCAGGCATCCGATCTGGCGCGTCGATGCGACGCTGAACAATCCCGGATCGCAGGACACCGCCGTCAAATCGATCTCTGAGCAGTTCAACGCACCGGCCACCAAGGACCGCGAAGGCTGGACTTGGATCGTCGGCCGCGGGCTCAAGCTGAGTTATGACGGCGCCACCTTGAACCTGGTGGACGAGGCCATGGAGGCCGGGCTTCGCAAGGAGGACGCCAGGCGTTAGAGCATGATCCGGAGAAGTGTGTAGCGGTTCTCCGAAAAGATCATGCTCAAACAATAACCTAAAGCGCGATGACGATTCATCGCGCTTTAGAGCATGGAGTCACCTCGTCGTGAAACTTGTGGCTCGGCGCCCGTTGTTGACGCTTCAGTAACCTAACGCGACCAAGCTTCGATCAGGTTGGTTGCGTTGGAGTATCCTGACAATGCTGGATTTTAACGAGCTGCGTGAACTCGCAGCTGATGTTCGTATTTTTGTCGACGTCGCCGAAGACAAGGCGGAAGCGCTCAGAGCGGTCATCGCGGCTTACGACGTGGTGCTGGCGATCTTCCCCGTCAATGACGGCATGGGCCTCCACGTCATCAAGGGCAAGGAGATCCTGGACCAGATCGCGGCGTCGCGGACACACGCGATGTACAGCCACACGGCGATCGCGGTTCCGGATCTCGCACATGCCGAAGCGCTCAAGTTCCTGACGACGCCGGTCGAACACCGGATCGCGGCCTAGCCCGGCCGCAAGGGCGTGAAAGTGCGCACCGGCTTTCAGCGATGGAGGCAGGTCGCTCAGCAGCTTTGTCCGGACGCGCGGGCTCAAGCGGTTCGCCGCTTCCGTCGCAGGCCGATGCGCGTGCCCGGGAGATTGATGCCAAGCTCAATCGCGCGCGACCTGATCGATGCAATGGGCCGCTTCAGCTTCACGATCATCAGTGTGAGGCTCTTGCCGGTTTCACACATGGATCGAAGCAGCCGGTCGTCCTCTTCCGACCAGCGTTCGTGGTTGTAGGTGCGGGCAGCCATGGACGTTTGCCTCTGAGGCCAATGAGGCGGGACCTTAAGCGGGAGAATGTCAAAGGACCCGGCTTCGCCTGTTCTGAGCGCGGCGGCTGGGGGTCAGTTGAAGGGCGGCTTGTTACGCTGCCGCCTGACACAGAGATAGTTTTTCGAGGTCGATTTTCAACCGACTTACGGATTTGTAATTGCCGGGCGCGAGTGCATCCGCGTTTCGGCCAAGCGGCGCATCTTCTTTTTGAACTTTCTTGCCGCTTGCGCGTCTTACAGTTGAAGCGTCCCTAAGCTTCACCTCGACAGAGAACCCCGCTTCCCAAGGGCGGGGTTTTCGCTTTTGGCGCTGCATCAGCTCGCCCGGGATTTCAAGCGCTCTTTGCCGTTGACCCGGCAGCCCTCCAGACGCATTTTTTGCGACGGGCAGGGTTTTGAGGAGCCGTGATGCCGAAAACCCTTGTGGAATTCAGAGCGCAGAACCTTCGTTTGCTCGAGCGGCTTTGTCCCGAGGACCCGCGATATATCGCGGCTTGGCTGAAGCAGTTCGATGAGCAGAACGGGATCACGCCAAAAGCTCGTCGGAGGTCCGGCAAGAGCACTGCTTCGCCGCGAAGCAAGACCGCTTCGCCCGGGCGCACCAGGTCGGCTCTCTCCTCCGTCTCACCGCGCTAATCGGCGGCAGCGACAAGCGCGCATGCTTGGGGTTGCTTGCGCGCTCGCGACATAACCGAAGCGGCGCAAGCTTACATGACGCATCGTTCGTTGTGCGCGGGCTAATTTGCATCCGACGGCTTTGCCGGACCTCAGCGGCAGCGAGCCGCTGGAACGCTCACGGAATGTCCGCCGCCTTCCGGTTTTCTCCGATCGAAACCGGCTTGTTCAGGAAATACTCGCGGTTGCCTGTCGCAGCTTCCGCGTACTGGTCGATGGCGACGATGATGGCCTGGACGTGGGCATAGCACCACCCTTCCCGCGTCGCTCGTCGGCGAACGTCCTCGAGCGCGGTCAGGAAGGGCGACAGGTCTCTCTCGTCGTCGAACCATCGCCTGCTCACCATGTCCTCCCGCCGAGCACCCTGCCCTTGGTCTGGCGCGGCTCTGCCGCCTTCAGCGCGTCGCGTTCCGCGCACAGGCTCTCGACCTTCGCTTCCATCCGCGACAGCAGCGCTTCGGCCGAGGCCGTGCCGATACCTGCCCGCTGGAGCTGGAGGATCTCCTTCCTCTGCCTGCCCATCTGGCTGCGCATCCGTTCGATCTCCCGCCTGAGAAAGTCCAGGTCCGGCATTGTTCCGCCTCGCGAATTCTAGATTTGACCCATGAGAACAAAAACGGAACGAAGAGTCGAGTCCGACGTTCTACGGAAAACGGAATGGGAGATGAGCGATGGCCGACAACACCCGGAAGGACCCGAAGGACTGGGTTTCCGGCGACGATCCGATGACCGGAGCCCAGGAATCCTATCTCAAGACCCTCGCCGAGCAGGCCCACGAGAGCCCGCCCGCGGACGAGCTGACCAAGGCCGAGGCCTCGGAGCTGATCGACAAGATGCGGCAAAAGGCCGGGCTGGAGCAGTGAGCCGTCCGATTGCGGGAACCCGCCGTCGTGCGTATGCAAACGAAATTGGGAAGCGAGAATGCCTTATTTCGTTTGTGCCCGCGACGGAGCGGGCCAGATCATCTTGAAGAGAGACACCCGGGAAGCGGCCGAGAAGAAAGCCGCCGAGCTCCGCGACATGGGCTATTTCGAAGTCGAGATCGTCGCCAAGGGTGACGACGAGACGGCGTGAGGATCATGCTTCCCTCAGCACCTTGAAGGCGCTGAGAATGACGAAAGCACCGAGACCGTAGGTCAGTGCATTCACGACCCAGGACATGGCGATGCCGGCGAAGGTCGACCCTCCAACCGCTCCCCAGAAGAAATACGCTGCGGTGATGCCCGGCCACTCCAGCCAAAGAAACGCGAAGTCGGTCAGCGGCTCCAGGACGAGGAGCACCGTCGAGACGAGCGCCCCGATGGCCAATGCCACGGCGAGGTATGTCTTCACGGAGAGCATCAAAGACCCAGCAGGCCGGCAATAGCAGGAATGAGAAAAAAGGCGGCGGCCCCGAGCAGGAGGCCGAGGAAAAGGCGCGCAGAGCGGCTTTGAATCTTGGTATCGAGCCACGCACAGATGGCCACCGCAGCCTCTCTCAGCCAGCTGCCCACGATGGCTCTGACGAGATCGAACAGGATTTCTGCAAGGAATGCGGACATGGCGTTTGGTCGGCGCGACGTCTGGCGGGGTTCACGAGGCCGGTCATCGCGTGTTTCGATCGGCACGCGAGCCGCCGCGACGATAGCCCCGCAACGTTAGCGGGCGGGCGCCGCGGTCCTCTGCCGCCTCTTGTGCTCGTCATTCAATTGAATTACGCTGCTATATCGCATCGAAGGAGGCGAACGTGGCCGCAAATGCCCTTGTCCAGACCCGCATCGACGCCGAAGTCCGTGATCGTGCCTCTGCCGTCCTTGAGGAGATGGGGCTAACTGTATCGGACGCGGTACGCATCCTGCTGACCCGGACTGCCAATGAGGGCGCGCTACCGCTCGAGCTCCTCACGAACGGCAAGGCTCATGACGCCTGGTTTCGCGCGAAGGTTCTGGAGGCGTTGAACGATGCCCGGCCCGATGTCTCCGACGAACAGGCCGAAGCGCATTTCGCAAAGCGGCGCGCGGCGGCTCGCCGCAGGGCGGACGAACCAAAGTCGTGAAGCTCGTCTGGTCCGCCTTCGCGCTGTCGGACCGCGACGGCATCTTCACCCACATCGTCGCTGAAAATCCCCGGGCAGCCATCGCACTCGACGAGCGGATCGCTGCCGCTGCGCATCGACTCGTCGAGTTTCCCGAGAGTGGGGGCCCTGGCCGTGTCGCCGGCACACGCGAGCTCGTCATTGTGGGCACGCCCTATGTCGCGGCTTATACCGTAACGGAAAGCACGATCCGGATATTGCGCATCCTGCACGGCGCCCAGAGGTGGCCCGATGAGCTCCCCGAAGATTGAGGCTGCAGTGAGCTTACGCACATTCTTCGGCGACGACCTTCGGGCGCCACTCCCGCTGACTCTCAATGAGCGATCACGCAATCAACGCGAAACGGTGGCTTGAATGAAAACCGCACTTGTCTTCGGCGCAACCGGCTTCATCGGCTCGCATTTGCTGCGCGACCTGTTGGACAGTCCCGATTATTCGCGGGTTGTGGCGGTGGCCCGCAAGCCGCTGGCGGTGATCCATCCGAAGCTCACGGTGCTGATCGGTGATCTCGCTTCCCTGCCCGCACTCAAGCCGCAATTGGTTGCGGACGAGATCTTCATTGCGCTGGGGACGACGCGCAAGCACACGCCCGACGAGGCCGAGTACTACAAGATCGATCACGATTATCCGGTGTTGGCGGCCGAGATCGCCAGGGCGAACGGCGCACGATCGGTGTTTCTGGTCACGGCCGTTGGCGCCAACGCCGCTTCCAGCGTGTTCTATCTCAGGACTAAGGGCGAGGTGGAGCGGGACATTCTCTCGCTCGATTTCGAGCACACGCATATTTTCCGCCCGTCGATGATCCTCGGCGAGCGCGACGAGGACCGCCCGCGTGAACGCCTCATCATCGCGATATGGGGCGTGCTCAATCCGCTGCTCCTTGGCCCGGCCGACCGCTATCGCGGGCTCGCCGGCAACGACATCGCCCATGCCATCGCCAAAGCCGCGCGGCATCAAACCGAGAAGGTGCGAATCTATCATTGGAAAGAAATGGCGGCACTGCTTCGAACGTGATGCAGCTCGTAGGATGGGTAGAGCGAAGCGAAACCCATCGAGGGCCCTGTTGCGTGACGAAGCATGATGGGTTTCGCAAGTGCTCTACCCATCCTACGAACTAAGTCAGTGTCCGGCGTCCCGCCCCACACTCCGGGAGTCTGGTGCACGTCACCCAAAGTCGCAGCCGCCTCTTCGGGTGACGTTAATCCCAACAGCTTCCAATCAATCCTGCTTCATGAAGATCTCGCGCCGCAACTGCTTTTGCCCCGCTTTGAAATGACCGGGCACCCATTCCTTCCAATTCTCCTTCAGGAAACCGGCGTCCGGGTCGCCCTTGCCCGCCTCCTTGATCTTCTTGACGACATAGCGCGAATAGAAGTGGTCGAACACGCGCATGAACTCGCCGAAATAGATGTCGGCGACTCTCGTGTTACCGCGGATGACCAGCATATTCTCGTCGTTGGCGTTCTGTGACGGCTGGCTGAAATTTGCAGTGCCGGTGACGACGACCGGGTCGCCCCCCAGCGGATCGACTAGCAGAAACTTGTCGTGAACATAGAAGTTGCGGTTGAAACCGGTCAGCTTCTCGCCGAGGAAGAATTCGAGATCGCCCTTTGAAAGCTTGGCTCCGGGCGCCATGACACTGTTACCCGTGACTTTGATTTCGTCGGCAAACTCGTCTCCCGGATCCTTGTCGAACAGCGAGTAGCGGAGAGTATCATCGTCTTTTGCCAGCGCCTCGTAGAGGAAGTCGTCCAGGTTGAAGGCGAACGTGATACAGGCCATCCGCTTGGCGTCGGCGATGAGATCCGCATACCATTCCAGTGTCGTCGGCTTCGTCTTGTCGTCGCGCGGCGAGTACAGCTGCAAGATGCGATTCTTCGGCGGCAAAGTATGGCGCGCAGGCGTCGCATCGACAGCGAGATTTGCTTTCTTCAGGGGAGCAAGCGTGACGTCCGGTGCAGCCAGGCGCTCCCAATAATCGAGGAAGCTCTGTGCAATCTCCCCATCCCATATGACATGGCCGACATTGGAATGGCCGAAGATGCCGCCCGAGGAAATGTTCGTCGACCCCGTCCAGACGGCGATCGGCACGTCGTTGTGGAGCAGAACGATGAACTTATTGTGCCTAATTCCGGCGCGCGACTTCTGCGGCGTGCAGATGCTCTTGATCTTGGCCGCAGCTATCATCTCCTCGTTTTCGTCCACATAGCTTTGTGCCTCGTAGCGGATATCGACGTCGACGCCGGCATTCTTCGCTTTCTTGAACGCCAGGCCGACGGGCTTGTAGCGAAACTCGTAAAGCATCGCCCGCAAGGCGTAGTCACCGGGGTTTTGCAGCGTCGAGGGATATTCGATGAACTTGACGAGTGCCTCGAACAGGCCACGGGAAAGCCATTTCAGCGCATCCGAGCTGGGATCGTCTTCATCGAGCTCGGTCTTGCCGAACTTGCGTGCGAACGCCTGAGAACCGGCGGCGCCGCGGTTGAAATAGATGTCGTGAGTGATTTCTCCCGGCTTCTTTCCACCCTCTTCTGCCTCCGTGCTCACACGAATTTTGGTTGCCGATGCAACATCGAGCTCGAGGAGTTTTGGCTTGCCGTAGACCGGGATGACGCGGAATTCGTAGGTTGTCTCGGGCTTGGCGGTGTAGTCGCCCCACTGAAATGTCTGGATCGGATGCTCCGACGTCGGCACCGGAGTTCCAGGAGCCAGGCCCTCGTCCTTGTGCTTGAAGCGCTTGATCCCTCTAATGAAGTAGCGCTCGTGGATATTGTCGTTCCTGTCGAACTCGGTGCGCTCGATGGCAAAGCCCAATAGTCCGGTCTTCTTCGCTTGCTGGCCCGGTGCGAAGTCCCAAGCCAGCGTAACGACGTGCAGTCCAGCAATTGCGCGCACGTGCAATACGGCGCCTTCTTCAAATTCGCGCACGGAGATCCCCCAATTTTGTCCCTGCGCAATATGCAGGGGGTCGCGTTCTCTCAACGAGAACACGTGCATCTTTTCACGTGAACAATCCAAAGTCGAGACACCTCGTGGAAGATCACTGCAGCTGCCGTCGGAAAGGGACTCATCGGGTGCCGTCAGCATGTGTGTCCGGCTGGCAACCTTCGCTGACGCTTCGGCTTCGCGAGCCTTCCCCCTGCCCCTCCTCCCCGTTTCCTGCTATTTCCTACCTTGCCGTCCCGGCCCAAGACAAAACCCTCCGTCCGTTCCAGGGAGCAACAACCATGCGATACCTCCACACCATGCTGCGCGTGCGCAATCTCGATGTCGCGCTGAAATTCTATGTTGATGCTTTCGGCTTGAAGGAGGTGCGGCGGATCGAGAACGAGAAGGGGCGGTTCACGCTGGTGTTCCTGTGCTCGGCGGACGATCTCGAGGCCCTGAAGAAGCAGCCGCCGACGCGCGGGGCGCCGCTGGTCGAGCTCACCTACAATTGGGACGAGGAGAAGTATGGCGAGGATCGCTTCTTCGGCCATCTCGCCTATGAGGTCGACGACATCTACGCCACCTGCGAGAAGCTGATGAAGGCGGGCGTCACCATCAACCGTCCGCCGCGCGACGGCAACATGGCCTTCGTCCGCTCGCCGGACCTGCACTCGATCGAGCTGCTGCAGAAGGGCGATCCGAAGCCGCCGCAGGAGCCCTGGGCCTCGATGCCCAATACCGGCCATTGGTAGGCCCTTTCGCGCAGGAACAAGCGCCCACTGCCCGCGTTCACCCTCCAAGCGATGCGATTGGAGGAGGATGCGATGGCGAGAGGGCTGTTGCTGTGGATGCTTGGCGTGCCGATCCCGGTGATCATTCTGTTGTGGCTGTTCTTCGGCCGCTGAGCGAAAGGCTTGAACTTTGCAATGAAAGCTCCGCCGCGTGCGGAGCTTTTTGCATGAGGGGCACGATGCAATCGCGCATCGCTCGGCGCACCGAATTCCGCTATCACCCGCAGCAAGCGACAATGCGGGGAGACGCTTCATGCCTGACGCCAAGCCGACGATCTGGGGCCGCGCCAATTCGGTCAACGTACAGAAGGTGCTGTGGTGCTGCACCGAGCTCGGCCTCGCTTACGAGCGCATCGATGCCGGCATGCAATACGGCAAGACGCGCGAGGCCGATTATCTGGCAATGAATCCGAACGCGCGGATTCCGACGCTGGTCGAGGGCGACTTCGTGCTGTGGGAATCCAATTCGATCATGCGTTATCTCTGCATGGCGCACGGCCGCGGCACGCCGATCTACCCCGAGGCGCCGAAGCAGCGCGCCTCGGTCGACCGCTGGCTCGACTGGACGCTGGCGACGGTGCAGCCGGTCGACCGCCCGGTGTTCTGGGGCATCGTGCGCACCGCGCCCGCCGAGCGCGACATGATCCAGGTGCAGCGCGATGCCGATGCCGCCGCCGAGGTCTGGGCCATCGCCGACCGCCTGCTCGCCACGCGCCGCTTCATCGAGGGCGAGGCGTTCACGCTCGCCGACATCGCAGTCGGATCCTATGCGCGGCGCTGGCTCGGGGTCGAGGGCATCAGCCGGCCGGCACAGCCGCACCTCACGCGCTGGCTCGCCGAGCTCGGCAAGCGGCCGGGATTTGCGCAATTCGTCGCACCGCCGATGTCGTGAGCACCTCGCGCGGGCTAAGCTGTGGCGATCGCGCGTGGAATCCTCGTTCCGGCGCGCGTGCGCGGCGTCACGGCCGCGCTTGACGGCTACTGTGCATGGGGTTGTTTTCTCAACTTTTGATGTGCGCTAGCGCCAGCCGCGCTCGGCCAGCAGCACGGCGATGATCAGCAGCAGCGTCACCGCGGCGGTCGCAAGGCGCGCGGTCCAGCTGAGGCCGCGGCCGACCCACCACAGCAGCGCGCAATACATCAGCACGGGAACGATGATGTCGAGCCACACCAGATCCGCGGGCATGGCCTTCAGCGCCGGATGGTGTCGACGCTGATCGCGCCGCCGAGCTGGACGCAGGTCCCGGTGCCCTCGACCATCACGAAGCGCGGGCCGTAAGCGGCGCAGGCGCCTGCCCGCGTCTTCCCGGCCGTGCCGCCGGTCGGCGGCAGCTCCTTGCCCGCCTGCGGCCGCTCCGCAGGCGGCAGGCGCAGACTATTCGCCGCCGTCGCGGACGTGGCCAGCAGGCAGAGCAGGATGAGGAGCGGCGTGCGCATCGCCGCCTTGTAGCCCGGACCGCTCCCGCGCGCCATCGGGCGATCCGCGATCAGAGGAACCTGACGCCGGCCGACTTGCCGCGGCGCCAGATCACCTGGCAGCTCCGCCCGGTGCGCGCATCGCGCGCGAAGGCCATCCGGATCACGCCGGGAAGCTGGCTCGCGTCCTCGTCGAGAGTGATCTTGGCGCCCGAATCCGAAATATCCTGGACCAGGCAATGCCGCGCGGCGAATCCGCCATCCAGCGTAATCCAGGCGTGCTGCGACAGCAGCTTGCGGGCTGCGCGCTTCTTCGGCGGTGGCATTGGCAAAATCTCCCAGTCCAGCGCTACGCAGGGAACCCTAACAAACCGTTGAAATCGCCTCCGAATGATCCCGGGCTCGGGGCTATCCACCGGAGCCAAAAGACCGTTCCCGAACGGCTTGCCCGGGAGCGCAAAGGCCACTATACGTTCGCCCGCTGCAAGCCGCCGGACCCTGTTCGGCCGGCCAGCGGCCGTGCCGGGACAATCGGCAGGGCCCTGCGTTTGCTCCCTTCGTCTATCGGTTAGGACGCCACCCTTTCACGGTGGAGAGAGCGGTTCGATTCCGCTAGGGAGCGCCAGCCAGTCCGGATTCCCCTCACCGCTGCTCGATGAAGCTGCTGCCGACCTTCGCGCAGGCAAGCCCGACGGTATAGACGTGAATCCCCTCGATCAGGCAATGGTCGGGATTGAGGCCCAGCAGCCCGATCGAGCTTTCGGCATCGAGCGCCTCCGGTGCGCGGACGACGATGCAGGGATAATCCGCCGCGAGCTTCGCGTAGCTGTCCGGACGAAAGTTGTTCTTGAGGACGTGCGTGTAGCCGTTGTGGTCCAGCAGCGGGATCCTGAAGACGCTCGCATAGGCCGCAGAGAACCTGTCCCGCATCGCCTTGTCGCCCCAGAGCTGCACCGTCATGTCCCAGCCGTGGTTCATGTCGTTCTCCGGCGCGCGCACGAACATGCTGGAGACGTTGGCGCAGGCGGGGCCTGCCGCGACCACGGCCTTCGAGAGCCTGGCTCCGATCGCGTTCAAGCGAGACGAATGCAGCGCTGCGGCGCGGGCTTCGATCAGTGTCCCCGCGCTGATCGCCGCGCACAGGCTGCCAGCAAGCAGGCTCAGCGCGGCCGACGGGACCGCCGGGACCAGCCGCCTGACCTGCACCACGACCAGGACCAGCACGCCGCCCGTCAGCACCCACGGCAGCAGCATGTAATGGACCGCATAGTGCTTCGACGTTGCCACGAGGTGCGCGGCATAGATGAGGACGGCGGCACCGAGCGTCAGGCTGACCGAGTCCCGCCAGCTCCGGCTCTTGACGCACGAGGCCAGCGCCACGGCCGCGGCGACGACGTACACGGCGAGCACAAGCGGCGCGGCTTTGACGATCGCGGCCATGTTCGACCAGAATATTCCGAAATCAATGAACCCTGGCTCGCCCTCGCCGTAGTTTCCCTTGTGGGTGGCGATTTGCGCAAGCCATCCGAATCCGCGCGTGATCGTTCCCGGATTGAAGATCAGGCTGAAGCCAACGAAGCCGATCGCCCCGGCGATCGTGGCGGCGACGAACGCACGCCTGTTTCTGAGCAGGCACACGGCGAACAGCGCCTGCGGCAGATAGAGATATTTGGTCGAAAATCCGACGGCGAAGATGACCCCGGACACGACACCGAGCCCCGTCCCCGGCGGGCGCGCATCGAGCGCGGCCTTGATCACGATCGCCATGCCGAACAGCGCGAAGGCGGCCATCAGGCTTTCCGGCGCAAGCACGGTCTGGAAGTGAAACGAGTCGGAGTGCACGAACGCACCGGCCTGAAACAGCATCGCAGCGATCGCGCTCTGGGTCGTCCGACCGACGATGAGTCCGCCCGCCAGCAACGCGCCAGTGAGCGCCAGCGCCTCTCCGGTTCGGCCTGCCCATGTGATGGCATCGTAGTGTTCGAGCCCGAACGCGACGATATCCCCGGCCCCGGCGACCAGAGCCCAGCCCCTGACGATCAACGCGACGAGCAGCGTCGTCGTCGTACCCGGGTGATCGAATTTCAGCGAGCCGTATCCCGCCGCCATCGCCAGCCCGTTCATCGTGTAGGCCGATTCCGGATCGACCTGGACGCCCCAAACTGCCTGGTAGGCCGAATAGAGCAACGTCGCCGCCAGATACAGCGACGGCACGATGAGGATCAGCAGCGTTCTGATCCTTCCGCTCACGCGTGCGTCGGGAAAGCAATCGTCTGACATCATCGAACCGTGGCTTCCGCGGCCTAGATCGCCTTGATCTTGAAGAAGGCGAAAGCCACCATCTTCAGCAACATCCAGCCATGGCGAAACCTGGAGATCTGAGTCTGGCCGTACGTGCGCGCGGCATAGCGGATCGGGAGATCCACGGTCTTCAGGTTGAGCTTCGATGCGCCGAAGATCAGGTCGAAGTCACCGAACGGATCGAAATCACCGAAATAGGCCTTGCCGGCCTTCAGGCGCTGATAGTCGCTGCGGCGCAGAACCTTGGTGCCGCACAGCGTGTCGGTATAGCGCTGATTGAGCAGCCAGGAGAACAGATAGGAGAAGATCTTGTTGGCGATCAGGTTGAGGAAGCGCATCGCGCCATCGTCCATGGGATAGACCAGGCGCGATCCGTTGACGAACTCGCCCTTGCCCGCCTGCAGCGCCTGGACGAATTTCGGAATCTGCTCCGGCGGCATGGTCAGGTCGGCGTCGAGAATGATCAGCACGTCGCCGCGCGCCGCGTCGAAGGCGGTGAAGACGGCGTCGGCTTTGCCCTTGCCCGGCTGCCGCATCACCTTGATGTCCTTGGATGGATGCGCCTGCTTGACCCGCTCCATCTCCTCGAACGTACCGTCCTGGCTGTGACCTTCGATGAAGATGATCTCGATGTCGCTGCAGAAGTCGGGAATTCGCAGGACCGCAGGCTCGATATTGCCGCGTTCGTTGCGCGCCGGGACGACGACGGTGGCCGAAGCGAATTCTTCCCTCGCGCTGCGGCTGGAGCGAGCGACCAGATAATGCCGAAGCGCCAGTTGGCGGATCCCTGGGAGCACGCTGACGAAACGATTGAGAAAACGGCCGACCCCGAACATCCCGACCGGAGAGAGCACGCGTTGCTCCGACTTCACCGGATCGAAATCCGCAAGCCTGGCAAGGCTGCGCAGGTCGGTCGGCGACAGCACGTTCTGGTCCGGTTGCGGCATCCGCAGGCCGATGAATTCGGCGAATTTCAGCAGGGGATACCAGAGATGCGAGAAGTAGCCGATCACCAGGCGCGTATTCCGCGTACAGAACGGATGCAGCTGGGCAATCAACTTCTGACAGTCCTCCACCGAACCGATCGTATCGAGGACGAGGATATAGTCGAACGGACCTTGCAGCCCATCGAGCGTCGCGGGATCTTCGGCATCGCCTTCGACGAAGGTGAGATCGGGGTGGCGCTGCCGCGCGATCGCGATTTGCTTGCGACAGAAATCGACCCCGACGCCATGTGATGGCGCAAGACTCGCGAGCGTATCGCCGATGCCGCAACCAATGTCGAGGACGCGGCTTCCCGGCGGGATCAGAAACCGCAGATAGCGCTCATCCTCCTCGTGAAAAAAGCGGTTCTTCTCGCGCCAGGCCACGCGATCCGCGGCGATCCGGTCGGCGTGATCGAGAATGCCTGCCTTCCGCGGGGACAGGCAGTCGGAGACGACCGTCATGTCCATGGCAAGACGCAGATTTCATTGAGCCTGCTCGAACTGAAACGGACTGCAATTTCCAACGCCGAGGCGCAGGACGCCGCAGCCACCAAATTAGACATCAACATGGTCCCCCAGACCTGATCGTACTCAAGCGCAACTGGGGGGCGAGATCAACAGGAAGATCATCGACGTGGATCGCCGGACATGCCCCGCCATCCATTCTCCTCGGCCGGCGACGATGAGCGGCAAAAATCGTTACCCGGCATGAACTCCCCGGCCCTCACCCGCAACCAATGTGTGAAGGAAACCACCGCCGCGGCGGCGCCGCGCATTGAAGGATCTGGTTCAACTCATGGAGCAGGGCAAGCCGACCTTGGAAGGCCAGTCCGGCCTCCCCTCCACAACGACCGTGCCACCGACATGGATGCGCCGCACGGTGCCATATTCGCCGGAGCGACGCGCCAAAATGCTCGAGCACATGGCGCGCGCCCGGTCGGCGCCGCGGCCCCAGGCCGATCTTGCGCCGGCCGCACCCGTGCCGTCGGGCAGCAGCGCCAAGGACGTTGTTAGCGATGTCATCGCCTACGTCGTCCTGTTCGGTGTCGGCGGGCTGCTCTTCCAGTCGCACGTTCCTCTCTATTTCGGCGCGTTTCTGTTCCTGACCGACGGCGAGCGCATTGAACGCGCGCTGGCAAGCATCGGTATCCGCCTCGAGCCCGAAACGATCGGCCCAGACCTCGTCAAGCGCTCTGTATTCTGGTTCGGATGGTTCGCGTTGCTCGGCGCTTTGAAAGGCTCCGTCCCCGTGTGGCTCGCACCATGGATGCCTCCGACCGAGTCATGGCCTTCCCTGGCAGGCATTGCCCTTCTGCTCGCCGTCGTCGAGGCATTGACGGCGCTCGCATTGCGGCGCGCATTGCCGCGCTTGGGATGGGAGATCCGTCCGGACGGCCCGACATGGAGGACGATCCAGTTCGCCCTGGCCGCTGCCGCGCTGACTCTTCTGGTGCTGTTCGGACTCCTCTAGCCGCCGCCGCGGAGCGCCGTGTCTTCACCCGACGTTGTGCGATTGCCTGCACCATAACGGGTCCTTATGCCGCGCCTCCCGCTGCGCTGCCGAGCCGCGCATTTACTGAAAATTTACCCCTGCTCTCGGGCTTCAGTATCATTTGCTTAGAGTTTCTCAGTTACCGTGAAAGTACGGAAATCATCCAAAAGCAGATTGGCGCTCATGTCCGTCGCAGAGTTCCTGAGGCAGCGAGCAGTGGATGTTGCGGTCAGCGGCAGCTACTCGCTGCCCCGCTGGTACGATTGCGAGGGCAAGCTCCGCAGCTTCGCCTGCCGGACCAAGCGCGTCTCACCCTTCCGGATGATCGTGGACGTGCCTGTGGTCGGCAAGGTCGGCGAGCGCTTGACCTCCTACTTCCAGGATTTCGGCGAATTCCAGGGCACCATCAGTGCGACGCTGAAGGCGGGCTTCCTGATGGAGCTCGAGATGACGCGGGCGCGGCGCGCGTGGATGTCGGAAAAGCTGACCTGGCTCGAGAAGAAGCAGAAGGATGCGAGCGTTCTGGAGCTGCGGCGTGACGCGCGCTTCGTTCCGCAGGTCTCGCACACCGTCATGACCCTCGCGGACGGCAGCAGCCATCCCTGCTTCATCATCGACGTCTCGACCGCCGGCGTGGCGGTGTCCTCCGAGTACGATCCGGCGATCGGAACTCCGCTTGCTGTCGGCGGCTGCGTCGGGCGGGTGATCCGCAAGTTCGACCACGGCTTTGCGGTCAAATTCGCCGAAAAGCAGGACCGGGACGACCTCGGCCGGCTGATCGTGCGCGCGCCCTTGCTGAAGTCGGCCTGACCCTCCGCCACGCCGCCCTATAGCGGCCCCAATGCCGGATCAGCGTTTGCAGGTCTGTGCCTCGGGCCGGACGTCATTTTGCAGACTTGCGATCGGGGGACCGAATGGCAGTCGACAAGATCACGGTTGATAGGATCAAGGTTGGTAAGATCACCTGGGACAGGGTCGGCCGGGTCACCGAGCCCGGACGCTACATGTACACATTCGGCTGGCTCACCATCACCGCCGGCGATCTCGAGATCTGGAAGCGATACCCGCAGGCCGCCTTCACGCTGCTGGCGCAGCATTCCCCGTCACATGAGTCCGCCGGCGAGGAATTCCATCTCGGCGCCTTCGACGTCGCACCCGATACGCCGTCCCCGATCACCACGCACTGAGCCGAAAAGCGCGGTGGCACATACCTCGTCCGCGCGTTCTGGGAGCTCGAGCAGTTACGCGCGCGCCGGATCGACGCCCCGCCCCGCGGGCGCATAGCCGAACCAGACTAGGGCCAGCGGCTGCGGACTCGCCGCCGGGCCATATGCGCCGGGAATCGAAGAAACCAACGCATTTCCTTGATCTGACTTGCAAATCTCGACCCGCCGCCTGCCGCGCCATCGTTGCCATGCATGACGAGCTTCTTTTGTCATGCAATTGATTGCGCTTGTATTCTACTTCCCAGCAGGACAGGCGCGGATGAACGGCAGCTGTCGCGTGCGTTAAGCGACCCGACAGCCGGCGCATGACACATGGTCGCATCGCTGAACGTAGATAAGCGGATCAAGGGAACCTATTTTCGGCGCCAATGTACCTGATCGAAGCGCTCCCCACCGTCATTGGAACTGCCGCCATCGCCCCGGCGCTGCTGATGCTCTGGCTCGTCATTGCCGCCGAAGAGCGGCCCGGCCCACCGGCCCAGGTCTGGACCGCATTCCTGCTGGGAGCGGCCAGCATTTCACTCCTGGGTCTCGCCCGCGCCCCCTTCGCCAAGATGGTCGCCGCCCCGGACGACCCCTGGGCGGCGCTGGCCATGCATTCGATCTTCGGCGTTGCGCTGCCCGAGGAGGCCGTCAAGGTGGTCGCCATCGTGCTGGTCTCCTCCACCAAGCGGCGGACCTTTGCCAATCCGATGGACACCGTGGTCTACGGCGCCGCGGTCGGCCTCGGCTTCGCCGCCTACGAGAACCTCGCCTACCTGGTCCAGCACGCCGACATGTGGCGCTCGCTGGCCGCGTTGCGCAGCGTTCTGACCGTGCCCTTCCACGGCGCGCTCGGCATCATCGCGGGCGCCTACCTGACCATCGCGCGCGCCGGCACGGCGCTGGGCGCGAACCGTCACCATCGCGATTGGGCCCGTCTCTCCAGCCGGCTGTTGATCTTCGCCGGCCCGCTCGCGCTGCATTCGGCCTTCGACTTCCCGTTACTGACGCTCCAGCGCATGCCCGATCTCGATCCGACGCTCCGGATGTGGCTGGGCGCGGCGAGCCTGTTGATCGGCTTCGGCTCGATCGCCTTTGCCATCCGCCTGGTCCGGCGCGTCGCGCGGCACCATGCGCCGCGGACCGATGTCGCACGCGAGCGGCTCAGCCAGCTGCGCCGGATGTGGGCGCTGCTGCTCGCCGGCGGCGGCATCGGCTTTGTCGGGCTCGCCTTCGTCCTGACCTCGATCCATCACTGGTTGATCAACCCCGAGCGTAACCTGACGCTGGCGCTGATCCCGATCGGTTTCGTCTCGATCCTGCTCGGCCTTGCGCTTCTGATTGTCACATCGGCGATCTACATTCTCGGCCGCAACCGCATCCGCACCAGCGCGGAGGGCTTCTCCTCGGCGCCCGGCGGCAGTTGATCCACCGCATGGCGAACGCGCCATCGGCCTACTAGATTGGGGTAATCCTCTCGTTCCGGAGCCCGACGATGACATCGCCCGAGGAATTTGCTCGCCTCCAATCCGAGATGAACCAGGCGGTCAAGACGCATTGGAAGGCTTTTCTGTTCGAAGGCATCCTGCTTGCCGTCCTCGGCATTGCCGCGCTTGTCCTGCCGCCGCTCGCCAGTCTTGCGACCGCGATCTTCCTCGGCTGGATGTTCCTGATCGGCGGCATCGGCGGACTGATCGCGACCTATTGGGCCCGCAGTACGCCGGGCTTCTGGTGGTCGCTGATCTCGGCTGCGCTGGCCGTGCTCACCGGCATGCTGCTGTTGGCCCGGCCGATGCAGGCCGTGCTGACGCTGACCATCGTGCTCGGCGCCTATTTCCTCGCCGAGGGCGTCGCCACCATCATGTACGCGCTGGAGCACCGCCGCGAGCTCAGCGGCCGCTGGTCGTGGCTCCTGATCTCGGGCCTCGTCGACATCGCGATCTCGTTCATGGTGATCACGGGACTGCCGAGCTCGGCGGAATGGGCGATCGGCGTCCTCGTCGGTATCAACCTGCTGTTCGGCGGCGCCACCCTGATCG
Organism: Bradyrhizobium sp. CCBAU 11357; assembly: GCF_028128865.1. NCBI lineage: Bacteria > Pseudomonadati > Pseudomonadota > Alphaproteobacteria > Hyphomicrobiales > Nitrobacteraceae > Bradyrhizobium > Bradyrhizobium sp. CCBAU 11357. The sequence continues at coordinate 85,403 of NZ_LBJW01000015.1, read as the reverse complement.
GCATGGCGCTGGCGGCACGCAAAAGCAACACCTGAGACGCGCGTTGCGTCTTGTGCCGTCGCGGGGGGTGACAAGGCGCCAGCGGCACGCTATATGGCCTTCCCATGATCACCGTCGCCACCAGCTATTTTTGGTACTTTAGCTACGACAGCTCGCTGGCGGCGGGAGGATCGCGCTCAATCTAAAACATTGCAGCAAACGTCCGAACAGCCGCCAGACCTGGCGGCTTTTTTATTGGCCGGCAGGTTCTAGAACAGACAGGAGCCCGCCGTGCTGAGCACGACCGACGATCTTCGTATCCGCGAACTGAAAGAGCTGAGCACGCCTGAAGAGGTGATGCGGGAAGTCCCCCGTACGCTCACCGCAACGCGTGTGGTGATGGCCGCGCGCAACGCCATCCACGCCATCCTGAGCAATCAGGACGACCGCCTTCTGGTCGTCGTCGGCCCATGCTCGGTGCATGATCCCAAGGCCGCGCTCGACTACGCCGAGCGCCTGGCAAAACTGCGCGAGGATCTCGCCGATCAGCTCGAGATCGTGATGCGCGTCTATTTCGAGAAGCCGCGCACGACGGTCGGCTGGAAGGGCCTGATCAACGATCCCGACCTCGACGGCAGCTTCGACATCAACAAGGGCTTGCGGCTCGCGCGCAACGTGCTCGCGGCCGTGAACAATCTCGGCCTGCCTGCGGGCACCGAGTTCCTGGACATGACCACGCCGCAATACATCGCCGACCTCGTCTCCTGGGCTGCGATCGGGGCACGTACGACCGAGAGCCAGATCCATCGCGAGCTGGCATCGGGGCTGTCCTGCCCGGTCGGCTTCAAGAACGGCACCGACGGCAATGTGCGGATCGCGGCCGACGCGGTGAAATCAGCCTCGCATCCCCATCATTTCATGGCCGTCACGAAGCTCGGCCGCTCGGCGATCGCCTCGACCGCCGGCAACGAGGACTGCCACATCATCCTGCGCGGCGGAGCTGAGCCGAACTACGACGCGGCAAGCGTTGCGGCCGCCTGCAATGAATTGACCAGATCCGGCGTTGCCCCGCTGGTGATGGTCGACGCCAGCCATGCCAATTCGAGCAAGAAGCCGGAGAATCAGCCGCTGGTGATGGCCGACATCGCCCGCCAGATCTCGGGCGGCGAGAGCCGCATCATGGGCGTGATGATCGAGAGCAATCTCGTCGCCGGTCGACAGGATGTCGTGCCGGGCAAGCCGCTCACCTATGGGCAGAGCATCACTGACGGTTGCATCGACTGGGCAACGACGTCGAAGACGCTCGAGCAGCTCGCCGACGCCGTCGAGATCCGCCGCAACACCCAGCGCGCGGGACTGCACGAGAGGTCAGCCTGACGGATCACTGGGTTAGATGGCTCGTTGCTCACCTCTCCCCGACGGGGAGAGGTGAAAGTCTCAGCAGCCGCGGCAGATGCTTTTGATCTTCTTGTCGAGCGCCTGGTTTTCCTTGCTGAGCGGATCGTTCGCATCGCTCAGATTCTTCTCGCTAGGCACATCCCCGGCACGCGGCTGGCGATGACCAACCGGCGCCGGCAACACCGATCCGGAGGATGCGCCGCTTGATGTCGATCCCTTGGAGCCGCCGGTCTGCGCAACAGCCGCGCCGCCAAGCAAGACCACGAGCGATGTTGCCAGCATGATCTTCTTCATGTCCGTTCCTCCATTCTCAAATCAGCGTCCATGCCATCGCCCCCTCATGTCTCGGGCGGATAGAGATGAACGTCGCCGCAATAGTCGACGATACGATAGCGCGTTTCCGATTCCGCTTCACGCGCCTCGTCCGCGGTATTTTGCACCGCCAACACGTAATTCGGCCCTACCGGCGACTTGCCGGCGCCGCCGGGAATGTCGATGACATAGTCCGGTTGACACAGGCCCGACACCCGTCCGCGCAGCTGCCGCATCAAGTCCTGGCCCTGCGCCAGCGTCGTTCGCAGATGCGCGGTGCCCGGCGCGAGATCGCCGTGATGCAGGTAATAGGGCTTGATCCGGCATTCGACGAAAGCTCGCATCAAATCCGACAGCGCGGCGATGTCGTCGTTGACGCCGCGCAACAGCACGGACTGGCTCACAAGCGGTATACCAGCATCGACGAGCCGCGCACAGGCGGCGCGCGCGGGACCCGTCAGTTCCCGCGCGTGGTTGGCGTGTACCGCGACCCAGGTGGCCGCGCCCGCGACCTTCAGGGCCGCAACCATCTCCGCGCTGACGCGTGCAGGTTCGGCCACGGGAACGCGGGTATGAAGACGGATGATCTTGACGTGATCGATGGCCGCAAGATCGGCCATGATCTCGCTCATCCGCCGGGGCGACAGCATCAGGGGATCGCCGCCGGTCAGGATCACTTCCCAGATCTCGCCATGCGCCCGGATGTAGTCGATCGCGGCGCTATAGGCACTCTCCGACAACGCATTGTCCTTGCCGGGGCCGACCATCTCGCGGCGGAAGCAGAAGCGGCAATAGACCGCACAGACATGAACGAGCTTGAACAGCACGCGGTCGGGATAGCGGTGCACGATTCCGGCGACCGGCGAATACGGGTGATCGCCGATCGGATCGGCATTCTCGCCCGGCTGCGCCTCGAGCTCGGCCGCGGTCGGAACGAACTGCCGCGCGATGGGATCGTCGGGATCCGTCGGGTCGATCAATCCGGCCAGATCAGGCGTGATCGCCACGGCATAGCGCGCGGCAACGCGTTCGAGCGCCGGCAGCGCCGCTGCGGGCACCAGCCCCTCGGCCACCAGCTCGGCAGGTTCGCGCAGAGTGCGTGCAAGGTTGGTCTTTGTCATCTCTCATCCGCAGGGGGTGTCCACACCACCTGATCAATTCGTATTGCGCCGCTCGCCAGCATCACCAGCCGATCGAAGCCGAGCGCGACACCGCTCGCCTCCGGCATTGCGGCGACCGCCGCCAGAAAATCCTCGTCGAGCGGATAGGCTTCGCCGTAGCGGCGCTGCTTCTCCGTCATCGATTCCGTGAAGCGTTTGCGCTGCTCCTCGGCATCGGTCAGCTCTCCAAAACCGTTGGCGAGCTCGACGCCGCAGGCATAGACCTCGAAACGTTCGGCGACCCTCGGATCGTCCGTCTTCACCCGCGCCAGCGCCGCCTCTGGAGATGGGTATTCGAACAGGATGGTCAAACGCCCCTGCCCCAGCTGCGGCTCGACATGCTCGACCAGGACCTTGCTGAAGAGGTCCGACCAGGTGTCGTCCTCGGCGACACGGACCTTTCCGGCTGCCGCCGCGGCGAGCGCCGCACGGTTACCCTCGCCGCCCGAAATTGTCGACAGCAGGTCGATGCCGGCAAAGTGCTCGAAGGCGCCGGCGACCGTCAGGAGCTCCGGCTCGGCGAAGGGATCTGCGGTCCGGCCGCGGAAGGAGAAGGTCCCGATCCCGGTCGCCTGCGCCGCACGGGCAATCACCACGACGCAATCAGCCATGATGGCATCATAGGGGGCGCCTGCCCGGTACCATTCCAGCATGGTGAACTCCGGCAGATGCAGGTCGCCGCGCTCGCGGTCCCGGAACACCCGTGCGAACTCGAAAATCCGCGTCTCGCCCGCCGCCAGCAGCTTCTTGCAGGCGAATTCAGGCGAGGTCCGCAGGTATCGGCTGGCCCGGCTGCCGTCGGGCCGCATGATCTCGGTCCGGGGGGCGTGCAGATGGGTCTCGTTGCCCGGAGAGACCTGGAGAACGGAGGTTTCGACCTCCACAAACCCTTGTTCGGCGAAAAACCCCCGCAAAGCTCCGGTCACGGCGCCCCTGGCCTGGAGGAACGGCCGCCGGTCGAGGTGCCGCGAGGGCGACCAAAACGGCGACATCGGCTTGTCCCCAGCCATCAACCGACAGCCCCGGCCGGCAGCAAAGTGCTGGCATCCAACGGCAAAATCAGTATGTTGCGGCCCGAAACGGGCGCCGAGGTCCGATTTGAGGCCCCAAGTCCCCCATCAATTCGACCACGTCCTGGCCGCAGCCGGGCCAAGCAAGCAGGAAATACAGCTTTGAGAGTCATCGCCAGTTCTATTCGCAAGGGCAACGTGATCGAGCAAGACGGCAAGCTTTATGTCGTCGTGAGCGCCGAGAACATCCATCCCGGCAAGGGCACCCCGGTCAGCCAGATCGAAATGCGCCGAATCTCGGACGGGGTAAAGATCTCCGAGCGCTACAAGACCACCGACCAGGTCGAAAAGGCCACCATCGAAGAGCGTAACTACACCTATCTTTATGAAGATGGCGACGGCTACCACTTCATGAACCCGGAGACCTACGACCAGGTCCAGGTTTCCAAGGACGTGGTCGGCGACGCCGCCGCCTATCTTCAGCCAGACATGACCGTCAAGCTGTCGACCCACGACGTCAATGTGGTGTCGATGGCGCTGCCGCAGCGCGTAACGCTCGAAGTGGTCGAAACCGAGCCCGTGACCAAGGGGCAGACCGCCTCCTCGTCCTACAAGCCGGCGGTGCTCTCCAACGGCGTGCGCACCACCGTGCCGCCGCACATCTCGGTCGGCACCCGTATCGTGGTGATGACCGAAGACGGCTCCTACTCCGAGCGCGCCAAGGACTAACGGGGAACCGAGCGATCGCAACAGGTACCGCCGGGGGGCGAGGCAGTGGTTGGGAAGGGTTTCCGCTTCGTCTCGCTGCTTCTGGCGCTGCTTTCGCTCCTCATTGCCACTCCGCTCGCCGCGGATGAATTCCGCAGCCCCTCCCTGACGGGCCTGCGCGTCGACTGGCGCGCGGCGCTCGACCAGCTTCGCAGCGAGATCAACAGCCGTCCCCAGATTGCGGGCGACTTCATCTTCGCACCCCGCCGCACAGTGCCGCGTTACGATCCGCGCGCGATGCCTGCACTGGTGCAGCTCAACGCGATCTCCTCGCGCTTCTTCACCGGCGTTACCCGAAGTCCCGTACCCGTGCTGCTGCCGTTCGACGCCGCCGCGTATCTCGATGCGCAGCGCAGCGGCGCGCCGGCGACGCTCGCGCTGTCGCGCTACCAGGCCGATTTCAATCCCGTCGACATGTTCGATGCCGGGCCAGCCGGCTACAGCGCGACCTTCTCGCTCGAGCCGGGCGCTGGTGAGGGCATGCCGAGCCGGGTTTACGCAAGGCCCGTCGAGGTGCAGATCACGGGCTCGGCGCTCGTCTACGACATCGCCGATCCGGCCGGGGGCAAGGGCGAGCCAGTCAAGCCGCTCGCCGCAGCCTACCCCAATCTGCGCAGGTTCATCCGGGAAGGCTATGTGCGCTACGCCTTCACCCGCTTCGGCGCCGCCTATGTGGTCTCGATACAGTGCCTCGACAGCGTCGCGAGGCCGCGGCGGCTCGCCTGCAAGGAGGCCTATCCGGTCGCCGAGCGTTTCCTGAAGGCGCTGCGCATCGCCGGCGGCCAGCGCATGCGGCCACTGACGGACGTTGCGTCCAACATCATCGATCGCCCCGCGGTGCGTTCACCGGATTTCAGCTACCGGCCGAGCGGCGACATCATCCCGAACACCGGTTTCCGCAAGCAGGGCGGCCATCCCGACGCTATGGCCTATGCCCAGATCCGCTTTCCGCTGGAGAAGGCGCCCGCCTTCGTGCGCTCGCAATCCTTCGGCAAGCGCGACAAGAGCGAAAGCCCGACCGCCTATCCCTGGCGCGACAATTTCTGCGAGTCCCGCAGTTTCGAAGTGTGGCAATGCGGCGGAGGCTACGGCCACCAGGGCGAGGACATCCGCGCCGCCGACTGCCCACCGCCCGGCGAAGGCCGCGAGCCCTGCGATCCCAAGCAGCGCCGCGTCGTCGCCGTGCGTGACGCAATCGTCATCCGCGGCGCCAAGGACCAGGCGGCGACGCTTCAGGTCAATAGCCGCACCGAGCACATCCGTTTCCGCTATATGCACATGAATCCGCACGCGATGAACGCCGATGGCGTGCTCAATGGCCGCCTCGTCACCGAAGGCGAGAAGATCGGCGTGATCTCGAACTATCTCGACCATCCCGCCGGCACGTCGATGCACCTGCATTTCGACGTCCAGGTGTTCACCCGGGACGGCTGGATCTGGGTCAGCCCCTATGTGACGCTGGTCTCGGCCTATGAACGGCTGATCCGCGCGCGCGGCCGCGAGGTCGGTCCGGAGATCGCGGTCACGTCGCAACCGGTGGCCCATGCGCTGCCGGAGGACGTGCTCAAGCCCGACTTGCGTGAGGGATCGAGCGGCGAGGAGAACTGAGGGCGTACTCGTTCGTTGCCGGAGCGTGCAGGAGCATCTGGTCGCGCGCTCCGCCGGCTCGAACGTAGAAGGACAGGTTGATGAGTGTCGGACTGATCGGTCTTCTCGACGACATCGCGGGAATCGCAAAGGTGGCTGCAGCCTCGCTCGACGATGTCGCGGCCCAGGCTGCCAAGGCGGGCACAAAGGCGGCCGGCGTGGTCATCGATGATGCGGCGGTCACGCCGAACTACGTCATCGGCTTTGCATCGAAACGCGAACTGCCGATCGTCGGGAAGATCGCGGTCGGATCGCTGCGCAACAAGCTGCTGATTCTGCTGCCCGTTGCCCTGTTGCTTGGCTATTTCCTTCCCGCCGCGGTCACGCCGCTGCTGATGCTGGGCGGCGCCTTTCTCTGCTATGAGGGCGCCGAAAAGGTGCTCGAAGCCGTGCAGCCGCATCATGCGCACCAGCACGAAGCTCGGCTGCAGCCGATTGCGTTGAATACGCGATCGGTCGAGGACGAGAAGGTCGCAAGCGCCATCAAGACGGATTTCATCCTGTCGGCTGAGATCATGGCGATCACGCTGGCGGCTATCCCTGCGGGCAGCATCTGGACGCAGGCGCTGGTGCTGGCGCTGGTCGGCGTCTTTATCACCGTTGGGGTCTATGGCGTGGTCGCCTTGATCGTGAAGGCGGACGATGTCGGCATCGCCCTTGCGCGCTACGACGGCGCCTCATTCGTTGGCCGCGCGATCCGCTTGCTTGGACGCGCGCTCGTCCGCGGCATGCCCGCCTTCCTGGCGGTGCTGAGCACGATCGGCACCGCCGCCATGATCTGGGTCGGCGGCGGGATCATCCTGCACGGCATCGAAAAGTACGGCCCGCCCGCGATCGGCCATACGGTCCATGCCGCAACCGAGGCTGCCGCACATCTCCTTCCATCCGTTGCCGCCATCGTCGAATGGTCGGTCGAGGCAGCCATCTCGGGCGCGCTTGGGCTACTCGTCGGCGCGGTTGCCATTCCGGTCGTCGAATACGGACTCGCACCGGCATGGAAACGGCTGAGGCGATCGCGATCGGCCTGAGCACGGCTGTCGCGAATGCCCCGTGTAGGCTACTCCAGGAAAGTCGTCAGCTGCGCGCCTTCATCGGCCACGAACACCGCAATCAACTCCGCCGGCTCCGTCATACTGGCATTGGCCGAGACCAGATGCGTCGAGCCCGGTGGTTCGAAGAAGGACTGGCCGACGCCGAACGTCTCGACCGGGCCGCCACCGAGCTGCGAGCGGATCTCGCCCTTGGTGATGTAGGCCGTGACCGAGCCCGCGTGACGATGTGGCCGCGAAAACCCGCCCGGACCATAGGACACGCGCACGATGGTGACGCGCTTGCCGGGCACGTTCGGAAGCGCGTAGGAGCCGATCGGCTCGACCTTGTCTAGCGGCGAGCCCTCCGCGGCCGTGGCGCAGAGCGGGGTCAGTACGCCTGCGACGGTGTCCATCGTCACCGGCAGCGTCTTGCCGATCGCGAGCGCGCAGGCGACCCCTGCGACGACGGCGAGCGTCGTCGAACGCGACGGCGCCGGACACTGAACGGCAGAAAGGCTCATGGCTGTCATCGTGATTCTCCCCTCTCTCCGTCAGGACGAAGCTGCAGCGGCGGCCGCCGGCCGCTGTGCCGGCGTCCAGCGAAACGCCGCGCCGAAGCGGTTCCAGACGTTGATCGAGGCGACGGCCGAGGTCAGGTACGTCAGTTCAGTCTCGGAGAATTCGCCGGACGCTTCGGCGTAGACCTCCTCGCTGACGCCATCAGGCAGACAGGTCAGCGCCTCGGCCCAGGCGAGCGCAGCCCGCTCGCGCGGCGAAAAGATCGGCGCCTCGCGCCAGACCGCGACCAGATGGAGCTTGTCGACGGGAACGCCGATCCGTTCCGACAGCAGGACGTGGTGCTGCACGCAGAAGGCGCAGCCGTTGATCTGCGAGGCGCGCAGCTTGACCAGCTCGAGCAGTTGCTTGTCGAGGCCGGCCTTGCCCGCAAGCTGGCCCAGAGCCAGCACCAGATCATACGCATCGGGCGCGATCCGCTTGAAATCCTCATATTCGCTGCGGGCGTGTGACATTGCCATTCACCTCGGCTTATTATAAGAGCTCGGATATCTTATAAGAGCTCTTATATGCCGCGCAAGACGAATGACGTCACGAGATCGCAATCGGGACGAAAGCCAGTTGAACACGGCGCCGTGCATGTTCCCGCGCCGGGCGAAGGCAAGCGCGGCGAGCAAGGCTATCTCGGCTATCTGCTGCGCCAGGCCCACGCCGCGGTTCGCCTGACGATGGAACGCACGCTCGCCGATCTCGGCGTGACGTCGCCGCAATTCGCGGTGCTGACGATGCTGAACGCCTATCCGGGCTTGTCGGGGGCCGATGTCGCCCGCCTCACCTTCCTGACGCCCCAGACCGTCGGCGTCATCATCCGCAATCTCGCACGCGACGGCGCGATTGTGATGACGCCTCATCCCGTCCACGGCCGCATCCAGCAATGGACGCTGACGCCGCGCGGCGCGACACTTTTGAAGGCGTGCCGGCAGCGTGTGCTCGAATTGGAAAAGCGCCTCGCTCGCAAATTGGATTCAAAGGCTGAAACCACGATCCGGCGCTGGCTTGCCGAAATCGCGGCTGACCTGCAGGAGGACTAGCGGCCGGCATCGCGGCTGTCGCGGCCGCAGTGCTAGCCGCCTTTCAAGGCGTTCTTGACGGCGCCGTCGGGCCAGGCCTCGTCCGCCGCGATCACCCGCACGCGGGTCTGGTCGGCAGTATTGACCAGCACGTGCGAATTCACCCGTTCACCGCTCGGCTCGAGACGCAAATCGGTTTCGGGCTTCCAGCTCAGCGTGGTCGCGAGATCGCCGGGAAAGATCTTCCATTGCGATCCGTCGTCGAGCTCGACGACATGGCTTTCCGCATGCGTGCGTATCTTCATTCCACCCCGATGTTTCGATGAACAGACGTACGAAAGGTCGGCCCGGCCCACGGCCGAGTCTTCTCCTCCTTCCGGGTCTGGAGGGAATGCGGGAAGAGCGACACTTGTTCCAGTCGGAACAGCCGACCCCGCCCAGGCAGAACTTCACGCACTCTGCCGTTCCGGGAACCGACTCACACGGGCCGTGTTTCCGGCTAGAATGTGCCCATGAAGCACGCTGATTCCTCGCTCCGTCACACCCGCCGCGCCCTGCTCCAGTCGACGCTCGGTGCAGCCGCTTTGCTCGCGCTTCCCACCCGCGCTCTCGCCGCGCCTCCGGGCTTCGACGAATGGCGTGAGAGCTTTCGCGCACGCGCGATGGCAAAAGCTATTTCCGCCGCGACATGGCAGCGCACGATGGGACGCGTCGAGCCGGACATGAGCGTGTTCGCGCAGATGCGCAACCAGCCCGAATTCCGCGAGCAGGTCTGGCAGTACATCAACCGGCGCGTCTCGGACTGGCGCATCATCAACGGCAAGATCGCGCTGAAGAACAACGAGGCGCTGCTCGCCCGCATCGAGCGCGATTTCGGGGTCGAGCGCGGCACGCTGCTGGCGCTGTGGGGCGTCGAGTCCGCCTATGGCGATCCCCTGGTGCAGCAGAACCACATGAGGCCGGTGTTTCCCTCGCTCGCCGCGCTCGCCTGGAACGAGCCGCGCCGCAAGGCCTATTGGGAGACCGAGCTGATCAATGCACTGCGCATCGTCGACAAGGGCTGGTCCACGCCCGAGGAGATGAAGGGCTCCTGGGCCGGCGCGATGGGGCATTCGCAATGGATGCCGGAAGTCTGGCTCAATGTCGGCATCGACTATGACGGCGACGGCAAGGTCTCGCCGTTCGGCAAGCCCGACGACGCGCTGGGCTCGACTGCAAAATACCTTGTCAATCGCGGCAAGTGGCATCGCGGCGAGCATTGGGGCTACGAGGTGCGCGCGCCCGGCAACATGAGCGGCAGCCGCACCTATGCAGCCTGGCAGGCGGCGGGTGTGAGCCGCGCTGACGGCCAGCCTTTTCCGCAGCCCAACGCATCCGCACAGATGTGGACGCCGGTTGCGGGCGGGCCGACCTTCCTGCTCGGACCGAACTTCTATTCGGTGAAGAGCTATAACCCCTCCATGAACTACGCGCTGGCGATCTGCCATCTCGGGGATCGCTGCCTGGGAGCTCCGCCCTTCATCCAGCCCTTCCCCGGCTCCGAGCGTGCGTTGACGCTCGCCGAGGTGCAGGAGATGCAGACGCGCCTCACCAAGGCGGGCTTCGACACCGGCGGCACCGACGGCCGCGTCGGCAACGACACCATGAAGGCGGTCAAGGATTTCCAGCAGCGCGCCGGCATCACGCCGGCGGACGGATATGGCGGGCTGAAGGTTCTGGCCAAGCTGCGGCAGGGTGGATAGTCGCGCTCGTCATTCCGGGGCGCGCGAAGCGCGAGCCCGGAATCCATCGGGCAGCAAGCGCGCGGAAAAATGGATTCCGGGTTCGCGCCAAGTGGCGCGCCCCGGAATGACACCGTGGCTGGTGCTCCCCTTCTCAGTGCCTGTACTGCGGCTCCTCCGCATCGAGCTGTCTGCGGATCGCGGCAAGGTGCAGCCGAGCGGATTCGGAATCGCCTTCGCGCATCTGCCTGTAGGTCTCGGCCGCAATCGCGGGATCGACCGGCAGCACCTTCCGTCCCGTCGACATCGCCAGCACCTGCACCTCGGCGGCGCGCTCGAGATAGTAGAGATCGTCCCAGGCCTCCGCGATGGTCGGCGCCAATACCATCACACCGTGATGCTTCATGAAGACGATGTCGGCATCGCCGACGGCGGAAGCGATGCGCGCGCCTTCGCGGTTGTCGAGCGCGAGGCCGTTGTAATCGTGGTCGACCGCGGTGCGGCCGTAGAATTTCAGTGCGGTCTGGCCGGCCCAGATCAGGGGCTCGCCCTCGGTCATCGACAGCGCCGTGGCATAGGGCATGTGCGTATGGAAGGCGACCTTGGCGCGCGGCAGCAGCCTGTGCATCTCGGCATGGATGTAGAAGGCGGTCGCCTCGGGCACGCCCTCGCCGTCGAGCACGTTGCCGTGGAAATCGCAGATCAGGAGCTTTGACGCCGTCAGTTCGCGGAAGGCGTAGCCGTAGGGGTTGACGAGGAAGAGGTCGTCATGGCCCGGCACGACCGCCGAGAAGTGATTGCAGATGCCCTCCTCAAAGCCGTTGCGCGCGGCGATGCGGAAGCAGGCGGCGAGATCCTCGCGCGCGGTGCGGATCGCGTCGGTGGCGAGATCCGGCCGATTGGAGCGGAAGGTCGCGGGCGCGGGTGAGGACGCGTGAAGGCTGTGCGCCATGGCGAAGGACACCTCTGTCGGGTTGGGAGCTGGCCCGTGTTGTACAGGGCTGGCGCCTTCGCGTCAGCCCCTGCGGCCGCCACCCTGCCCTGCGCAGTTCAAGCGCGCCGCGGCACCCCGCCGGCGTTCATGCCGCCATCGATGACGAGCTCGCTGCCGGTGACGTAGCGCGAGGCATCGGAGGCGAGATACAGCACGCCCGAGGCGATCTCCGCGGCCTGGCCGGCGCGGCCAAGCGGCGTGACGACGCGAGCGCGCTCCTCCGGATCGATCGGGGCGTTCTGGCCGGCGCCGGCCGCTCCCGTCGGGATCTTGCCCCAGATCGGGGTATCGATGATGCCGGGATGAACCGAGTTGACGCGGATGCCGTCGTTCGCCGCCGCGCACTCCATCGCGATCGATTTGGCGAACAGCCGCACGCCGCCCTTGGTCGCTGAATAGGCCGACAATCCGGGCGAGCCGCGCAAGCCCGCCAGTGAGGACATCATGACGATCGAGCCGCCGCCGGTCTTGCGCATCAACGGCAGGCAATGCTTGACCGACAGAAACACGCCATCGAGATTGATCGCATTCTGCCTGCGCCAGTCAGCGAGAGTCATGTCGACGATCGAGGGCACGGAAATGCCGATGCCGGCATTGGAGACGAGCACGTCGAGCCGGCCGAAGCGCTTGGCGACCTCATTGACGATCTCGATCCAGCGCTCTTCGCTCGTGACGTCCTGCTCCAGGAAGATCGCCTTGCCGCCGGCATTCGTCACGCGCTTGGCGAGGTCGGGCCCACGCAGCTCATCGATGTCGGTGATGACAACGGTCGCGCCTTCGCGCGCAAACAGCTCGACGACGGCCTCGCCAATGCCGGAGGCCCCGCCGGTCACCAGCGCGACCTTGCCCTCAACCTGCCCTGCCATGCTCACTCCCTTTCTTGTTGTCGTTCGAGGCCGTTGTCATCTAATCACGGATGGCCCCTGGTCCGGTAGCGCGACGTCGACGACGCGGAATTGCACGCGCTCCGCGCCCTGGTAGCGGTCCACCGACAACGAGCCCGCGACGTGCATCTGCTGGCCGCGGTTGGCGAGCAGCGCATTGCCGAGCTTCTGGCCGATCGAACGGAACGCGATGCCGTTGACGATGGCGCCATCACCCGCCTTGAAGCGCAGGCGCAGATGCGCCTGCCCGACTTCGTCGGCGAAGACGAGTTGATGCGCCGGCAGCGCCAGCACCGGCTCCGGATTGCCGCTGCCGAACGGGCCGGCGCGGTTGAGCGTCGTCGCCAGCTCCGGTGTCACCGCGCGCGCCGAGACCGCGCCGTCGACATGGAGCTCGTTGACGTGGCGCGCCTCGGCGACGTCGCGCGCCAGCGCGGTCTCGAGATAGGCGCGGAATTCGGCGAGCTTCTCCTTGCGCAGCGTCACGCCCGCGGCCATCGCGTGGCCGCCCCCCTTGAGCAGAATGCCGTCAGCGACCGCCTGCCGCACCGCCTTGCCGAGATCGACGCCGGCGATCGAGCGGCCCGAACCGGTGCCGATGCCGCCGGGCTCCAGCGCGATGGCAAAGGCAGGCCGCGAAAACTTCTCCTTCAGGCGGGAGGCGACGAGGCCGACCACGCCGGGATGCCAGCCTTCGGAGGCCGTGACGATCACGGCGAGCTTGTCCTCCAGCCCGATCGAGGCCAGCGCCTCGGCTTCGGCCTGGGCTTCCGCCGCCTGCTCGATGACACGACGTTCGCTGTTGAGACGGTCGAGCTCGGCCGCGATCCGCGCCGCCTCGACGCTGTCGCCTTCGAGCAGCAGCCGCACGCCGAGATCGGCACGGCCGATACGGCCGCCGGCATTGACGCGCGGGCCCAGCATGAAGCCGAGATGCCAGGCCTCCGGCGGGCCGTTCAGCCGTGCCACGTCCATCAGCGCGGTGTGGCCGACATGGTCGCGCCGCCGCATCGCGATCAGCCCCTTGGCCACGAAGGCGCGGTTGAGGCCGATCAGCGGCGCGACGTCGGCGACGGTGCCGAGCGCGACGTGATGCAGCATGCCCAGGAGATCGGGCTCCGGCATCTCCCTCGTCCAGAAACCGCGCTGGCGCAGCTCGCGATTGACCGCGACCAGCGTCACCAGCACGAGGCCGACGGCGGCGAGATGGCCAAGGCCCGAGAGATCATCGGAACGGTTCGGATTGACCAGCGCATCGACCTCGGGAAGATCGAGGCCGCATTGGTGGTGGTCGATCACCACCACGGACATGCCGAGGCGTTTGGCCTCGGCGAGAGGCTCGATGCTGGTGGTGCCGCAATCGACGGTAATCAGCAGCGTCGCGCCCTTTGCCGCCAGTCCACGCACGGCTTCTACGTTCGGGCCGTAGCCCTCAAAGATGCGATCGGGAATGTGGATCAGCGGATCGAGCCCGCAATGGCGCAGATGCCAGGCCAGCAGCGCCGCCGAGGTCGCGCCGTCGACGTCGTAGTCGCCGAAGATCGCGACCTTCTCGCCCTTGGTCGCGGCATCCGCGATGCGCTTGGCGGCAGCTTCCATCTCCGTCACCGTGAACGGGTCCGGCAGCAGCTTACGGATGGTCGGATCGAGGAAGTCGGTGACGGCGTCGATATCGACCCCGCGCCCCGCCAGCACCCGCGCCAGCAGCTCCGGCAATTGGTGCCGCTGCACCATGGCGAGCGCCTGGGCCGCGCCGCGGGCATCGAGCCGGTCGCGCCACAGCTTGTCGGTGAGCGAGCGCGCCACGCCCAGGAACGCCTGGGGCGCTTCGACGGGAAGTGCGGATGCGGGAGGCGTCATGGCGAGGGCTATCGATTGGGAACTCGGGTCCGGGCGATCACGCTCGCGGCCGGGACTGGCTTGAACGGATTGGCTGGGAAACCCTGGCGATTTGCAACGGCTGGGACGCACAAAGCGGTGGATGGCAGGTCGGCGGGCGGGAGTGACTATCATTTAGGCATTCCGTCAAACAGCAAATTAAGCAGGCGTTAGGCGGAATCCTCGAAAAAGAATCGTATTCGATCTGTAAGTTGTTGTTCTGGGTTCATTGCAGATCAGACCTCATTGCCAAGGGAAGTTCCCGATGTCTGCTGCGCTGGGTCTGAAAGCCAAGCCGATCGCCACCGAATCTGCGGACGACGATTCCGACATCTCCGCGCTGATCAACCGCCTCACCGCGGAGGTCAACCAGATCGCGGTCGACAAGACCAAGTCGATCCAGCAGATCACCAACCAGATGAAGATGCTGGCGCTGAACGCGCTGATCGAAAGCTCGCGCGCCGGCGCACAAGGCGCGGGCTTTGCGGTCGTGGCGCAGGAGGTGCGCGGCGTCGGCCAGCAGGTCGAGACCATCGCCCGCGAGCTCGAGACCCAGTTGACGAAACGCACCGGCGACCTCGTCGCCTCGATCGACCGCATGAGCCAGCGCTCCCGCGGCGAGCGGATGGTCGACCTGTCGCTCAACGCGATCGAGCTGATCGACCGCAATCTCTATGAACGCACCTGCGACGTGCGCTGGTGGGCGACCGATTCCGCCGTGGTCGATTGCGCGGCCTCGCCCAGTGCTGCGGCCGTCTCCCATGCCTCGCAGCGCCTCGGCGTGATCCTCGGGGCCTACACCGTCTATCTCGATCTCTGGCTCTGCGACCTCGACGGCAACGTCATCGCCAACGGCCGCGCCGACCGCTTCCGCGTCGTCGGCCAGAACGTCGCCCATACCAAATGGTTTCGCGACGCGCGGTCCTTGCGCTCCGGCGACGATTATGTCGCCGGCGACGTCGAGAACCAGCCGCTGCTCGGCAATGCGCAGGTCGCGACCTATTGCGCCAGCGTCCGCGCCGGCGGCCAGGCGAGCGGCGCGCCGATCGGAGTGCTCGCCATCCATTTCGACTGGGAGCCGCAAGCCCGCGCCATCGTGCAGGGCGTGCGCGTCGGCGACAGCGACAAGGCCCGCGTGCTGCTGGTCGATTCGAATTTCCGCGTGATCGCGGCCTCCGACGGCCAGGGCATCCTCAGCGAACGCATCTCGCTGTCGCTGAACGGCCAGCGCTCCGGCTTCTACCACGACCGCACCGGCGCGCTGGTCGCGTTCCATGCCACGCCGGGATACGAGACTTATCGCGGGCTCGGCTGGTACGGCGTGATCGTCTGCGGGGCGTGAGGCGAACGGCGGTCGCCCGCCCAATCAAAACTGCGAAAACAACCCCATGCACAGTAGCCTGGGAGTTGGTTTCATTGGCCTTTTTCTAGCGGCCTGCGCCGCCTCCGTCAGTATGCTGTCAGCCTGTGCGCACAGCCATCTCCGCTGCGAGCAGCAGTGCAGCGCGGCTGGCGCCAATCGAGGCGATGCCTTGCCCCGCGATGTCGTAGGCGGTGCCGTGCGCGGGCGTGCAGATCGGGAATGGGAAGCCGCCGAGCAAGGTCACGCCGCGATCGAAACCCATCAGCTTCATCGCGATCTGGCCCTGGTCGTGATACATCGTCAGCACGGCATCGAACGCGCCCGCCTTGGCGCGCAGAAACACGGTGTCGGCCGGAAACGGTCCCTCGGCGGCAATGCCCTCGCGCTGGCTTGCTGCGACCACCGGCGCGATCACGTCGATCTCCTCGCGGCCAAAATTGCCACCGTCCCCCGCATGGGGATTGAGGCCTGCGACCGCGATGCGCGGCCGCGCAAAGCCGGCGTTGCGCATGCAGGAATCGGTCAGCTTGAGCGCGCGATGGATGCGTTCGCCGGACAGCTTTGCAGCGACGTCCTTGAGCGGGATGTGCGACGTGACCCGTGCGTTCCAGAGACGGTCGAGCACGTTGAATTCGCTCGCCGGCGTTTTGAGACCGACGACCTCGGCCGAGAACGCGATCTCGTCGTCGTACTCGGCACGGGCAAGGCGCATCGCCTGCTTGTTGAAGGGGGTGAAACAGACCGCGTCGACATGACCGTCGCGGCCGAGCTCGAGCGCGTGCCTGTAATTGGCCAGCGCGAATTTTCCGCCGGCAAGCGTCGCGGTCTTCGGCTCGACCTCCCTGGGATCGAGGTGGCGGAGATCGATGAACAGTGCATCGCCCCTCGCCGCGCGAAGGTCGGCGCCCTGCTCCACCGTGGACAAGTCCGGCCTGACGCCGGCGACGCGTGCCCCCTCGTCGAAGATGCGGCGGTCGCCGATGACGACGAGCCGGCAGCTCGCGCGAATGTCGTCCTGCGCCACCAGCTTCGCCGTCAGCTCCGGGCTGATGCCGGCGGGATCGCCCATGGCCAGCGCAATCAGCGGCTTTGCGGTCATATGATCACCTTTTCCTGGACTGGCGTATCGGTCGCGGGCGAAGCGGGTTTGCGCCAGAGCCGCGCCAGCTGCAGCACAAGCGGAAGCAGCAGCAGCGCGATGCCGCCCACGATCAGGCACGTCACCAGCTTGTTCGCGAAGAAGATGCCAAGCGAGCCCTTGGAGATCAGCATCGACTGCCGGAACGCGTCCTCTGCCTTGTCGCCGATGACGATCGCGAGCACGAGCGGCGCCAGCGGATAGAACAGCTTCTTGAAGAGATAGCCGACGACCCCGAAGCCGAGCATCATGACGACGTCGAGATAGGAGTTCGACACCGAATAGGCGCCGACGACGCAGATGATCACGATCAGCGGCGCGATCACCACGAAGGGTATCCGCATCAAGGCGGCGAACACCGGGACCGTCAGCAGCACCAGCACCACGGCAACGATGTTGCCGACATACATCGAGGCGATCAGGCCCCAGACGAAATCCTTGCTGTCGACGAACAGCATCGGCCCGGGATTGAGGCCCCAGATCATCAGCCCGCCCATCATCACGGCCGCGGTCGCCGAGCCGGGAATGCCGAGCGAGAGCATCGGCAGCAGCGCACTGGTCCCGGCGGCATGATCGGCCGTCTCAGGCGAGATGATGCCTTCGACCTCGCCGGTGCCGAAATATCGGCCCCGGCGCGAGAAGCGGCGGGCGATGCCGTAGCTCATGAAGGAGGCCGCGGTCGGGCCGCCCGGCGTGATGCCCATCCAGCAGCCGATCGCGGCACTGCGCAGCAGGGCAACGCCGTGCCGCGGCAGGCGGCCGACGGCGCGGAACACCTCGCGCCAATCGATCTTCGAGGAGACCGCGCGGGCGTGAAACTCCTCCTCGACGGCAACCAGCAGCTCGCCAATGCCGAACAGGCCCATCACCGCGACGACGAAGCTGACGCCCTTGACCAGCTCATCGACGCCCATGGTGAGGCGGACACTGCCGGACACCGTGTCGATGCCGATGGCGGCGATCGCAAAGCCGATCGCGAGTGCCACGACGGTCTTGATCGGCGCCGCGCCGCCCATGCCGACGAAGCTGGCGAAGGCCAGGAAATACACTGCAAAATACTCGGCCGGTCCGAATGCGAGCGCGACCTGCGCCACCCAGGAGGCGAGGAAGGTGATCAGGATGACGCCGACCAGCGCGCCGAACGCCGCCGAGCCGAAGGCCGTCGCGAGCGCCGTGGTCGGCCGGCCGTCGCGCGCCATCGGATAGCCGTCGAAGGTGGTCGCGACCGACGACGGCTCACCCGGAATGTTGAACAGAATCGAGGTCACCGATCCGCCGAACAGTGCGCCCCAATACATGCTGGACAGCAGGATGATGGCCGAGACCGGCTGCATGCCGAAGGTGAGCGGCAGGAGCAGCGACACGCCATTCGGCGCGCCCAGCCCCGGCAGCACGCCGACAAGAATGCCGAGCAGCACGCCGACCACCATCAGGGCCAGATGCGGCGCCGTGACCGCGATGGTGAAGCCGTGCAGGAGCTCTGCGAGATTGTCCATCGGGCCCTCCGTCAGAACCCGAGGGCGGCGGCGAGCGCGCCGTGCGGCAGGCTGACCTGGAACATGCGCTCGAACACGAGGTAGAGCGCGAGCGCCGTGGCTCCTGCCATGGCGAGCGCGCGCGGCACGGATTGATGCCGCGGGATCGCCAGCACCGCAAAGACATACAGCGCCGAGGCGACGTACATCCCGGCCAGCGGGATCGCGGCGACGAAGATCGCAGCCGGCACGAACAGGCCGGCGAGCCGGCGCAGCTCGATGGACGTGATCGCGATGGGAACGTTTGCGAGCGTCGCGGCCGGCAGCACGCCTCGCACCAGATTGTAGAGGCTGCCGAGCACGACGATGATCCCGGTCAGGAACGGGAACGTGCCGGCGTCCACGCCTGCGCTCGACCAGCCGATGCCGTTGTCGAGGCTGGAGACGACGACGGCCACGCCGAAGCTGCCGGTGAGCACAGCTGTCCCAAGTTCAAGTGCGCGGCGGGAGATCATGGCGTAATGCCTTACTTCACCAGCCAGCCCTGCTCGCCTGCGACCTGCTTCACGTGCTCGAGGTCCTCCTTGATGAATTTTTCGAGCTCGGCACCGGTCAGGAAGGTGTCGACCTGGGAGGTCTTCTCGATGTAGTCCTTCCACTCCGGCGTCGCCTGCACCTTCTTCATGAGGTCGACATAGAAGGCGGCCTGCTCCGGCGTGACCTTGCCGGGCAGCCACACGGTGCGGGGCTGCTCGTATTGCTTGATATCGAGGCCTTGCTCGACGCAGGTCGGAACGTCGCCCCAGCCTTCGGTCGCGGTGACCTTCGGCCCTTGCGGCAGCCGCTTCGGGCTGAACACGCAAAGCGGTCGCTGCGTGCCGCCGCGCCATTGCCCGAGGCTTTCGCTGGGGTTGTTGACGTGGGAGTCGAGATGGCCGCCGGCGAGCTGCACGGCGGTCTCGGCGCCGCTCTTGAAGGGGATGTAGGTCAGCTTGACCTTGCCGGCCTTCTCGATCATGCGCGTCAGCACCTCGTCGGTGTCCTTGGACTGCGCGCCGCCCATCTTGAATTCGCCCGATGCGGCCGCCTTCAGATAGTCGCCCGCAGTCTTGTAGGGCGCGTCCTGCTTGACCCAGAGCAGGAACTCGTCCTGCGCCATCGCCGCGATCGGCGTGAGATCGGTGTAGTTGAAGGCGACCTTGGAGACGAGCGGCTGCTGCCAGGCATTCGACGTGCCGAAGATCACCTTGTAGGGATCGCCCGCGGAGGCCTTGCCGTAGACGTAGCCCTCGGCGCCGCTGCCGCCGCCCTTGTTGACGACGACGATCGGCTGGTCCGTCAGCTTGTGCTTGGTGATGATGTTCTGCACCGCCCGCGCGAGATTGTCGGTGCCGCCGCCGGGGCCGGCGGTGGCAATGAACTCGATCGGCTTTTGCGGCTGCCAGGCGGCGAGCGCCGGCATGGTGCCGGCGAGCACGACTGCGGCTGCGGAGAGCAGAAATGTTGACGTCCGACCCATAATTTCCTCCAGCTGATTTTTTGTTCTTTTGTTGTTGTCGTATCGACACCAGCTCAGGCGACGCGTTCCTCGCGTCTTTCCTGGGCGGAGACGATTGCGCCTTCTTTTTCGAGCGCTTCGATGTGCGTCTGGTCGAACCCGTGCTCGGCCAGAACCTCTCTCGTGTGTTCACCATAGACCGGCGCGCCCGATCGCACTTTGCCCGGGGTCTCGGAAAACTTGATGGGAAGCCCGATCGTCTTGACGGGACCGAGCGTGGAGTGCTCGACCTCGACGACCATCTCGCGCGCCAGCGTCTGCGGATCGCTCAGCGCCTCCAGCATGTCGTGCACGGGGCCGCACGGCACGCCCTTCTCGTCCAGCGCCGCCAACCAGTGCGCCCGCGACCTCGTGCGGAAGCGCTCGCTCAGGACGGCTTCGAGCTCCTTCAGGTTGGCCATGCGATCAGCACCGGTGACGAAGCGCGGATCGGCGGCAAGCTCGCTCGCGCCGAGCGCCTCCAGCATCAACAGCCAATGCTTCTTGTTGGCGCCGCCGACCACGAGCCAGCCGTCCGAGGCTTCGAACGCCTGATACGGCGCGTTGAGCGGATGCGCCGAGCCCATCGCGCGCGGCGCGGTGCCCGCGGCGAGCGCGATGGTCGACTGCCAATAGGTCTGCACCAAGGCGGCTTCATAAAGCGAGGTCTCGACCCACTGCCCCTCGCCCGTCTTGAGGCGATGGGTGTAGGCCGCAAGGATGCCCATGCTCGCGAGCAGGCCGGCAGTGATGTCGGACAGCGGCGGCCCGCACTTGACCGGAGGACCGTCGGGCCGCTCGCCGGTAAAGCTCATGATGCCGCTCATGGCCTGCGCGACGAGGTCGAATCCCCTGCGATGCTTGTAGGGGCCGGTACGGCCGAAGCCCGACAGGGAGCAATAGATCAGGGCCGGGAATTCCGCGTGCAGCGCCTCATAGCCGAAGCCGAGGCGCTCCATCGCGCCAGGCGCAAAGTTCTCGACCAGCACGTCGGCGTCCGCGATCAACCGGCGCAGCACCTCCTTGCCGCCGTCGGTCTTGAGATCCAGCACGATGCCGCGCTTGTTGCGGTTCATCATCAGGAAGGACGCCGCCTCGTCGCCGATCTTCGGCGGCACCGAATGGCGGGTGTCGTCGCCGTTCGGCCATTTCTCGATCTTGATGACGTCGGCGCCCATGTCGGCGAGCATCAACGTGCAGGTCGGTCCGGCCATGACGTGGGTAAGGTCAATGACCTTGAGGCCTGCCAGCGGCCCCGAACGGCGAGAGGTGGATTGTGAACTTTGCATCGGCTCGTCCTATTGGCCGCGCCATTGCGGCGCGCGCTTGTTGAGGAAAGCATCGAGCCCTTCGCGAAAGTCCTGGCTCGTGTAGCACATCAGGATGAGGTCTTCGCCCTCGTCCTGCGTCAGCCGCCGTTGCAGGCGGCCGACAGCCTGCTTGGTCGCATTCAGCGTCAGCGGCGCATGGCTCGCAACGAGCCGGGCGACCTCGTCCGCGCGTCGTTCAAGGGCGGCAAGATCCTCGACGACCTCGCCGAGCAGTCCGACGCTTGCGGCCTCCGCGGCATCGACGAGGCGCGCGGTGAAGATGAGATCCTTGACGCGCGCCGCGCCGATCAGGGCGGTGAGACGGCCAACATTGGACATCGACAGGCAATTGCCGAGCGTCCTGGCGATGGGAAATCCGATCTTCGCAGCTTTCGTGCCGATGCGGAGATCGCAGGCCGCGGCGATGCCGGCGCCGCCGCCGGTGCAGAACCCGTTGATCGCCGCGATCGTCGGCACTCGGCACTGCTCCAGTGTGGTCAGCACACGATCGATGCGGTTCTCGTAGTCGATGGCGTCCTGCGGCGTCCTGAATTCGCGGAACTGGTTGATGTCGGTGCCGGACGCGAAGGCCTTGTCGCCCGCACCGCGCAGCACCAGCACCTTGATCGCATGGTCGCGGTTGGCCTGCTCGCAGATCGCGGCAAGCCGCTCGTACATGGCGAAGGTGAAGGCGTTGCGGGCTTGCGGGCGGTTGAAGGTGATCCGTCCGATGCCGTCGTTGCATTCAAAAACGAGGTCGTCCGCCTCCGTAGCCAGGTCCATTTTCCTCTTGTCCTCTTGTTTTTTACATTTTTGAATGCAAAATTTGCGATTAGCAAGCGGGAACTTCCGAATATCGCCATGTAATCCCGCTTTTGCATTCAAAATGGAGCGCTTCCATGCTTCACGAGGAGGTTGTCGGCCGCATCCGCGCCATCCTGCTCGACGGCGAAATCCCGCCGGGCGCGCGTATTCCCGAGCGCGAGCTGTGCGAGCGGCTCGAAATCTCGCGCACGCCGCTGCGCGAGGCGCTCAAGGTGCTGGCCGCGGAAGGGCTCGTGCAGCTGCTGCCGCATCGCGGCTCGCGCGCAGCAAAGCTGACCGACAAGGACATGCGCGACCTGTTCGAGGTCTGCCAGGGCCTGGAGGCCCTCGCCGGCGAGCTCGCCTGCGAGCGCATTGGCGATGCCGAGATCGACGCGATCGCCGCCGCGCATGCAGACATGGTGCAGCATTATCGCGACGGCGACTTGATCCAGTACTATCGCGGCAACCGCGCCATTCACGAAGCCATCGTGACCGCAGCAGGGAATCCGGTACTCGCCGGGCTTTACGCCTCGGTAACCGCGCGCATCCGGCGCGCGCGCTACGTCACGCCGATGACGCCGCAGCGCTGGGCGCTCGCCGTGAAGGAGCACGAGGCGATCCTCAACGCACTTCAGCGCCGCGACGGCGTCGGCCTTTCCCACATCTTGCGCGCGCACCTGCGCCATAAGCGCGAGGAGGTTTTGCAGGCGGGTTTTGCCGAGACGGAAGGAAGTGAGCCCACTTTGCGTATTGCGTGAGTAGCGATACGGCCGGCGGGTAGTCGCGCTGCCCGGAAAAGATGCAACCTTCTGTTGCCCGGCAATCACACGGACCCAAAATCGTCAGTGAGGCCAGCGACTAGAAGTGGCGCCGGTGGTCCGCCGGCCGCGAAGCAGCTACGTATTTCTCTCTCGGAATATTTGGCCACGCATTGCATCGGGGCGCCTTGTGGAATTGGCAATTGGGGTCGGCGGCTCGCGTACGACGCGGAGAACGAGTTCAATCAAGGCGCTGTTGACGAGTACCGCGTTGGCGGCGGCGCTACCCGCCGTGGCGGCAGGTTTGCTCACGGCGATCTCCGGTCAGGCGGCCGCCCAGACCTGGAACGGCGGCCCTGGGTTTTGGGCCGCAGCCGGAAGCTGGACGCCGGCCACCGTTCCCAACGCAGTCGACGCTGTTGCGACATTCAATGCGACGGCCCCGAATCAAGCTCCACAGGTCAATCTACAGGCCGGGACGTTCACGATTGGCACGTTGAATCTGAACTCTACGGCCACGAACAGCAATTTCGGTTTCGTCAACGGCACCCTGATCATGCAGACCAGCGCGGGCTCGGCCGCGATCAATGTGCAATCAAGCAATCCGCTCCTGAGCGGCGATATTACGGCCGGCGGCGTTCTTCAGCTCAATTCTAACACCGTCATCACGACGGCCTCCGCGAGTGCGGAGTTTCTGGTCGACAGCACAGGCCAGATCACAGGTCCCGGCAGCTTGACGGTCGCCGGTCCCGGCAGAGTCACGCTGAACAGCACCAACACCTATGCGGGCGGTACCGCGGTCACCGGCGGGACACTGACGGGCGGTCACGCAACTGCGGGCGCAATCGACGCGTTCGGGGGCGGTGCCATCACCATGAGCGGCGGCACATTGCGCACGACCGTCACGGGGGCGCTGGCGAACGATATTACCTTCACGGCCGCGACGACCTCGACATTGTCGGCGGCCGCCGGCACAACTCTGTTGGCTTCGGGCGGCATGAGCGTGAATGACGCTCATGTGCAGTTCGGATCCGCGACGGATACGGGAACCGTGCAATTGCAGTTCGCGGTCGGCACGTCCGTAAGCACCGGCACGACGCTCGCAGTCAACGGCGGCACGTTGCAGGCAACCGACAGCATCTTGTCGTTTCTCACAGGCAACGCCGGCTCAACGACGGTGGCCGCAGGCGCGGTCCTCGATTACAACGACAATACGAGCGCCCTTCGCAACCTGCTTGGCGCAGGAACGGTGAACACCGGGTCCAGTGCCGCGACCACCATAACTATTCTCAATGGCGATTTCGGTGGTGTCATCCAGGGCGCCGGGCGCCTGAGCCTGAGCTTCGGCCCCTCCGGGACCGTGACATTGACCGGCGCCAACACCTACACCGGTGGGACCACCATCAATTCCGGCCATACGTTGCAGCTCGGCAATGGCGGCACGACCGGTTCGATCGTCGGTAACGTCGTCAACAACGGCACTTTCGCCGTCAATCGCACAAACGTTCTCACCTTCACAGGCGTGATCAGCGGCACCGGCGCCTTCCAGCAGAATGGCAGCAGCGTAACAAGCGTGACATTGCTGACGGCTGCGAACACCTACACCGGGTCAACAACCGTCAATAGCGGCGTCCTCGCCGTGATTGGCTCGATTGCATCCTCGGTCCTCACTACGGTGAACGCGAGCGGCCAACTGGTCGGCAGCGGCACCGTTGGTGCCACCCAGATCAACGCGGGCGGGCTTTTCTCGCCGGGCATTGTAGCCACGCCAGGTACGTCGATGACCGTGGCAAGCCTGGCGATGCAGTCCGGGGCGCTCTACTATGTCTATGCGGATCCCACGACGTCGACTTTTGCCAATGTGACCGGCAATGCGACCCTCGGCGGTGCCACGGTGGCTGCGACCTTCGCGGCCGGAAGCTATGTCGCCAAGCAGTACACCATTCTCAATGCAGGCAGCATCAGCGGCACATTCAGTCCGACGGTCCTGAATTTCGGCCTGCCTTCGGGCTTCAATACCACGCTGAGCTACGACGCAACCCACGCCTATCTGAACCTTGCGCTGAACTTCGTGCCCCCATCGGGCAACCTCAATGTCAATCAGCAGAACGTCGGCAACGCGATCATCAACTATTTCAACACCAACGGCACGATCCCGCTGGTGTTCGGCGGGCTGACGCCGGCGGGTCTGACCCAGCTCTCCGGCGAGGTCGGCAGCGCCTCGCAGCAGACGACCTTCAACGCGATGAACCAGTTCATGGGCGTGATGACGGATCCGTTCGTCGCGGGCCGCGGCGATCCCGTCAGTGCGGGCGGCGTCCCGAATGCCTATGCGGACGAGACCGCCTTGGCGTACGCGAGCAAGCGCAAGCCAAACGACGCATTGGCTGCGATCTACACCAAGGCACCGGTCGCGCCGCCGTTCGAGCAGCGCTGGAGCGTCTGGGCGGCGGGCTTCGGCGGCGCGCAGCAGACTGACGGCAGCACAGTCGTCGGATCCAACACCACCACGAGCAACCTCTATGGCACCGCCGTCGGTGCCGATTATCGCATCTCGCGAGATACGCTGGTTGGCTTCGCGCTCGCCGGCGGCGGCACCAACTTTACCGTAGCGAACGCGCTCGGCGGCGGCCGGTCCGACCTGTTCCAGGCCGGCGCCTTCTTCCGGCACATCGTCGGCCCTGCCTACATCACCGGTGCGCTGGCCTATGGATGGCAGGACATCACCACAGATCGCACCGTGACGGTTGCCGGCGTCGATCGCCTGCGCGCCGAGTTCAACGCCAACGCCTATTCCGGCCGGCTCGAGGGCGGCTATCGCTTCGTCACGCAGGGCGTCGGCCTTACGCCTTACGCCGCAGCGCAGTTTACGACGTTCGATCTGCCGGCCTACGCCGAACAGGCCATCGTTGGCGGCAACCTGTTCGCGCTGGGCTATGGTGCCAAGAGCGTCACCAACACCCGCACCGAGCTCGGCCTGCGCACGGACAAATCCTTCGCCCAGGCTGACGGGATCGTCACCTTGCGCGGGCGACTCGCCTGGGCGCACGACTTCAATCCGGACCGCGTCATCGGAGCCACGTTCCAAGCTCTTCCCGGCGCGAGCTTTGTCGTGAACGGTGCGGCGATGGCCTCGGACTCCGCGCTGGTGACGGGATCGGTCGAGAAGAAGTGGCTCACCGGCTGGTCGGCTGCCGGGACGTTCGAGGGTGAGTTCTCGAACGTCACGCGCTCCTACGCAGGCAAAGGCGTGGTCCGATACAGCTGGTGATGCCGCGGGCACACGACCACCAGACACATCAAACACAAAAGTGACACAATCATTGGCCGGCGGAATGGCTTTCGCTTCGGCAGGCGGCAGTCATGGTCAAAACCAAATCCACTTGCTAGCTCATCTGAACCGGAGCAGCATCCGCCGATCGGCGCGAGCCGAGCACCACGCGCGCACGACGCGTTGTGAAAACGAAAGCGGAGAAAAAGAATGACATTCGACGTCTCGCGTCGGTCCCTACTCGCACTCGGCGCTGGTCTCAGCGCCAGCGCCATGCTCGGCAGCAGCGCGATGGCGCGGGCGCCCAAGCTCGGCACCCAGACGCCCTACTGGCACCGCTTCGTTCTCGGCGATGCCGAGGTGACCGTCGTATCCGACGGACCGCTTCCGCTCGGCGATCCCTCCGGGACCTTCACCGGCGTTCCCAAGGAAGAGGTCAAGAAGATGCTGGCCGACAATTTCCTGTCGCCGGACAATGTCGTGCTCGAACAGAATTCCCCGATCGTCAACACCGGCGACAAACTCATCCTGTTCGACACCGGCATGGGCTCATCGAAGATGTTCGGCGCCGGCACCGGACGGCAGCAGAAGAGCATGACGGAGGCCGGCATCAAGCCGGAGGACATCGATGCCGTCGTGTGCTCGCATGCCCATATCGATCATATCGGTGGCATCGTCGACGAGGGCGGCAAGCCGCTGTTCCCCAACGCGCAAGTCTACATTGCCCAGAGCGATTTCGACTTCTGGACCGACGAAGGCAAGCTCAGCAGCGCGGCGAAGGACTTCGTCGTCCACGCCCGCAAGAACCTGCTGCCGGTCCGGGACCGGATCAAGTTCTTCAGGGACGGTGAGGAATTCCTGCCCGGCGTGCAGGCGATCGCGGCGCCCGGCCACACCGTCGGTCACACCATCTTCATGGTCTCATCCGCAGGCAAGTCGTTCGCCTTCCTCGGCGATCTCTCGCACCATTCGGTGCTGCTGCTGGAGAAGCCACGGATGGAGTTCTCCTACGACTCCGACCCGAAGCAGGCGGCCGAGTCGCGCGTCAAGCTGCTGACGATGCTGGCCGCGAACAAGATCCCGGTGATGTCCTATCACTTCGCCTGGCCGGGCTATGGCCACGTCGCCAAGGCCGGAGATGGCTTCCGCTACTATCCGGAGCCGATGAAGATGACGTTGTAGCTATCAGTTCAGGTCCGGGCGGCGCCGGCCGCCCGGACTGTTTCTCGCGGCGCGAGGCGCCCAGCAAGCTGGCCTCGCGCGAGCAATCCAGAGTTAGGATCCCCTCCTCCCGCTATGGATCGATATCGGCATCGCCGAAGACCTCGACCAGGCGGAAACGCTCGCACATCAGCATCATGTCGTCGCTATAGCGCCCGAGCCTGCCGAAATAGGATTGATGGGCACGGCGCCAAAAAGCCAGGCTCCGGTCTCCCTCTCCCTCGTCATGTGCAAAGGCTGCATCGACCTCGTTGAAGCGCCGGTATGTCACCTCGATGGATTCGATGACGCAGCGCGGCTCTCCGCGCCCGTCGAGCACGACCCAGCGCTCACCTGATGTAGACGTGTTCGGCTCGTCCTCGGTGCTGCACGTCGCGGTCTTGATGCCCTTGACGACGAGCTCGACCAATTCGTCTGCCAGCGCAGGGCTGTCGCCGAACGCGAAGGTTCGGAGATGTCGATACGGCTCGGGAATCCCCTTGCCCATCCTAGCAGCCGAGCTTGTCGGCGATGCCGCCAAAATCCTTCGCGACGATGTCCCACTTGCCGGTCGCTTCGAAATCGACCTTCTGGAGCGGGCCATACTCCGTCGGCCGCGCCACGAAGGCGGTCTTCAATCCGTTCTTCTGCGCGGCCGCGAGATCGCCGTTGTGGGCGGCGACCATCATCACCTCTTCCGGCTTGAGGCAGAGCAGGCGCGCGGCGCCGAGATAGGTTTCCGGATCGGGCTTGTAATGCTCGAACAGCTCGGCCGACAGGATAAGGTCCCACGGCAGGCCGGCGAACTTCGCCATGTTGGTGAGCAGCGCGACGTTGCCGTTCGACAGCGGCGAGATCACGAATTTTGATTTCAGCCGCGTCAGGCCGGCGACGCTGTCGGGCCAGGGATGGAGCCGATGCCAACCCTTGGTGAGGTAATCGAGATCGGCCTCGGTGAGGCCCTTGATCGCGAATTTCTCGACGAGCTGCTCCAGTGAGCGGCGGTGAAGATCATCGAGCATGACATAGCCACGCTCGGGATGTTTGCGCACGTCGTCCATCGAGGCCATGTACATGCCGCGCCAGCCGTCGACCAGCGCGGTCCAGTCAGCGCTGATGCCGCGCTGCTTGCTCCACCACATGAAGTCGGTGATCAGGCTGGTGCGCCAGTCGACCACTGTGCCGAAGACGTCGAAGACGAGGGCTTTGACGGCGGAGAGATCGGACATGGCGCTTCCTCCGATTGTTTTTGTTGTCATTCCGGGGCGATGCGCAGCATCGAGCCCGGAATCCATTTCGCGTCGGAGTTTGCCGCCCGATGGATTCCGGGCTTCGCGAGCCCCGGAATGACGGCCGTTGGTGTTGCCTGGATCAGTCCAGATGGAACTTCGCCAGCTCGCGATGCTCGGCCTTGATGTAGCGCACCGTGCCGGTGACGGAGCGCATCACGACCGTCTCGGTCTCGATCACGCCGTCCTTGCGGAATTTGACGCCCGACAGCAGCGAGCCCGTGGTGACGCCGGTGGCGGCGAACAGGCAGTCGCCGCGTGCCATGTCCTCGATGCCGTAAATCATCTTGGGATCGTTGACGCCCATCTTGGCGGCGCGCTCGCGCTTCTCGTCGGAGTCGAGGATCAGGCGGCACTGCATCTGGCCGCCGATGCAGCGCAGCGCCACGGCGGCGAGCACGCCTTCCGGTGCACCGCCGGTGCCGAGATACATGTCGACGCCGGTGTTGTCGGGGTCGGCGCAGTGGATCACGCCGGCGACGTCGCCGTCGGTGATCAGGCGCACGGCAGCGCCGGTCGAGCGCACGCTCGAAATGATGTCGGCGTGGCGCGGACGGTCGAGCACCAGGACCGTGATGCCTTCCGGCTTGACGCCCTTGGCCTTGGCGAGGCGGCGGACGTTGTCGGCCGGCGAGGCATCGAGATCGACGACGCCCTTGTCGTAACCGGGGCCGATCGCGAGCTTCTGCATGTAGACGTCGGGCGCATGCAGCAGCGTGCCGCCGTCGGCCATCGCCATGGTGGCGATCGAGCCTGGCATGTTCTTGGCGCACAGCGTGGTGCCCTCGAGCGGGTCGACCGCGATATCGACTTCGGGACCTGCCTTGAGGCCGACCTGCTCGCCGATGTACAGCATCGGCGCCTCGTCGCGCTCGCCCTCGCCGATCACGATGGTGCCCTGGATCGGCAGCTTGTTGAGCTCGCGCCGCATGGCGTCGACCGCGGCCTGGTCGGCCGCTTTCTCGTTGCCGTGGCCGCGCAACCGCGCCGACGACACCGCCGCCCGCTCCGTCACCCGCACGATCTCCAGCGTCAGAATGCGCTCGAGCAAGGCGTGCGGGGGGACTTCAATATGGGTCGACATCGGCTCACTCCTTCGAAACGTTTGGGACGGAAATCTCCGTCCGCATCAACTCGCAACACCCATGGTTCGTTCGAACGAACGACCGCCTTATGGCTTGAGCATGACCTTTCCGGAAAACCGCTCAACTTTTCGCTGCGCGGCCCTCCGGGTCCGAGGTCATGCTCTAGTTCTTCTCGATCCGGATCACCTGCGGCCGTCCGCTGATCACCTTGTCCTTCTGCACGGCGGCGAGCGCACGGCGCACGGCGTCCTCGTGCGTCGCATAGGTGATCAGGATGACGGGCACGGGGACCGCCTTGCCGTCAGCGGGTGCTGCGCCGCCATTGGGATGACGCTGCACGATCGACTCGATCGAAATCTTCTGCTCGGCAAGCCGCGTCGCGATCGCGGCCGCAGTGCCGGGGAAATCGCGCGCGAGCAGGCGGATGTAATAGCCGCCCTCGTGGCGCTCCATCGGCGCCTTCTTGGTGTCGCGCAACTGCGCGATCGGCCGGCCGAACGGATTGGCGCGGATGCCGCGCGCGACGTCGGCGATGTCGGCAACGACGGCGGATGCGGTTGCGGCACCGCCGGCGCCGGGGCCGACCAGCGTGATCGGCGGAATGCCCTCGCCATCGATCGTGACCGCATTGGTGACACCCATCACCTGCGCGATCGAGGAGGATTTCGGCACCATGGTCGGATGCACGCGCTGCTCGATGCCCGTGGCGGTGCGAACGGCAACGCCGAGCAGCTTGACGCGGTAACCGAGATCAGCGGCGGCGCGAAGATCTTCCGGCGCGATGGATGAGATGCCTTCGACATACACGGCGCTTTGAGCAACTTTCGTGCCGAAAGCGAGGCTGGCGAGAATGGCGAGTTTCTGCGCGGTATCGTGGCCGTCGACGTCGAAGGACGGGTCGGCCTCGGCATAGCCGAGCCGCTGCGCGTCCTTGAGGCATTCGGCGAAGGACAGGCCCTCCTGCTCCATCCGGGTCAGGATGTAATTGCAGGTGCCGTTGAGGATGCCGTAGACGCGGTTGATGCCGGTTCCGGCAAGACCTTCGCGCAACGTCTTGATGACGGGGATCGCGGCCCCGACGGCTGCCTCGAAATTCAGCGCACCGCCGTGCTTTTCAGCCGCCTTGGCGAGCTTGAGGCCGTGCTTGGCGAGCAGCGCCTTGTTGGCTGTGACGACCGACTTGCCGGCGCCGAGCGCAGCGTCCACCGCCGACAGCGCCGGATCGCCGGCGCCGCCCATCAGCTCGACGAAGCAATCGACCTCCGGATGCGTGGCGAGCGCCATCGGATCCTTCGCCCAGTCGACGCCGCGCAGGTCGATGCCGCGCTTCTTCGCCTTCGAGCGCGCGGTGACGGCAACGACACGAATGCCGCGGCCGCTGCGGCCCGCCAGCACGCGCGCCTGCGTCTCGATCAAACGGACAACTTCGGCACCCACGGTGCCGAGCCCCGCTATGCCCACTTTCAGGGGTGCGACCATGATACTTCAGAAAACCTGCAGAAGAGAATTAACGCCGATTGGCGAGCGGAACGACGTTGTGCAACGTTTCGATCCCGCTTTCAAGGAAGCGGCGCACGCCGCGCGCGGCCTGCCTGATCCGTTGCTCGTTTTCCACCATGGCGATGCGGACATATCCTTCACCATGCTCGCCGAAGCCGACGCCGGGCGACACCGCGACGCCGGATTTCTCCACCATCAGGGTGGCGAACTGCATGCTGCCGATGCTGCGGAAGGCTTCCGGCAGCGGCACCCAGGCGAACATCGAGGCTTCCGGCGGCGGGATGTCCCAGCCGGCGCGGCCGAACGATTCCACCAGCGCGTCGCGACGCTTGCGGTAGGTGTCGCGCATCTCCTTGATGCAATCGTCCGGGCCGTTCAGCGCCGCGGTCGCCGCGACCTGCACCGGCGTGAACGCGCCGTAATCGAGGTAGGATTTGACGCGGGCGAGCGCAGCGATCACGCGTTCATTGCCGACCGCAAAGCCCATGCGCCAGCCGGCCATCGAATAGGTCTTCGACATCGAGGTGAACTCGACCGTGCAGTCCATCGCGCCCGGCACCTGCAGCACCGAGGGCGGCGGGTTGCTCTCGTCGAAATAGACCTCGGCATAAGCCAGATCGGACAGGATCAGGATCTCGTGCTTCTTGGCGAAGGCGACGAGGTCCTTGTAGAAGTCCAGGCTCGCGACATAGGCGGTCGGGTTCGAGGGATAGCAGACGACGAGCGCGAGCGGCTTGGGGATCGAATGCACGATCGCGCGCTCCGCCGCCTCGAAGAATTGCGGCGTCGGCTCCGACGGCACCGAGCGGATCACGCCGCCCGCCATCAAGAAGCCGAAGGCGTGAATCGGGTAGCTCGGGTTCGGACACAGAATGACGTCGCCGGGCGCGGTGATCGCCTGCGCCACGTTGGCAAAACCTTCCTTCGAACCCAGCGTCGCCACCACCTGGGTGTCGGGGTTCAGCTTCACGCCGAAGCGGCGGGCGTAATAGGCGGCCTGGGCCCGGCGCAGTCCGGGGATGCCGCGCGAGGCGGAGTAGCGGTCGGTGCGCGGCTTGCCCAGCGTCTCCTTCAGCTTCTCCAGCACGTGCGCCGGCGCCGGGAGGTCCGGATTGCCCATGCCGAGGTCGATGATGTCGGCGCCGGCATTCCGCGCAGCCGCCTTGGCCCGGTTGACCTGCTCGAACACGTACGGCGGAAGGCGGCGAATGCGGTAAAATTCTTCCATGGCTCTCTGGGCTCCGGGCAACCGGTCAGGACAGAATCGAGGGCCCGCGAGGGCCATTCCAAAAGCCCTCAGGTCTCATCGCGAAAATTACTCAAAATCAAATACTTAGAGCAATCATCGGCGACCAAGACTGAAGTCGTTCGCCCTGACTCTTGGCTGAACCGAGGTCTTTTAGCACGGCAACACGGACGCGCCAGCGATTACCTTGCCGGTCTCGCGGGCACAAACCTATTTGCCGTCCTTGGCGGCAGCGGCCTGGCGGTCGCGCGCGGCGGCGAGCTCGGCCTCGATCTTGGCGCGCTGCTCCAGCGGGATGGTCGCCTGATCGCGATCCGGCGGCAGATCGTGCACCGGCAGATAGGTCCCGGGCTCCCTGGGACGCGGCGGGGCATCCGCCGGCGCCAGATCCGCGAACTGGCTCGAACACCCGCCAAGGGCGAGCGCCGCGATCAGCACCGCGCCGCAGATCGGCAGCGTCTTTTGCAGGTCCCATACCGCCAACACTTGGGAAATCCCCTACTCGTCCCAAAGCACGGCCCCGGGCAAGCTTACCCAAGACCGCGCCCAAGCTCAAACCATTGCTGCCCAAAATGGTAGGAGCGAGAAAACAACCGATGCCCAACAAACCGAGCCCTGCGGCCCGATTGTGACGGAACCAAGAAGATTTGTCGCAGTGCAACACATCTTCGAGAGCGTTTAACGTCAAACATGCGAGCTTCGCGGTGACGAATACGGAATGAATCGTTACTGTTCTGCTCATGAGTATGGCCACGACCGATACGCCGAAACCCGAGACGAAGTTCGATGCCGAAGCCTTCGCGATGAACGTCGCGCGGGCGATGGAGAGCGGCGGCAAGGCGCTCGCCGCCTACCTCAAGCCGCGCGAGAGCGGCGAGGTGCAGGACCGCCCGCCGCCCGAGCTCACGGAGATGGTCAAGACCTTCACCGCGGTCGCCGAATACTGGCTGTCGGACTCCTCGCGCTCGTCCGATCTGCAGACCAAGCTCGCCAAGGACTATCTCGACCTCTGGGGCTCGGCAGCGCGCCGCATGGCCGGTCAGAACGCCGAGCCGGCGATCGCGCCCTCGCCGCGCGACAAGCGCTTCGCCGATCCGGAGTGGAAGTCGAACCAGTTCTTCGACTTCGTCATGCAGCTCTATCTGCTCACGACCAAATGGGCGCAGGAGCTGGTGCGCGACGCCGAAGGGCTCGATCCGAACACGCGCCGCAAGGCCGACTTCTACGTCCAGCAGGTCACCAACGCGCTGTCGCCATCGAACTTCGTGCTGACCAACCCCGAAGTGCTGCGCGAGACGGTGGCGTCCAGCGGCGAGAACCTCGCGCGCGGCCTGAAGATGCTGGCCGAGGACATCGCCGCCGGCAAGGGCATGCTGAAGATCCGCCAGTCCAACCCGGATAATCTTGTCGTCGGCGTCAACATGGCGACGACGCCGGGCAAGGTGATTTACCAGAACGAGATGATGCAGCTGATCCAGTATTCGCCGACGACGGAGAAGGTGCTGCGCACCCCGCTCCTGATCGTGCCGCCCTGGATCAACAAGTTCTACATCCTCGATCTCAAGCCGGAGAAATCCTACATCAAGTGGTGCGTCGACCAGGGCATCACCGTGTTCGTGGTCTCATGGGTCAATCCCGACAAGCGGCTCGGCACCAAGGGCTGGGAAGACTACATGAAGGAAGGCCCGCTCAGGGCGATGGACGTGATCGAGAAGGTCACCGGCGAGATGAAGGTCCACACCGCCGGCTATTGCGTCGGCGGCACGATGCTCGCGACCACGCTGGCCTGGCTTGCCGAGAAGCGCCGCCAGCGCGTGAGTTCGGCGACGTTCTTCGCGGCGCAAGTCGACTTCACCCATGCCGGCGATCTCCTCGTGTTCGTCGACGAGGAGCAGATCGCAGCGCTCGAGCACGACATGAAGACGGCCGGCGTGCTCGAAGGCTCGAAGATGGCGATGGCCTTCAACATGCTGCGCTCCAACGACCTGATCTGGTCCTATGTGGTCAGCAATTATCTGAAGGGCCAGCAGCCGAGCGCGTTCGACCTGTTGCACTGGAACTCCGATGCGACACGGATGACCCAGGCCAACCATTCCTATTACCTGCGCAATTGCTACCTCGAGAATCGGCTCTCCACCGGCACGATGGTGCTCGAGAACACCCTGCTCGATCTCTCCAAGGTCAAGGTGCCCGTCTACAACCTCGCCACCCGCGAGGACCACATCGCGCCCGCTGAATCGGTGCTGTACGGCTCGCAGTTCTTCGGCGGCCCCGTGAAATACGTGCTGTCCGGCTCGGGCCACATCGCGGGCGTGGTCAATCCGCCTGCCGCGAACAAGTACCAGTATTGGACCAACGACAACATCAAGAACGTCAACGTCGCGCAGTGGATGAAGGGCGCCGTGGAGCACAAGGGCTCGTGGTGGCCGGACTGGCGCCAATGGCTGGGCGAGCTCGATCCCGAGGAAGTCCCGGCGCGCGCGGTCGGCAGCGAAGCATTCCCGCCGATCGAGGACGCGCCCGGCAGCTATGTCAGAGTTCGCGCGTAGCGGAATCCGCCGCGCTTTCGTATAGACTCGCCTCAATCCAGCGACGACACAGGGGACCGGCACTATGACACGCGAATTGTTCTGGCTGACACTGACGGTGATCCTGACGGGGGTTTTGTGGATTCCCTACATCATCAACCGCTGCCAGGTTCGCGGGTTGAGCGGTGCCATGGCCAACCCCTCGCGGGGCGACAAGCCGCAGGCGGAATGGGCGAACCGGCTGATGTTCGCGCATGACAACGCGGTCGAGAACCTCATTGTCTTCGCCCCGCTGGTGCTGATCCTGAACGCGATCGACTATTCCACGAAATGGACGGTGCTCGCCTGCGCCGTCTATTTCTGGTCGCGCGTCGCACACACCATCGTTTACGCGCTCGGAATTCCGGTGTTCCGTACCCTCGCCTTCACCGTCGGCTTCCTCGCCCAGGCCGTGCTGGCGCTGGCGATCTTCGGATTGGTTTGAAGTCGCCCCGATGCGGGTTCATGCCTAGCAAATCCAGCCGGGACTTTCTCCGGTTTCAGGATCTCGATGCCGATACGATCCTGTCCATTGTTGCGCGCGCACAGGTGCTGCGGGCAGCGTGGACGGGCCGCGCCATGCCGCAGAGCCTCGCCGGCAAACGCGTCGCCCTCATCGTCGATGATGGCGGCTGGCGGAATACGACCGCGTTCGATCTCGGGGTGAAGGCCATGGGCGGCATCTCGGTGCAGCCTTCGGTCAGGTTCAACGTCCACGAGACGACGGCTGATCTCGCTAGGTATCTCGACAATTGGTTCGACATCCTGGTCGTGCGCACCCGGGACTTATCGACCCTGCACGAGCTGGCAGCGCACGCCACCGCCCCAGTGATCAACGCCAGAACGCGATCAAATCACCCCTGCGAAACGCTCGGCGATCTCGCCTATGTCAGTGACAAGCGCGGATCGCTGGCGGGCCTGAAGGTTGTCGGTGTCGCTCCAGACGCCAACATTCTGCGGTCTTGGGTCGAAGCTTCGATCTCGTTGCCGATCCAGGTGACGCAGATCTATCCGGAAGACTGGCACATCAAGGACGTCGCCTGTCCGAACTTCGCCACGAGCACCAGTCTGGACGGCTTGCTCGATGCGGATGTGATCATCACGGATTGCTGGCCCGATGGCGCACGGGCCGATCAGCTCCTTCAATACCAGATCTCGGCGCCGCTCCTCGAGCGATGCCGCGGCGACGTCATCTTCCTGCCCTGCCCGCCCGTGACCAGAGGCAGGGAGGTTAGTGCCAGTGCGATGACCCATCCGATATGTCAGAGCACGTCCGCAAAGGCTTTCCTGCTTCACGCGCAAAACGCGCTGCTGGAATGGGTCGCCGCATAGCTGGTGCTGGCGAGCACGCGTTCCGGGCTCTGGTGGTGCCGAGCTAGACAGGTTCCCCCGAGCCGCAACCAGCGGTTGGATGACCGATAGACTGTTGCCGAAGGATGACAGTCCGGAAGAATCGGCAACGGCCCGCTCTGCCAACGCGCTGGCTCGTTCTTCCACAGCTATATTTACCCATCGCAATGATTGATTCGGGGCAGACATGAATTGGAAGATTGCATCCGCGCTCGGCGCGCTCTCGCTCGCAGCCATCACGACGCAGGCCGGTGCCGCCGATCTCGCCGCCCGCCCCTACACCAAGGCGCCGCCGATGATCGCCGCGATCTATGACTGGAGCGGCTTCTACATCGGCGCCAATGGCGGATACGGTACGTCGCGCAAGTGCTGGGACCAGATCGCCGGCTTCGGCCCCGGCGTTGCCGAAGGGTGCCATGATGCGACCGGCGCCGTGGCCGGCGGCCAGGTGGGCTATCGCTGGCAGAGCAGTGCCTTCGTGTTTGGTCTCGAAGCGCAGGGCGACTGGGCCGATCTCTATGGCCGGAATGCCAGCGCCATTCTCGGCGTCGAGAACCGCACCCGGATCGAGGCTTTCGGCCTGTTCACCGGCCAGGTCGGCTACGCCTGGAACAGCGCGCTGCTCTATGTGAAGGGCGGCGCCGCCGTCACCAGCGATCGCTACCGGGGCGCCGGCACCGGCGGTCTGGCCGGAGCCGAGTTCGACCGTGCCAACGAGACTCGTTGGGGCGCCGCGGTCGGCGTCGGCTTCGAGTACGGCTTTGCCCCGAACTGGTCGGTCGGCCTCGAATACGACCATCTGTTCATGGGCCGGCACGACGTCACGCTGACGTCCAACGGCGTGCTGGCGCCTGCCGGCACGTTCTCGCGCACCGATCGGATCGGTCAGGACGTCGATCTGATCACCGCCCGCATCAACTACCGGTTCGGCGGGCCGCTCGTCGCGAAGTACTGAGCTTGTGCCCCGGACGCAGTGCAACGCCTCTTGGCGGTGCGCTGCAGAGCCGGGGCCCATGGTCTTGCTTTCGCTTGTCGTGTTCTGTTGGGTCCCGGCTCTGCGGAGCAGCGCTAAGCGCTGCACCGCGTCCGGGACACGAGACCGCCCTACTCCTCCGGCAGGCCGAGCATCAGTCGCATGTTCTGCACCGCTGCACCGGATGCGCCCTTGCCGAGATTGTCGAGCCGGGCGACCAGTAGCGCCTGGTGATATTTGTCGCTGGCGAAGACGTAGAGCTCGAGCATGTTGGTCTCGTTTAGCGCCTCCGGCTCGAGCCGGCCGCCCTTGCTCGCCTCGCTCTGCAGCGGCATCACCTTGACGTATTTCGAGCCGGCGTAACGCTTCGCCATCGCCGCCTGCAGGTCGGCGCCGCCGGGCCTGCCCGGCAGCGTGTCGAGCTGGAGCGGCACCGAGACCAGCATGCCCTGCCGGTAGTTGCCGACCGAGGGAATGAAGATCGGCCGCCGCGTCAGGTTCGAATAGAGCTGCATCTCCGGCAGATGCTTGTGCTCGAAGCCGAGGCCGTAGAGCTCGAAGGACGGCGCGCTGCCATCCTCGAAGCTTGCGATCATCGACTTGCCGCCGCCGGAATAGCCGCTCACCGCGTTGACGGTGACGGGATAATCCGATGGCAGCAGGCCAGCATCGACGATCGGCCGCAACAGCGCGATCGCGCCGGTCGGATAGCAGCCGGGATTGGAGACCTTCTTCGCGGCCTTGATCTTGCCGGCCTGGTCCGGCGTCAGCTCCGGAAAGCCGTAAGCCCAGTCCGGCGCGACCCGGTAGGCGGTCGAGGCATCCAGCACCTTCGGCCCTTGAGTGCCCATGCTGTCGACCAGGGCAACGGTTTCCTTGGCGGCGTCGTCGGGCAGGCAGAGGATGACGAGATCCACCTCCTCCATCAGCGCCTTCTTGGCGGCCGGATCCTTGCGCTTGTCGTCGGGAAGCGTCTTCACGATGACGTCGTTCTGGTGCTTCAGCCGCTCGTTGATGCCGAGGCCGGTGGTGCCGGAACCGCCATCGACGAAGACGGTGGCCGGCTTCTTGGCCGCGCCGGTGATCGGGGTTTTCGTGGTTTCCGTGAGGCTCATGGAACGCTCCTTTCGAGCTTGTTGGTCTCGGCCGCAAAGGCTTCCGGCCTCACGTCCTGCATCAGTTGCGCGATTTTCCTGGCGTCGGCCGCGGGCTGAGCGCCGAGCGCATTGGCGATCGCCGTATAGTCGGCGTCGGACTTGTGCTGGTTGAGCTTGAAGCTGCCCTCGACCTCTTCAACCGTCATGACCAGACCCGCGATTCCCTTCTTCATCGCTTCCAGCCGGCCCGCCGTCATCTTGTCCGAGGTCCATGGCTTCTTCGGCAGCAGCCAATTCTCGAACTTGTCGCTGAGCGTGTCGACCTGCACCGCGAGCTCCTCATCCGACAACGGCCGTACTGGCCCGCTCAGATGCACCGACTGGTAGAGCCAGGTCGGAACCTGATCCGGCGAGACGTACCAGTCCGGCGATACATAGGCATCGGGGCCGTTGACCGCGAGCAGCCACGACGCATCGCCGCCCGCCAGCTTTAGCAGCGGATTGTGACGGGCGAGATGAAACGCGACCTGCGGAGTGCCGTCTGCGGCATAGGTCAAATAGAACGGCAATGGCGAGGCGATCGGCTTCCTGCCGTCGAACGCGCACATGGTGCCGAAGCCGCGCTCCTCGGCGAATTTCAGGCTCGCGGCGCGGTCCTGCTTGAAAAAGGGTGGCGTGTACATCGTGGTCTCCTGCTGGGCCTCCTCGGGGGAGCCGCCGGATCAGATCGCGCTGACAGGAGAGAGGATGCCGCGGATCGGATCCAGCGGCAAAGACGATGATCTCAAACGCGATCGACCGCCCAAACCGCTAAGCTGCGGCGGCGGCGGCGAGCGAACAGGATGGTCGCGGCGTTGATCATGGCGCGCGGCTATAAGGCCTGCGGGTTCCAGGGTCAAGTCCAAATCGGCTCGCGGGACGCCGGGGGCCGACCGCCACAATGCCGCACTGGTGACGGCACGTTGCCCACGGATGTCATCGGCTTGCAGCGGAATTTCCCTTAAGCGAAGGTGTTCCCGAGAATGACCGGCGGGCCACAACCTCGCCGGGTCCTCCCTTTCGCAACCCAGCCTCAGGACATCGTCATGACCGAGATCACCCGTCGCGCTACGCTGGCCGGTGCCGCCGCCTCGGCGCTCCTGCCCTTCGTGAAGACCTCTCCCGCGAGCGCCGCCGCGCCCCCGGCCGAAACGCAGAATGCGAGCTTTTATCGCTACAATGTCGGCACCCATCAGGTCACGGTGGTCTGCGACGGCGTTGCCACCGTCAATCTGACCGACAATTACGCGGCCGGTGCCAGCAAGGACGACATCAACAAGGTCTTCGCCGAACATCACCTGCCGACCGACAAGGTCACCCACACATTCAATCCCGTGGTCGTCAACACCGGACCGAAGCTCGTCGTCATCGACACCGGCCTCGGACCCGACCAGTTCACGCAGACCAAGGGCAAGGTCGGCCAATTCCACAACAATCTCGCCGCCGCCGCCATCGACCGCGCGGCGGTCGACACCGTCATCATCTCCCACTTCCATGGCGACCACATCAACGGCCTGCTGGCAGCCGAGAACAAGCCCGCCTTCCCCAATGCCGAGATCATGGTGCCGGCGGTGGAATGGAAGTTCTGGATGGACGACGGCGAAATGAGCAAGGGAATGGGCAATCCGATCCTCGAAAACAATTTCAAGAACATCCGCCGCGTGTTCGATGCCCTGGGCCGCAAGGTCACGCAATATGAGCCCGGAAAGGAAGTCGCGCCCGGTATCACCTCGGTGGCGAGCCCCGGCCACACGCCGGGCCACAATTCCTTTGTCGTCGCCTCCGGCGCCGAGAAGGTGCTTGTACAGGTGGATATCACCGCGGGCGCAGCGTTCCTGTTCGTGAAGCATCCCGAATGGAACATCGCATCCGACGTCGACAAGCCGGTGGCCCAGCAGACGCGGCGCAAGCTCTACGACATGGCGATTGCCGAGAAGATGCCGATCCAGGCCTTCCACGCCGCCTTCCCCGGTCTCGTCCGGGTCGAGAAGGAAAAGGACGGCTCCGGCTATCGCTGGATCCCCGCGATCTGGAACGCATCGCTGTAGGCTTGGCCTGACGCCCTGACCGGGCGGCCCGGTTGCCCGGTCAGATCACCCGCCAGATCCATTCCATGATCTTGGCGAGCACGTCGCCGAACAGCAGCAGCACGGCCGACCAGATCAGGGCCGAGACGAAATTGGCGGCCTGAAAACTCCAATAGGGCATCTCGAAAATGCCGGCCGCGAGCGGCACGGAGGCGCGCAAGGGGCCGAAGAAGCGGCCGATGAAGATGCTGGGGATGCCCCAGCTGCGCACGAAGGCCTCACCTCGAGGCAGGAGTTCCGGATAGCGCGAGAGCGGCCACATCTGGGCAACCCTCTCCTTGTAGCGGTAGCCGAACCAGTAGGAGACCCAGTCGCCCAGCGCCGCGCCGAGGCCGCCGGCGATCCAGACCGGGTAGAAGCTGATGCCGCTCGCCCCGATCAGTGCGCCGATGGCCACCAGCGCACCCCAGGCCGGGACCAGAAGCGAGATGAACGCGAGCGACTCGCCGAACGCCAGCACGAACACGATTGGCGCCGCCCAGGCCTGGTGAACGCGCACGAAGTCAGCCAGGGCGTGCGCAAACTGCTCCATCCAAAAAAGCCTTCCCGCCCCGTCTCAAGGTGCTGCCGATGAAAAGGACTGGTAAGCCAAGGACTTGTGTGACATCAAGTCACAAAACCCGACATGACCAAGGCGGGAACGTCAAATTGCCGGGAAATGGCGGGCCTGCGGCGTAAAATCGCCGGGATTGGCTCCCAACCCACAGCGCGCGGCCCGCCCTCCGGTAACCTTTCCAGGTGAGAAGTGGCATAGTCGGCCTAACCGATTCGCCGCTTCCGCGGCCCTCAAAACGTATCAAGATACATGTCCAAGCAATTGAAGCCCAAAGCAAAAGATGACTTTTTCGGCGGTGACGAGCCGAAGCCCCGCGCCGCCAAGGCGGCGCCGCGCGGAAGCGGCGGGGAAGCCGATTACACGGCAGCCGACATCGAAGTGCTCGAAGGGCTGGAACCGGTGCGGCGCCGGCCCGGCATGTATATCGGCGGCACCGACGAGAAGGCGCTGCATCACCTGTTCGCCGAGGTGATCGACAACTCGATGGACGAGGCGCTGGCCGGACACGCAACCTTCATCGGAGTCGAGCTCAGCGCAGACGGGTTCCTGACCGTGACCGACAACGGCCGCGGCATCCCGGTCGACCCGCATCCGAAATTCCCAAAGAAGTCGGCGCTCGAAGTCATCATGTGCACGCTGCATTCGGGCGGCAAGTTCGACAGCAAGGTCTACGAGACCTCGGGCGGCCTGCACGGCGTCGGCATCTCGGTGGTGAACGCCCTCTCCTCCCGTCTCGAGGTCGAGGTCGCGCGCAGCCAGAAGCTCTACCGCATGACGTTCGAGCGCGGTCATCCCAAGGGCAAGCTCGAGGATCTCGGCAAGATCAACAACCGCCGCGGCACGCGCGTGCGCTTCAAGCCCGACACCGACATCTTCGGTGCCAAGGCCGCGTTCAAGCCGCAGCGGCTGTTCAAGATGACGCGCTCGAAGGCCTATCTGTTCGGCGGCGTCGAGATCCGCTGGAACTGCGCGCCGGAGCTGCTCAAGGGCGTCGAGGACGTGCCGGCGGAGGCGACCTTCCACTTCCCCGGCGGCCTCAAGGATTATCTGGCGGCCGCGATCCATGCCGACACGCTGGTGCATCCCGACATCTTCTCCGGCAAGTCGGGGCGCAACGGCGCGCACGGCGCCTGCGAATGGGCGGTGGCCTGGACCGCGGATGCCGACGGCTTCCTCTCGTCCTACACCAACACCGTGCCGACGCCCGACGGCGGCACGCACGAATCCGGCCTGCGCAGCGCGCTGCTGCGCGGCCTGAAGGATCACGCCGAGCGCGTCGGCCAGGGCAAGCGCGCGGCCTCCGTCACCTCGGAAGACGTGATGGTGGGCGCCGCCGTGATGCTCTCGGTGTTCGTGCGCGAGCCCGAATTCCAGGGCCAGACCAAGGATCGCCTCGCCACCGCCGAAGCACAGCGCATCGTCGAGCAGGCGATGAAGGATCCGTTCGACCATTGGCTGTCGGGCAATCCGAACATGGCCAACCGGTTGCTCGACTTCGTCATCGACCGCGCCGAGGAGCGCCTGCGGCGGCGGCAGGAGAAAGAGACCGCGCGGAAAACCGCCGGCAAGAAGCTGCGCCTGCCCGGCAAGCTCGCCGACTGCACCGATGCCGGCACCGACGGCTCCGAGCTCTTCATCGTCGAGGGCGACTCGGCAGGCGGCAGCGCCAAGCAGGCGCGCGACCGCAAGACGCAAGCGGTGCTGCCGCTGCGCGGCAAGATCCTCAACGTCGCTTCCGCCGGCAAGGACAAGCTGACGGCGAACGCGCAGCTCTCGGATCTCGTGCAGGCGATCGGCTGCGGTACGCTCGCGCAATATCGCGAAGAGGATCTGCGCTATCAGCGCATCATCATCATGACCGACGCCGACGTCGACGGCGCCCACATCGCCTCGCTCCTGATCACCTTCTTCTACCGCCAGATGCCGCGCCTGATCGACGAGGGCCACCTCTTCCTCGCAGTGCCGCCGCTGTACAAGCTGACCCACGGCTCCAAGTCGGTCTACGCGCGCGACGACGCTCACAAGGCGGCGCTGCTCAAGAGCGCGTTCAACGCCAACGCCAAGGTCGAGGTGAACCGCTTCAAAGGTCTCGGCGAGATGATGCCGGCGCAGCTCAAGGAGACCACCATGGACCCGGCCAAGCGGACGCTGCTCAAGGTGGTGCTGCTGGCCGACGACCGCGACACCACGGCGGATTCGGTCGAGCGGCTGATGGGCACCAAGGCAGAGGCCCGCTTTGCCTTCATCTCGGACAAGGCCGAGTTTGCTAGCGACGAGCTGCTGGACGTCTGAGGCGGCAACCCAACCGGCCACAAGCCAACCACAGCCCCGGCCCAAAGCCGGGGCTGTGTCGTTTGAGGAGCGGGCGCCGATCCGGCCGGCTTACCGGGTGTGCTGCCGGTACTTCGTTGATTCCCGGATCGTCTCGAGGCGACTCGGCCAGCGACTCAACGGATGACGCGGCCGAGGCAGGATTGCCTCCATTTCGAACAAGGCCGAATTTGCTAACGAGACGTTACCAAAATCAAATCATCGGAATTCAATCAACACGTTGAAATCAAAGGAATATTCAAAATTATCGCGGCAGCACCGCAAATACCCTCGCACCGGCGTTTTCCGGCGACTGTGCCTGCCCTGCAACAGCATTTCGGCGAGAACCGTCTATAGTTCGGGCATCAGATGACACGGACTTCAGTGCGCTCGCGCCGACAAGGTTTGGGGATTTTAACATGAAGAAGATTTTGCTCGCTCTGACCGCGGTCGCGGCGATGACTGGTTCGG
This sequence comes from Bradyrhizobium sp. CCBAU 11357, assembly GCF_028128865.1. NCBI lineage: Bacteria > Pseudomonadati > Pseudomonadota > Alphaproteobacteria > Hyphomicrobiales > Nitrobacteraceae > Bradyrhizobium > Bradyrhizobium sp. CCBAU 11357. Next base: position 41,606 of record NZ_LBJW01000015.1, on the reverse strand, counting down.
CCTCGGCCGCCGACTTGGCCGCCCGTCCCTATGCGAAGGCCCCGATGCCGGCGCCGGTCGCCAACTGGACCGGCTTCTACGTCTTCGGCGGCGGCGGTGGCGGTCTCTCGAATGCTGACCAGAGCGTTGTCGATACCGGCACGGGTACCCCGCTGACGATCACTCAGCGCCAGGGCGGCTCGGGCTGGTTCGGCACGGTTGGCGCCGGCTACGACTGGCAGTTCAGCGGCACTTGGGTCGCTGGTGTGTTCGCCGACGGTCAGTTCGGCAGCATCCGCGCAACCATCCAGGATCCGACCCTCGGCATCACTGGCAACCAGAAGCTGGAAACCTCCTGGGCTGCGGGTGTTCGCCTCGGTTGGCTGGTCGCCCCGAACGTTTTGTCCTACGTCAACGGCGGTTACTCCGGCGCTCATTTCGGCCAGACCAACTTCACGACGCTGGGCGGCACTCCCGTGGGCGTCCATCTCAGCAGCTACGATCGGCATGGCTGGTTCGTGGGTGGCGGCGTCGAGAACAGCCTGAACATCTTCGGCATCACCTCGCCCGGCTGGTTCATGAAGACCGAGTATCGTTCGGCCTTCTACAATGCCAAGACTCAGGACGAACTGTTCGACGGCAGCAACCTTCCGGTCGGCAACAGCATCCGCGCCAACAGCTGGAACCAGACGATCTCGACCTCGCTGGTCTACCGCTTCAACTGGACCGGTCCGGTCGTCGCGAAGTACTGATCTGATCTCACGATCAAGCGTCAAAGCCCCGGCATCGCCGGGGCTTTTTCGTTTGAGGTTCTAGCGTCCGATACTGACCTTGAGCGCTTCATATGCGCCGGCGAGCCGGGGCCCCCAGGATGATCTTGCGCATCGACATGCGTCCTCCGCGCGGCCTTGCGGCCACGGCCCATTGTATCCGCACCAGAGCTACGGCTAGTCTGGCGCCAAGTTTTCGTGGCTGCGGCATTCATTGAATGCCGTGGACCGCGACAGAAGCGGACCGATGGGAGGAAGGCATGCGCAGATTTCTGCTGGTGGCAGGCCTGTTTGCCACCGCTCTCGGGCTGCTCTGGATCGGACAGGGCACCGGCACGGTTCCGTGGCCCCGATCGAGCTTCATGGTCGACCAGCTGCAATGGGCCGGCTATGGCGCAGCCATGGCCGGGTTCGGGCTGGTGCTGATCTGGCAGAGCAACCAATGAAGAAACCAGGGAATACAAGCATGACATCCAGCCGGTTCGATCTCCGCGGCAAGGTCGCGATCGTCACGGGAGGCAATGGCGGCATCGGGCTCGGCATGGCGCGGGGCCTCGCCGATGCCGGCGCCGATATCGCCGTGGTCGGACGCAACGAGACCAAGTCCGCGGCCGCCGTGGCCGATCTCAGGCAGCGCGGCGTGAAGGCGATCGCCGTTGCCACCGACGTCACCGACAAGGCGGCGGTCGCCTCCATGATCGAGCGTGTCGTCAAGGAGCTCGGCCGCATCGACGTCCTCGTCAACAATGCCGGCATGAGCATCCGCAAGCCGCCGCACGAGCTCGAGCTCGACGAGTGGAACAAGGTGATCGACACCAACCTCACCAGCGCCTTCGTGTGCTCGAAGCTGGCCTATCCCGCGCTGAAGGCGTCCGGCAACGGCAAGGTGATCAACATCGGCTCGATGATGTCGATCTTCGGCGCGAGCTTCGCGACCGCCTATGCGGCCAGCAAGGGCGGCATCGTGCAGTACACCCGCGCCTGCGCCAATGCCTGGGCGCCCGACAACATCCAGGTCAACGCCATCCTGCCGGGCTGGATCGACACCGATCTCACCCGCGGCGCACGGCAGCAGGTCTCGGGGCTGCATGAGCGCGTGCTGGCGCGCACGCCCGCGGGGCGTTGGGGCGACATCGACGACTTCGCCGGCATCGCCGTGTTCCTGGCATCGCCCGCGTCGAATTTCGTCACGGGCACGGCGATCCCGGTCGACGGCGGATTTTCGGTGATGGCCTGAGGCCCCGCCGCCCGCCGGGCGATAGCGCAAAAAAAGAAGCCCCGGACAAGGCCGGGGCTTTTAATTTAGGCAGTGCTTTTCTTGATCGTTGGTCGCGTTGCGTCGACGTGCTCAGTAGCGGGCGATGGTGGGGGCATCGAACTTGTAGCTCGCGCGCACCACGGCCCACTGAATGTCCCGCGGCTTGGTATCGAAGGTGTAGTTGCCTGCGGTGCCACCGAGCTGATAGGTCTGGCTCACGAAGGCCGCGTAATTGTATTCGAGGCCGACGATCCAGTTGCGGGTAACGCCGTATTCCCAGCCGGCGCCGACGGTCCAGCCGTTGTGCCAGTGCGTTTGTCCGCCCGTTCCTGCGACGACCGGATCGGTAACCGAGAGCCGGTTGTTGACGCCGGCGTAGCCGCCCTTGATGTAGAAAAGGTTGTTCTGAACCGCGAAGCCCGCACGGCCGACCACGGTCGCGAGAACGTTGGCGCGCCAGGAGAACACGTCGTTCGCCGGCGGGAACGCGGTGTTGACGAACGCGCCCTTGTTGTCGAGACCCGAAATCGTGCCTTCCACGCCGAACACGTAATTGTTGGCCTGCCAGTTGTAGCCGATCTGCGCGCCGCCCATGACGCCCGACTTGCGCTGGCGATAGCCCTCTCCCGGCAGCAGATCGCCGAACGCGCTCGTGTTGCCGCTGTTGATGAACTGTTCGTTGGTCCATGCGCCACCGATGTGGCCGCCGACATAGAAGCCGGTCCAGTTGAACAGCGGCTCGACGTAAGCGGGCGCCTTCGTGTAGCGCGCACCGAGATCGGCGGCGGAAGCAGCACCCGTCGAAACCAGAGCGGTCGTGCAGGCGAAGGCGGCAATCAATTTGTTACGCATGGTACACCCCGTGTCCTTGATGGGCGCACGGTCACAGACGGCCCTTACTAAAATTGAAATCAACACGGTTAACGTGGCGGTTGAACGCGCACCGTGGCGCCAATCCGGTAGCGCTGTTGCAGGCGCGCAACGCGCCGCGCGCGATTTCACGCAACGTTATCCCTACCGAAGTCCGACGCTAAAATTCCGGTGCGGCGCGCGAATGCACGTGCTCCGGCCGCACGCCGAGCGCGATCAGGCGCGCCGGAATGCCCTGCAGCCATGGCAGCGCGGTAATGAGACGCACGACCAGCGGCACCTTCAGTGGTCGATCGCCGCCCTGCAAGGCGCCGCTGATGATGTTGTTCTGCACGACCACCTGCATGCGCTGCGTCATCTTCACCGGGAACTCGCGACGGCGCCTGACGGCATCGAGCTCGTGCTCGGACGGGCAGCCATGCTGCAGCTTGTCCGCCAGGATGTTTGCGGTCGCAACCGCATCCTGCACGGCGAGATTGACGCCGACGCCGCCGACTGGCGACATCGCATGCGCGGCGTCGCCAATGCACAAAAGGCCAGGCTGCGTCCAACGCGCCAGACGGTTGATCGCGACGGTGAGCAGCTTGACGTCGTCGAAGCTCTTCACCTCGGCGATGCCGGAGCGGAGCATCGGCGCCATCCGCACGACGTCGTCGAGCAGCACCGATAGTCCCCTCTCCTTCACCGCCTCGTACTGCCCCTTGGCGATGACATAGGCGCATTGCCAGTAATCGCCGCGGTCGAAGGTGATCATCATCTTGCCGGGCTCGACCCGCGCGAACACGTTCTCGGTCTCGTCGGGTCTGCGGCCAGCCCGGAACCAGAGCACATCCATCGGCGCGCCGATCTCCTCGATCGCAAGCCCAGCGCGCTCACGCACCGTCGAATGCCGGCCGTCGCAGGCCACGGTGAGATCGGCTTCGATGTCGATGATGCCGTCAGGCGTCTTCGCCCGCACGCTGGCGATCGTCTCGCCACGGCGGATCAGATCGATCGCCTCCGTGCTCATCATTACCTCGAGGGAAGCAAAGCGCCGGCCGGCCTCGCGCAGAAAATTCAAAAAGTCCCATTGCGGCATGAAGGCGATGAAGGGGTATTTGGTATGGAGCCGGCTGAGATCGGCAATGCGCACCGGCGTGCCGCCGAACAGGCCGTCCATCTTCTGCAGGCGCTGGTGCGGCAGCTTCAGGAAGTCGTCGATCAGACCGAGCTCGTCCATCACCTGAAGCGTCGACGGATGCACGGTATCGCCGCGGAAGTCGCGGAAGAAATCCGCATGCTTCTCCAGCACCACGACGTCGATGCCGGCACGGCCCAGGAGATAGCCGAGCATCATGCCGGCAGGTCCGCCGCCGACGATGCAGCAGCGGACTTTCATGGTCCGCTTTGCTTGTTGATCGGATGTCATTGCCGCCGCGATCTAGCTATCGATCAAGAAATACCTGACGATACTAGCGCGATTCACTGCGAGACGGTCTCAATTTGCAGCGACAGCCCGCGCTGGCCGTTCGCAGCATACAAGGCCCGCAGGAGCGCGGGCCTTTGCCTGAAGCGGGGATGACTATTTCTGGTCTTCGTTGCTGGTCCCGGACCCCGGACTGCCGATCGGCATGCCATTGGGCGCATGACCGACGCCGGAGTTTCGCTCGGCCTGGGCGGCAGCAGGCGACCTACCGTTCGCGGTCGGTGGCTGAACATTCGGATTGTTCGGGCTGTTGTTGGTCTTGACGTTCGCTCCGGTGGTGGTTCCCTGGGTCCCCATTCCGGACGGAGCCGACGGTCCCGAATTGGCGCTGCTGGACGACGTTCCCGTTCCGGCACCTGAGCTTGCCGCAGATCCCGCGCTGGCACCACTGGCGCCGCCCGCACCACCACCGCCGCCGCCACCTCCGCCTTGAGCAAGGGCGGTCGTCGAGACTGCAGCACAAGCGATCATCACGAGAATGGATTTGCGGATCATGGATCGTCTCCCTGGTTTGGCAGACAATCCGAGTCAGCAGCAGTAGTTCCTTCAGGAGACTCGACGTTTGCTTGCCTCAGGGCTTTTGCGACTTCCGTTCCCATGGGCGCTTGCCGTCAGCGTCGCGATCCCAGGGTCGGGTGATCGGAGCGACCCTCTCTTCTTCAGCGGCTTTCGCACGATCCGCCTGGACGCGTTCGCGGTCGGTGAGTGGCGGCGCGCCGGGGGCCGGAGTCGTTTGGGCCAGAACCGGAAGCGTCGTAAGAAACGCTACGATGATGAATTTTGTCATCCCCGGCTCTAGCATTTTCGCTTTGGCCTGTCCGATCTAAGTTCGTCGGCACCGAAACCTGGTCCTGTCACAATCCGCCGGCCGAACAGCGCATCAATTGTTGCTCCGGTTCGCGCTCCTGAAGCTCTTGATCTCCGACACGCTGCCGTCGCGATAGGTCAGCTCGACCGAGACGGATTTCGTGCTTGGCGCGAGCTTCATGTAGAGCGGCATGCCGGCGCTGACCGCGCTGGGATCGCGCATGTCGCAGGGCGGCATCTTCAGCACCTGGTTGGGCACGGCGGTGTCGATGCCGATGCGCACCTCGCGGATGGCGCAGCGATAGGAGACGAGGTGGGTGTAATAGACGAGCAGCCCGTTGAACTCGCGGAACGACAGCCAGCTCGTCGAGGTCATGTCGAGGATCTTGCGCTGGTCGCGGATCAGCGCGGCCTCGGGATCGAACCTGATCGGGAATGGGCCCTGCATGTCGCCGGACTGGTCGACGTAGCGAACCTCGATGGTGCCGGCCTGCGCGTCCGGCGGCAGCTCGATCGACGGGTTCGGCATCCGCTTGCGCGTGCGCGGATCGAGCGTATCGATGAAGCCGGTCTCGCGGAAATCGCCCGCGCCGGCCATGCGCCAGGAAACGCCGAGCGTCGGATCGGCGAAGGAGAACGTCACGCTCCAGCCGCCATTGTGCCGCGAGAAGCTCGCGATCGGCGCGTTGAGGCTCTCCTCCTTGGGCATCTGCGGCACCGACACCGGCGGCAGCGCCGCAAGCTTCTGCGGCGGCGGATCGTCCGAACGCGCGACGGCGTCCTTGGCGAGGCCGCTGAGGAACACGTCGTCGACCATCTGGTCGAAATAGACCGGCACCTGCCTGTGCTTCACGGTATCGGCCATCTCGCTGACGGCACGGCGGGTCCGCTGCGCCACCTGCACGAGATTCTCGCCAGGCTTGAGCAACTCCTTGGCGAACGTGCGCGTGAACACCGAATTCGGATTGGCGTCGTCGTTGGAGAGCCGATCGAGCGCGGTCTGGCGGGGACCCGCGGAGAACACCGAGAACACGCCCTCGGGCAGCTGCGTCATCGGCGCGAGCCCGCCGCCGCCGGCGACCGCGCGGGTGCCCTTGCGCTCGAACGGATTGTTGCGGCAGGCATCGAACACCAGGATCGAGGTGCGCGCCTTCTTGTTCTGCAGCCGCTCGACGATGCGGTCGGCCAGGATCGAAGCGTCGCGCACCAGCTCTTCCTGCCCTTCGGTCGCCGCCGGCACGTCGGTCGGCAGCAGATAGTTCTGGCCGGCAATCTCGAAGCCGTGGCCGGCATAGAAGAAGAACGCGGTGTCGCCGGGCTCGATCGCCTTGTCGAAGGCGAGCAGCGTCTCGGAGAATTGCTGCCGGCTCTGGTTCTCGGCGACCATCACCGAGAAGCCGAGCTGCTTCAGCGTGTCGCCCATGGTGCGGGCGTCGTTGACGGCCTTGAGCAGCTTCGGCACGTTCTTGTAGTCGTTGTTGCCGACGACGAGCGCGACGCGCTTCTCGGCACAGGCGGGCGCGGCGAAGCCGCTCAGGCTTGCTGCGAGGCCAAGGGCCGCCAGAATTCTGAAAAGCCGACGCGTCATCGCAAAATTCCTGTTGCAGAACCGGCCCTGCCGCCGATCTTCGAACGGCAGTTCATGGGACCCCCCGCCGCTGTGTGATAGTCGGCCGAGACCAGACGACGGTTCAAGGGACCTGGAGCTCCGGTTGCGCGATCCGGCTATGGCCGATTCCGCTGGAATCTGTTTCCCTTTGGACAATTTCGCTGAAAGCGAGGGACTGCCGTGTTGCACTGGTGTACGGACGAGGTCGACCCGAAGGATCGGTTCGACTATTGGCGCGAGGTGCGCGCCAGGGGATTGTTCGGCGTCACCGCCGAGCTCGCGCGCGAACGGCGCGCGGACTTTTTCGGCGAATTCTCGCTGCGGCGGCTGGGCGGCGCCGGGCTCGTCGAGCTGAAGGCCTCGCCGTATGCGGTCGAGCGCAGCGCGTCGGACATCGCCTACGCCCCGGGTGAGGCGATCTGCGTCTACCAGCAGCTCGGCAGCGGCGGCTGGTTCGGCGGCATGCGCACAAGCGACTTTGCGATTGCCAATGGCAGCTTCGCCACCAGCCATACCGACCTGCCCTACCGCACCGCGCCGCTCGGCAACGGGGGCTTCCACCTGCGGATCCTCAAGATCCCCGTGAGCAGCATCCCGGTACAGGACAGGCGCATGCGCGAGCTTGCGCCCCGGACCTTGAACGATCCGGCTCTGGCGCGCCTGCTCGCGGCCTGCTTTGCCGATCTCGACGAGATCGGGGCGGACAATGCGGCCGCTGCCGTCCAGACCTCCTTGGTCCAGGCTTTGGCCCATCTGGCGCTGATCGAGCGTGGCGTCGTGCGGCCCGGCAGCCGGCGGGGACAGGAGGCACTGCGGACCGCCCGCCTCTCGCAAGCCCGGCGGCTGATCGCGCGCCACCTTGAGGACCCCAATCTTGCGCCGGCCATGGTGGCCGACCTGCTCGGCGTCTCCGTGCGTCACCTGCACATGCTGTTCGAGATGGCGGAAAAGAGCTTCTCCCAGACGGTGACCGACGAGCGCCTGAAACAGAGCCGGAAGCTGCTGCGCGAGGCGCCGGAGCGGCTGATCGCTGATATCGCAGCCTCGTGCGGCTTCGAGAGCCTCGCGACCTATTACCGGGTGTTCAACGCCGCCTATGGCATGGCCCCCGGCGACTTCCGGGCCAAGGGCACGGACGGGCGTTAGCTGCCGTCTTGGCCGTCACGGCCGGGCTGAGGGGGCTGCCGGGGAAAACCCCAGCCGCGCCCGTGATTTGGGCAAAAACCTCAGGTTTTTTAGGCTCTTCCCGCGCCCGCTCCATTGACTTTGGCCAATTCCCGCCTATGTTCCGGGGCGACGCGGCTCAGATCGAAGAGCGATTCCTGAGCCTTGCGCTTTGTTCGCGTGAGTCAGCACCCCCAGCTTCTTTGAGAGCGCGCCGTTTCGGGGTGGAACGCGACCAGCCTTATTACCCTCGATTCCGAACGGCGGTTTCGACCAGAGGCTCAATGTCCTTTTCAGATCTCGGACTGTCCGAAAAAGTCCTCGCCGCAGTGGCGGCCACCGGTTACACCACCCCCACCCCCATTCAGGAACAGGCGATCCCCCACGTCCTCGCACGCAAGGACGTGCTCGGCATCGCCCAGACCGGCACCGGCAAGACCGCGGCCTTCGTGCTGCCGATGCTCACCATCCTCGAAAAGGGCAGAGCCCGGGCGCGCATGCCGCGCACGCTGATCCTCGAGCCGACCCGCGAGCTGGCGGCCCAGGTGAAGGAAAACTTCGACCGCTACGGCGCCGGCCAGAAACTCAACGTCGCCCTCCTGATCGGCGGCGTCTCGTTCGGCGACCAGGATGCCAAGCTGACGCGCGGCGTCGACGTCCTGATCGCAACGCCAGGCCGCCTGCTCGACCATACCGAGCGCGGCGGCCTCCTGCTCACCGGCGTCGAGCTGCTCGTCATCGACGAAGCCGATCGCATGCTGGACATGGGCTTCATCCCCGACATCGAGCGCGTCTGCAAGCTCGTCCCGTTCACGCGGCAGACCCTGTTCTTCACCGCGACCATGCCGCCGGAAATCCGGCGCATCACCGAGGCCTTCCTGCACAACCCGCAGAAGGTCGAAGTCTCCAAGCCCGCCACCACCGCCGTCACCGTCACGCAGTCCCAGGTCCCGGCCGGGCGCGAGGCGCATGAAAAGCGCGAATTGCTTCGCCGCCTGCTGCGGGAGGCCAAGGATCTCAAGAACGCGATCATCTTCTGCAATCGCAAGCGCGAGGTCGCGATCGTTCACAAATCGCTGCAGAAGCATGGCTTCAGCGTCGGCGCCCTGCACGGCGACATGGACCAGCCGGCCCGCATGGCTGCGCTCGAACAGTTCCGCAAGGGTGAGTTGCCGCTACTGGTCGCCTCCGACGTCGCCGCCCGCGGCCTCGACATTCCCGAGGTCAGCCACGTCTTCAATTTCGACGTCCCGCATCATCCCGACGACTACGTCCATCGCGTCGGCCGTACCGGCCGCGCCGGTCGCACCGGCACCGCGATCTCGATCGTGACGCCGCTCGACCAGAAGTCGATGGCGGCGATCGAGAAGCTGATCGGCCAGAGCATTCCGCGCGCCGAGGGCGACTATGACGTCCACGCCGAAGCGGGCGAACAGGGCGAGCGTCCGCGCGAACAGCGCGGCCGCGAGCGTTCACGCGGCGGACGCGGCAAGCCGCAGCGCGGCGAGCGGCGTGGTCATGACCGCGAACGCGGTCACGAGCCGCGCGAGGCGCGTGGCGAGGCACGACCGGCTCCCGAGGCGAGGCCCGCACGCGAGGCACGGCCGCCGCGCGAAGCCAGGCAATCATCCGAGCCGCGCAACGGTGCGCGCCCGCAAGCGAATTCGTCGCATGTGCCCTCGATCGGCCGTCCCGAGCCGCGCCGCCAGCGCGAGGTCGACACCGAGCCGGGCGATCACTCGCATCTGCCGGCGTTTCTGCTGCGGCCGGTTCGCTCCCCTGCCGGCGCCTGAAGCGCGCCGGCACCACCTGATTTCGGTTGAATCTCCTCGCTTTGCAATTTTTTGGATGCGCCCGTGAACGTATATTTACGGGGTGTTCACAATCGTCCGTTAGCCTACGAACATAATTTAAGCATTGCTGCGGTCGATGGCGCGTCGGCCGCTGTGGGGATGTTCTGTGATCAAGGTACTCGACGAACACGAACGCACGATGGCGTTCGCCGAGGTGGCGCTCGGTCAGATCCGATCGCTTCGACAGACGGCCATTCCCCGCAATTACGAGATCTGGTACGTCTACGCGACCGGCTACAACGCACCGCTCAACAAGATCATCAATGAGACGCTGGCGCGCAGCGGCAAGCTGACCGAAGCCGATCTCGAGCAGATCTACGAGACCTATCTTTCCCACATCAAGACCACCGACCGCATCGACAAGGTCGGCGCGCGCGTCGTCGGCGAGATCGACGACGTGGTGAAGGTGCTGGGCGAGGCGCTCGGCATGACCGGGGCCTACGATTCCAGCCTCTCGGGTGCGACCGAGAAACTGTCGTCGGCCGAGAGCCGCGACCAGATCAAGGCGATCGTCGAGACCCTGCTGCGCTCGACCAGCGAGATGCGCGAGGCCAACAAGGCGCTGGAAGACCGTCTGACGCTGTCGAAGAACGAGATCAGCAATCTCCAGCAGAGCCTGGAGGCGATCCGCGCCGAGAGCCTGACCGATCCGCTCACGGGCCTGGGAAATCGCAAATATTTCGACCGCATGATCGGCATGGCCGTGCAGAGCGCGCTCGCCTCGGGCGAGCCGCTGTCGCTGCTGCTGTTCGACATCGATCACTTCAAGTCGTTCAACGATTCCTACGGCCATCTCACCGGCGACCAGGTGCTGCGGCTCGTCGGCCTTTCGCTCAAGCAGACCATCAAGGGCCAGGACATCACCGCGCGCTACGGCGGCGAGGAATTTGCGGTGGTGCTGCCCAACACCGCGATGCGCCAGGCGCTCACGGTGGCCGATCACATCCGCCGCGCCGTGATGGCGAAGGAATTGAAGAAGAAATCGACCGGCGAGATCCTCGGCCGCGTCACCATCTCCGTCGGCGTTTCCATGCTGAGGGAGGGCGACGACACCGACGCGCTGATCGAGCGTGCGGACGCCTGCCTCTACGCCGCCAAGCGCAACGGCCGCAACCGCGTGATCTGCGAAGCCGATCCGGAATTCGCGATCGAGAGCCACAGCCGGGTGGCGTGAGGCGGCATTCGTCCTTTCTTGACATTCCAGCATGCCAACCGACATCTTCCTCGCCGCCATGGCGCCTGACGCGAGCATCGAGGACCAATCGCCTTGCCCAATCCTCATGATTTCCATACGCCGCAACCGTCCTACACCCGGGACGAGCTGCTGAGATCGAGCGAAGGCGGCTATTTCGGCCCGGGCAACGCGCAATTGCCTGCGCCGCCAATGCTGATGATGGACCGCATCACGGAGATCAGCCTGGACGGCGGCGAGTTCGGCAAGGGTCATGTCGTCGGCGAGCTGGACATCACGCCAAGCCACTGGTTCTTCGATTGCCATTTTCGCGGTGACGCCATCATGCCGCCGACGCTCGCACTGGACGCCATGTGGCAGATGGTCGGCTATTGGCTCGGCTGGTCGGGTTCGCCCGGCAAGGGCCGCGCCATCGGCGTCGGGGAAGTGGCGTGCACGGGCGAGATCACACCGAACACGCAACGCGTGCGCTACGAGGTCGCCATGCGCATGGTCCGGCGCGGCAAGCTGGTGCTCGGGATCGCTGATGGGCGTGTGGTTGCGGATGGCGTCAGCGTCTTCACGGCCAAGGACATGAGGGTCGGCCTGACCAAGGCGGTGGATTGAGCTCTCGTAGGGTGGGCAAAGGCGCGAAGCGGCGTGCCCACCATCTCGGCATGACTATTTCGAGCCGTGGGCACGCTTCGCTTTGCCCACCCTACGCACCGTCTTCTTGGCAACCTTCTTCGGCACACCCTTCTTCGGCGCAACCTTCTTCGCCGCCGGCTTCTTCGCCTTCGGCCGCTTCACCTTGGCGCGCTGCGCCGCGGCGAGCGCCGCCCTCGCCCATTGCGCCAGCTCTGCTGAATCATCGAACAGGCGCGCCGGCAGCTCCCAGTAGGAATTCACCACCACGGTCTTGGCGCGGGTCGAGTACTGGAACGGCTTCGAGCCTTCGGCTTCGAAATCGGGAATGGTCGTCTCGTCGGCGCGGAAGAACAGGCCGGCGCGCAGTGACAGCGCGAAATTGACGCCGTCGGCGGAGATGCCGTAGCCAGAGAACATTTTTCGGATGGTGACCGGGCCGAAATCGGCGAACAGGTCGATCAGGAATTCGCGGTCCATCGGAGGCTACCCTGCGCAAGCAAGTGAGCCTTCATAGCATTTCCGTCATTGCGAGCGAAGCGAAGCAATCCAGACTTCCGCCGCGGAGGCAGTGTGGATTGCTTCGTCGCCCGCGCAAAATTGCTTCGCAATTTTGTCGCGGGCTCCTCGCAATGACGGTGGAGAGATTACCCGTCGATCTTGGCCGGCCGCAGCTCGACCGATTCGCCGCAGCCGCAGGCGGAGATCTGGTTGGGATTGTTGAAGACGAACTGGGCCTGCATCTTGTCGGCCTTGTAGTCCATCTCGGTGCCGAGCAGGAACAGCACGGCCTTGGGATCGACCAGGATCTTGACGCCCTTGTCCTCGACGACCTCGTCGGTCGGGCGGATCTCGTGGGCGTATTCGACCGTGTAGGACTGGCCGGCGCAGCCGCCGTTCTTGACGCCGACGCGCAGGCCCACGATCTCGGAATCGGCGCGCTGGGTCAGCTCGGTGATGCGCTGGGCAGCAGCGTCCGTCAGCCGCATCACCTGCGGGCGCGGCCGCCGCGGCTTCGGAGTGGAGGATGCTGGTGTCGCCTGGGTCATGTTGTCTATGTGGTCCCGTTGCGGAGCGAATTCAATGCGGGCCGAAGCCGTCACCACATGTTCAGCACGAGGCGGGCCTCGTCGCTCATGCGCTCGGGCGACCACGGCGGCTCCCAGACGACCTTGACGTCGACCACGCCGACGCCGGGGACGCTGGCGACCGCGTTCTCGACCATGGTCGGCAGCTCGCCCGCGGCCGGGCAGTTCGGCGTCGTCAGTGTCATCTGGACGTCCACCGAGCGGTCGTCCTTGATCTCGACCTTGTAGATCAGGCCGAGCTCGTAGATGTCGGCCGGAATTTCCGGATCGAACACGGTCTTGAGCCCGGCGATGATCTCGGTGGTGAGACGCTCGGTCTCCTCCGGCGGCAGTGCCGAATGGGTCTCCATCGGATTGGCTTTGATTTCGGCCGTGTCACTCATGCGAACAAATCCCGCGCCTTCAAAAGCGCCTGTGCCAGATGATCGACTTCTTCCCGCGTATTATACATGCCGAACGAGGCCCGGCAGGTGGCCGTGACGTTGAACCGCTCTAAAAGCGGCATGACGCAATGGGTGCCGGCGCGCACCGCGATGCCCTGGCGGTCGATCACGGTGGCGACGTCGTGGGCATGCGCGCCCTTGAGCTCGAAGGAGATCACCGGACCCTTGCCCCGCGCCGTGCCGATCAGCCGCAGCGAGTTGATCTCGCGCAGCTTCTCCTGGGCGTAGGCCGTGAGATCGGCCTCGTGGGCGGCGATGCGCTCCTTGCCGATCGAATTGACGTAGTCGATGGCGGCGCCAAGGCCGACGGCCTCGACGATCGCCGGCGTGCCCGCCTCGAACTTGTGCGGTGGATCGCCATAGGTGACGACCTCGCGCGAGACCTCGCGGATCATCTCGCCGCCGCCATTGAAGGGGCGCATGGCGACGAGGTGGTCGTACTTGGCCCAGAGCACGCCGATGCCGGTCGGGCCATAGACCTTGTGGCCGGTGAAGACGTAGAAATCGCAGCCGATGTCCTGGACGTCGACCGGCAGATGCACCGCGCCCTGACTGCCGTCGACCAGCACCGGAATGCCACGGGCGTGGGCGATCCTGACGACGTCCTTGACCGGCACGATGGTGCCGAGCGCGTTCGACATCTGCGTGATCGCGACCAGCTTGGTCTTCGGGCTCAAGAGCTTCTCGAATTCGTCGATGAGGAAATTGCCCTCGTCGTCGACCGGCGCCCACTTGATCACCGCGCCCTGGCGCTCCCTGAGGAAGTGCCACGGCACGATGTTGGAGTGGTGCTCCATGATCGAGATGACGATCTCGTCGCCTTCTTTGATGTTCGGGCCACCCCAGGAGGACGCGACCAGGTTGATCGCCTCGGTCGCGTTGCGGGTGAAGATGACTTCTTCCGTGCGCGCAGCGTGGATGAACTGCGCGACCTTGGCGCGGCCGCCCTCATAGGCCTCGGTCGCGGCATTGGCGAGGTAGTGCAGGCCGCGATGCACGTTGGCGTATTCGGACGTATAGGCCTGCGTCATGCGGTCCAGCACGGCGCTCGGCTTCTGCGCCGAGGCGGCGTTGTCGAGATAAACGAGCGGTTTGCCGTAGACCTGCATGGCGAGCGCCGGAAAATCCTGGCGCACGCGCGCAACGTCATAGGCTCCGTTCTTGACCGCCGGATGCGTGCTCATGACCGCCGCTCCAGCCAGCGCTCGGCGATGCCGATCACGTGCTCGCGCAAGGTATCATCGGCGATCTGCTCGATTGCCTCGCCGACGAAGGCCTGGATCAGCAGCGCCTGGGCCTGCTTCTCCGGCAGGCCGCGGGCCTTCAGATAGAACAGCAGGCTCTCGTCCAGCGCGCCGGCGGTCGCGCCGTGGCCGCAGGAGACGTCGTCGGCAAAGATTTCCAGCTCGGGCTTGTTGTCCGCTTCGGCCTCGTCCGACAGCAGCAGCGCCCGGGTCATCATCTTGCCGTCCGTCTTCTGCGCGTCGGGGCGGACGATGATGCGGCCCTGGAACACCGAATGGGCGCGGTCGTCGATCACGGCGCGGAAGATCTCGCGGCTGACGCAGTTCGGCACGGCGTGGTCGACCACCAGCGTGGTGTCACCGTGCTCGGTTTTCTTCAACAAGTTGACACCGTTGGCCGAGAGCTCACTGCCCTCGCCCGCCAGCGTGATGAAGCCCTGAAGGCGGCTCACCGCGGCGCCCGTGGTCATGTTGAAGAAATTGAACTTCACATTGGCGCCGATGGTGACGAACTGCGAGGTGACGTTCACCGCGTCGGGCGCGTCGTCCATCAGGCGGATATGTGCGACATCGGCGTTGTCGCCGACCGAGACGATGACGGCGTCGTTGATCTGATAAGCCTTGGCTTCCGCCGCAACAAAAGTCTCGACGATGGTGACGCGAGCGCCCTTCCCGACCGCGATCTGTGAGCGGGTGAACGCCGAGGTCGACGCGGCGGTCGCGATGTGGATGATCTGGATCGGCGCGGACAGCTGCGCGCCATCCGCAATCGACAACACGACGCCGTCGGTCGCCATTGCTGCGTTCAGCGCGATCACCGCATCAGTGGATGCGGTCTTCAGGAGGCTAGCGTCCTTCTCCAGCGCCTCACGCGAAGTCTCAAAGCCCGCCTCGGCGACAAGCGCCTTCACGTCGGAAAGCTCGGCTGCGAACACGCCGTCGACCAGCACCAGCTTGCGGGCGCCCGCGATGGCATGCGCCTTGACCGCGTCCGCGGCGCGCCTCAGCGCGGCGGCATCGGGCGCGGCTGCCAGCGGCAGCACCTCGCCGACCAACGCGCGCAGGTCGGTGTATTTCCATTCCTCGATCCGGCGGTGCGGCAGGCCGAGACGCTCATAGGTCTCAAACGCCTCGCGGCGCACTGCTGCCACATCAGGCGAACCCGGCAAGCGGCCCTCGGCGCTGGCGAAGAGATCGCTCACCGCGCGGCCGCTCCCGGTCTTTGCCACAGCAACGTTCATCTTAAAAATTCCTTACGCGGCATCCTCGAACTGGGCGTAGCCGGAGGCTTCCAGCTCCAGCGCCAGATCCTTGCCGCCGCTCTTCACGACGCGGCCCCTCGACATCACGTGCACGAAATCAGGCACGATGTAGTTGAGCAGCCGCTGATAGTGGGTGATGACGACCATCGCACGCCCCGGCGAGCGCAGCGCATTGACGCCGTCGGCCGCGATCCGCAGCGCATCGATGTCGAGACCGGAATCCATCTCGTCGAGGATGCACAGGCTCGGCTCGAACAGCGCCATCTGCAGCACCTCGTTGCGCTTCTTCTCGCCGCCGGAGAAGCCGACGTTGACGCCGCGCTTGAGCATGTCCTGCGGAATGTTCAGCGACTTCGAGACTTCGCGGACCTTCTTCAGGAAGTCCGGCACCATCAGCTCGCTTTCGCCGCGCGCCTTGCGCTGCGCATTGAGCGCAGTGCGCAGGAAATTCATGGTGGTGACGCCGGGAATCTCGACCGGATATTGGAACGCCAGGAACACGCCCTTGGCGGCGCGCTCGTCCGGATCCATCTCCAAGAGGTCCTCGCCCCTAAACAGGATCTGGCCGTCGGTGACCTCGTAGCCGGGCTTGCCGGCGATGACGTGCGAAAGCGTCGACTTACCGGAGCCGTTCGGCCCCATGATCGCGTGCACCTCGCCCTCGTTCACGGTCAGCGTCAGGCCGTGGAGGATCTCACGCTCCTCGACACGAACCTTGAGGTCTTTCACTTCAAGCAAAGCCATCTTGGTATCCAGTCTATTCAATTCAATTGATGTTGGTGCGCGATGCGCGCGCCGCGAGGGTCGGCAATTAGCCGACCGACCCTTCGAGCGAGATCGAGATCAGCTTCTGCGCTTCCACCGCGAATTCCATCGGCAGCTGCTGCAGCACGTCCTTGACGAAGCCGTTGACGACGAGGCCGACCGCTTCTTCCTGGCTGAGCCCGCGCTGGATGCAGTAGAACAGCACGTCCTCGGAGATCTTCGAGGTGGTCGCCTCGTGCTCGAACGTTGCCGAGGAGTTCTTGGCCTCGATGTACGGCACGGTGTGCGCGCCGCATTTGTCGCCGATCAGCAGCGAATCGCAGGCGGTGAAGTTGCGCGCCCCGGTCGCTTTCCGATGCGCCGTGACGAGACCGCGATAGGTGTTCTGCGACTTGCCGGCGGCAATGCCCTTGGAGATGATGCGGCTCGACGTATTCTTGCCGAGATGGATCATCTTGGTGCCGGAATCGACCTGCTGGAAGCCGTTCGAGATCGCGATCGAGTAGAACTCGCCGCGGGAATTGTCGCCGCGGAGAATGCAGCTCGGATATTTCCAGGTGATCGCAGAGCCGGTCTCGACCTGGGTCCAGGAAATCTTGGAATTGGCGCCGCGGCAATCGCCACGCTTGGTGACGAAATTGTAGATGCCGCCCTTGCCTTCCGAATTACCGGGGTACCAGTTCTGCACGGTCGAATACTTGATCTCGGCATCGTCGAGCGCGACGAGCTCGACCACCGCGGCGTGCAGCTGGTTCTCGTCGCGCTGCGGCGCGGTGCAGCCCTCGAGATAGGAGACGTAGGAGCCCTTGTCGGCGATGATCAGCGTGCGCTCGAACTGGCCGGTGTTGCGCTCGTTGATGCGGAAATAGGTCGACAGCTCCATCGGGCAGCGCACGCCCGGCGGCACATAGACGAACGAGCCGTCGGAGAACACCGCCGAGTTCAGCGTGGCGTAGAAATTGTCCGAGGTCGGAACCACCGAGCCCAGATATTTCTGCACCAGCTCAGGATGCTCGCGGATCGCCTCCGAGATCGGCATGAAGATCACGCCGGCCTTCTTCAGCTCGGCCTTGAACGTGGTCGCAACTGACACCGAATCGAAGACAGCATCGACCGCGATCTTGCGGCGCGCCGGGTCTTCCTCACCGGGCTTCGGCTCGACGCCTTCGAGCATCGCGACTTCCCGCAAGGGAATGCCGAGCTTCTCGTAGGTCTTCAGGATCTCCGGGTCGATCTCGTCCAGCGAGGAGATCGTCTTCTTCGGCTTCGGCGCCGAATAGTAATAGAGGTCCTGGAAGTCGATCTTGGGATAGTCGACGCGCGCCCAGGTCGGCTCGGTCATGGTCAGCCAGCGCCGATAGGCCTCCAGCCGCCACTGCAGCATCCAGGCGGGTTCGTTCTTCTTCTCGGAGATGAACTTGACGGTATCTTCCGACAGCCCCTTGGGGGCCTTGTCGGACTCGATCAGGGTCTCAAACCCATAACGATACTGGTCGACGTCGATGCGCTTCACGCGCTCGACCGTCTCTTGTACGGCTGGCATTCCATCCTCCGCTCGCGGTTTCAAGGACCGCGGTGGATCAAACTTGGACGAGTATTACGATATTTCTCCGCGGAAAGCACGGGCTTAGAACCGTTCAAGCCGTGTTTCGTCGCTCATCTCTTAAGTAGGGTATTACCAAGCTTTCGCCAAGCCTCTAACGCCCGATTGATGTCCTCCGGTTCCGTGGACCAGCCCAGACTGAGACGCACCGCTCCCTGGGCCACCGCGGAATCATAGCCCATCGCCGACAGGACGTGAGACGGCTGGACCTTTCCGGAGGAGCAAGCGGAGCCGGAGGACACCGCGATTCCCTCCAGATCGAAGCCGATCACGGCGGTCTCGGCCTTCAAGCCCGGCGCGGTGAAAAGGACGGTATTTGGCAACCGCGCCACGTCTTTCGCAAAGACTGTCGTCCCGGGTACGTCACGAAGGCCATTTTCCAAACGATCTCTGAGGCTTGCCATGCGCTTCACATCTTCCGGCAGAGCCTGAAGGGCAGCCTTTACCGCCGCCCCGAAGCCGGCGATTCCGGCAACGTTCTCGGTTCCGGCCCGGCGGCTGAGCTCCTGCCCGCCGCCCCGCAGCACCGGCTCCAGGCCGCCTATCCCCTCGGTCATCACCAAAGCGCTGATCCCCTTGGGACCGCCGATCTTGTGCGCAGAAAAAGTGGCAAGGTCGGCGCCTACCGAATTGATATCGAATGGAATTTTGCCCAGAGCCTGGATCGCGTCGACATGCAGGAGGCCGCCGGCCTCGTGGACGATCGTTGCAGCCTCCGTGACGGGCTGAACGGCGCCCGTCTCGTTGTTGGCGGCCATGATCGAGACCAGGGCTGGCGGGCCGTCGTTCAGCTGCCGCTTCAACTGATCGAGGTCGACCACGCCGGAGCGCGTGACCTGGATCAGGCCGATCTTGTCCGCCGGGAACCGGCCGCCGGCCAGCACTGAGGCGTGCTCAACCGCCGAGACCAGCAGCCGCGCGACAGGTCCGCCGGACGGACCCCGCAAGCCCGGCGCGAGCGCCAGCGCATTGGCCTCGGTTCCAGCTGAGGTGAAGACGACGTTGCGCGGCTGGGCCCCGACCGCGGCTGCAAGCGTCGCGCGGGCCTCTTCGACCAGCCGCCGCGCCTCCCGCCCCTCGGCATGGACCGAGGAGGGATTGCCGACCAGGTCGAAGGCCGCAACCATCGCCGCCCGCGCCTCGGCGCGCAGCGGCGTGGTCGCATTCCAGTCGAGATAGACACGGTTCGGCATCTCGCCCTCTTAGCACCTTTTGTCGTCCGGCCAATCGGAGGGTGGGCACTCGTCAGGCCGGCTGCTGTTCCACCCTTCGCACCGTTCGCGGCACCGCCCGCAATCCGAACAGCGGCCGCAGCCAGGCAACGCGCCGGACGATTTCATAGGTGGCCACACATGTGAGCGCGGTCCCGACGATGACAATGGACGCTTCGGTCCCAACCGATAGACCGCTGCCGTGCAATTGATGGGCGATCACGATGATCGCGGTCTGATGCACGATGTAGTACGGGAAGATCGCGTCGGTGAGATAGCGCCGCGCCGGGCTGTCGGCTGTGAAGGTGCGTCGCGCCAAGCCCAGCACGGCTGCGATGGCGAGCCATTGATAGCAGCCATAGGCCGAGGCTGCGAACCACCTCAGCATGGACGACGGCGCAAACAGGCCGGCGCGAACCAGGATGAAGGCCGAGAAGCAGGCGACGGCCGCCAGCAGGACCACGAAGCGCTGACGCTCGAGCTCGCGCCAGATCCCCTCCTGCCTCGCCAGCAGGAAACCGATCAGGAAGGCCGTCGCGTGGTCCGCGTGGTTGTACCAGTCGCCGAACAGCGCGTGCGTCGACGGGAAAGCCGGAAACAGCACCAGCCGCCAGGCCGCAAACAGCAGGCAGGGCCCGATCAGCAGCCATGGCCGGGCGAGCACGCCATCGAGCTTCCGGCCAAGCCAGTCAGCGCCCGCCGGCCACAGCGCGAGCACGCCGATCAAGGCTATCGTGTAGACCCAGAGATAGACCACGAACCAGAGATGGTTCCAGGTCGGCAACACGATGCACGGGTTCGGACAGAACTGTGCGCCGAAGGCAAAGTAGTGACTGGTGTAGAAGTCGAGGAAGCCGGCGGGATAGCCGAGGCTTTCGACGATCTGGAGATAGGACTGCGGGGGCACGATCACGACCATGCCAAAGATCAGCGGGATCAGGAGCCGTGCCGATCGCGCGCCGGCGAGCGAACCCAGGCTGGACTTGCCGAGCATGAAGCGGGTGGCAACCCCGGAGACCAGGAACAGCAGCGACAGCCGCCATGGGTTGACGAACAGCATCACCGGTTCCAGCCAGGTCAGCCGGTGCGCGCTCTTGATGTGAAATCCCCAGGACACGTAGAGCATGCCGACGTGGTAGAAGATCAGGAGCCCGAAGGCTAAAATCCGCACCCAGTCCAGGTCGATACGCCTTTCCGAGCTTTGGAATTGCTGTGGTGTTGTCATGGTTTTCTTCTCCTTGACGGGACGACGAACGCGGTTTTGGGGCCATGGTTGACACCGAAAATGCTCCGCCTGCGGCGCGCGTCGAGCCGGTTTGGGATCAGAATCGGACGCGAGGGGATGAGCCGCCGGCAGCTGGGACGAGTCGCGGGTCTTTCGGGATCAGCGGCGGCGACCGGATGATGTTCGCAGCGATCGGCGCCGTTGCGCTCGCGATCGGAATCGTCAATGCGTTTTCAGGCGCGCAGGATGCGGCCTGGCGCGGCGACAGCTATGACATCGGCCGGCGGCTGTTCTGGGAGATGTCGAGCATCGCCGTCATCCTGCTGTTGCTGCCGATCCTGGTGTTGGCGGTCCGCCGCATGCGCCGGACACCGGGCCTCGCCGCACAGGCGGCGATCGGGGCGATCGCCCTGCTCGGCTTCTCCACCCTCCACATCACCGGCATGGTCTGGGTGCGAAAGCTCGCGCTCTGGCTCGCCGGCGGCGCCTACGATTTCCGTTTCTCGCTCGCGACGATCCTGTACGAATTCCGCAAAGATGCGGTGGCGGTCATCCTGATCGGCGCCACGATCTGGCTGCTCGAAAGCCGGCGTGAGCTGAAGAGGGCCGCAGTCGCTTCGGCGGCGGCGCCTGCTGCGCCCCCGCCCTCGTCCCCCGATCTGATCTGGCTGCGCGACGGTACCAGCCGCATTCGCGTGGTGCCGCGCGAGATTCTCTGGGTGGCGTCCGCCGGCAATTACATCGAATACAGCCTCGCCGACGGCACCCAGCACCTGATCCGGGGCACGCTGGCGGCGGCAGAAAGCGAGCTGGCGCGCTTCTCCATCGTTCGCGTTCATCGGACCAAGCTTGCCAATCTCGACCGCGTGCGCGGCGTCGACCTCAAGGCTTCCGGAGATTTCGAGCTCGCCTTCGACAACGGCCAGACGCTCGGCGGCAGCCGGCGTTACCGGCCGGCCGTCGCCTCGCTCGGCAGCCGAACCGCCCCGGCGGGAAGCGCCACCGACGATCCATAAACGATCGTGATTCCAATCGGTTGAGCGCTCCCCTCCGGCGCGGCGGGCGCCCGCTGCCGGCGCCAGTTGAGTCAGGCAGGTCGCGATCCCTGGAGGCAGGCCGGAGGTGACTGCACAATGACCGGCTAAGCTGTTGAGCTGATTGAGAGATGTCGAAGAAGCTTGCTTTTTGACCCTGGCCTCGTGTTAGAAGCGCGCGTCAGTTCACCCGCGCGCCCCTCGCGCATCATCCGAGGGCGCGCCTCTCCACCTTTCATCCGTGCTCGCGTCGGCGGCAACGCTGCGAGGGCCACAATCGGACGATTGCGCAGGGATCACCTCCAAGGGACTAATCAGAGATCATCGATGCCTGAAGTCATTTTCACCGGCCCTGCCGGCCGCCTCGAGGGCCGCTATCACCCGGCCAAGCAGAAGAACGCACCGATCGCGATGATCCTGCATCCGCATCCGCAGTTCCACGGCACGATGAACCATCAGATCGTGTACCAGTGCTACTACGCCTTTGCGCATCGCGGCTTCTCGGTGCTGCGCTTCAATTTCCGCGGCGTCGGCCGCAGCCAGGGCTCGTTCGACCATGGCACCGGTGAATTGTCGGATGCAGCCGCCGCGCTCGACTGGGCGCAGACCATCAATCCCGAGGCGCGCGCCTGCTGGGTCGCCGGCTTCTCCTTCGGCGCCTGGATCGGCATGCAGCTCCTGATGCGCCGCCCCGAAGTCGAGGGCTTCATCTCGATCGCGCCGCCGGCCAACCTCTACGACTTCTCGTTCCTCGCGCCCTGCCCGTCCTCAGGCCTGATCGTCCACGGCGAGAAGGATGCGGTGGTGCCGCCCAAGGACGTCAACACGCTGGTCGAGAAGCTGAAGACGCAGAAGGGCATCGTGATCGACCAGCAGATCATCCCCGGCGCCAACCACTTCTTCGACTCCAAGCTCGAGCCGCTGATGGAAACCATCACGGCCTATCTGGACATGCGCCTCGCCAACGTGCGGTGACGCCTCTCCGTGCCCCGGACGCGGTGCATCACGCAGTGATGCGCCGCAGAGCCGGGGCCCACCCTTACGTTTTCCGTCGCCTCATGGGTCCCGGCTCTGCGCAGCAGCGCAAGAGCGCTGCAGCGCGTCCGGGACACGGCATCGCCGCGCAAGCTCAAGCCGCCTTCAACGCGGCAATCCCGACGAGCACGAGCGCGATGCCGGCAAGCTTCATCGCGCTCAAACTCTCGCCGAACAATACGACGCCCATGATGAAGGTGCCGGCCGCGCCGATGCCGGTCCACACCGAATAGGCGACGCCGACCTCGAGCACCTTCAAGGCGCGTCCGAGCAGAAAGACGAAGGCCGCAAGCAGCACGAGCGAAATAACGCTCCAGCCTGCCCGCGTGTAGCCTTCCGCGTACTTCATCGAGATCGCCCAGCCGACATCGAGTGCGCCGGCGATCACCAGCAACAGCCAGGCCACGGATTGCGACATGCGCTCACGCCGCGAGCTTGAGCAGATGCGCGTCGTGGCGAACGAGGAACGCGCGCAGCAATTGCGGATAGTCCGCCCCGACCGCGCCGCGCACGCTCGGGCGCTTTGCGAGCTCGGCGCGCCAGGCGCGCACCTTCGGCACATCGCGGAAGATGCCGTGCTCGGTCAATTCGTCGAACAGATCGAAATAGCGGAAGACCGGCGCGAACACGGCATCGACGAGACTAAAGGCGTCACCGGCAAAGAACGGGCCTGCGCCGAGCGCGGCCTCGACACGCGCGAACTTTGCGACCAGGGCCTGGCGCTTGCTTTCGAACGTCGCCGGGTCGGTCGTCGTTTCCAAGCCCCAGAGGTCGCCGAGGATTGCCGAGCCGAACTCCATCCAGGCACGGTGCTCGGCCCGCTGCAACGGATCCGCCGGATGCAGCCTGCTGCCTGCTTGCGTCTCCTCGATGTATTCGCAGATCACGTTGCTCTCGAACAGCGCGACCTCGCCTCTCTCGGTCGTCACCACCAGCACGGGCACCTTGCCGAGCGGCGATAGCTTCAAGAACCAGTCCGGCTTGTTGGCGAGATCGATGTCGATCCGCTCGAACGGCACGCCCTTCTCCTTCAGCGCGATCACGGCGCGCTGCACATAGGGACAAAGCTTGTGGCTGATCAGTTTCAGTGAAGCGGTCATGGCGATGATCCCGGCGGGTTAGATGCAATTGCATCCAATATAGATGCAATTGCATCCATCCGTCAAGGTCTGTGCAACTGTATCAACCGAGCGTGATCGTCAGGGCCGTGCAATCACCCCGCCGGTCATCGGCATCGGCACGCCCGTGGTTGCGGGATAGGACAGTGGCAGGCCTTTCATGCCGCGCACGGCGAGAAAGCCGAAGGCCTGCGCCTCAATGGCGTCGGAGGCCCAACCGAGCGTTTCGGCCGCCTCGACCGTCGCCGAGCCCACCCGCTCCCGCAGCATCCGCAGCATGGTGAGGTTGCGGGCGCCGCCGCCGCACACGATCCAGCTCCGCGGCCGGCGCGGCAACAGCGGTATGACACGGGCGATCGCGGCGGCGGTGAAGGCGGTCAGCGTCGCCGCGCCGTCGGCCGGCAGCGCCTCGCCGAGCCGCAGCGCCGCAAAATCGTTGCGATCGAGCGATTTCGGCGGGGGGCTTGCGAAGAACGGCAGCTCCAGCCCCCGCGCGATCCAGGCTTCGTCCACCTTGCCGAGCGCGGCGAACTTTCCTTCCACATCGAACGCCTGGTTCATGGTGCGGTACATGAAATCGTCCAGCAACGCGTTCCCGGGGCCGGTGTCGCAGGCGATCAGCGTATCGTTGCCGTCGATATAGGTGATGTTGGAGACGCCGCCGATGTTGACCACGACGATCGGCCCCTCGCGCTCCAGCGAATGGGCGAGCGCGCGGTGATAGACCGGCACGAGCGGCGCGCCCTGCCCGCCGGCCTCGACGTCGGCGGCGCGGAAGTCGTGCATCACCGGAATATGGATGGTCCTTGCCAGCGCCGGCGCGTCGCCAATCTGAACCGTCAGCCGTCTTTCGGGCCGGTGCAGCACGGTCTGGCCATGGAAGCCGACAATGTCGATGTCCTCCGCCCTCATCCGGTTTTGGGCGAGGAAGGCCGCAACCGCCTCGGCATGGGCCTGCGTCACCGCACGCTCGGCATCGCCCAGAATGCCCGGGCGGGCCTCGCGTTGCTGCAGATGCACGGCCTCGCTCAAGGCCTGGCGCAGCAGGTTGCGCTCGGCCGGGCCGTAGGGCCTGTAACCGGACGGCCCGAACGCCTTCACCTGCTTTCCGTCGGTTTCGATCAGCGCGACATCCACCCCGTCCAGCGAGGTGCCGCTCATCAAACCGAGTGCCGTCAACATCATGGACCAGGCGTCCTCAAGAAACCGCCCTGGCATGCCGATCTTGTGCCAGAGGGACACATCTTATAATGCCAACGCGCCAAGTGGCGGGCGGCCAATCGGGTTCCCGCGGAAGACTCTTAAATTGCCCCCAAAACGGTAAACCAAGAATTGTCAGGCACGCCGACAGATGACTGCATTTAAATCGGATTTCCTCAACACCCTGCAGGAACGTGGATTCATCCACCAATGCTCCGATTTCGAGGGGCTGGACGCACTCGCCGCCAAGGGCGAGGCCACGGCCTATGTCGGCTACGATTGCACCGCCCGCTCGCTGCACATCGGCAACTACCTGACCATGATGATGCTCTACTGGCTGCAGCAGTCCGGCAACAAGCCGATCACGCTGATGGGTGGCGGCACCACCATGGTGGGCGATCCCTCCGGCAAGGACGAGACGCGCGCGATCCGCACCATTGCCGAGATCGAGGCCAACAAGGAATCGATCCGCGGCGTGTTCGCCAAGGTGCTGCGCTACGGCGAGGGCAAGAGCGACGCCGTCATGCTCGACAATGCGGAATGGCTGACCAAGCTGAACTGGATCGAGATGCTGCGCGACGTCGGCCGACACTTCTCGGTCAACCGCATGCTGACCATGGACTCCGTGCGCCTGCGCCTCGAGCGCGAGCAGGAGATGAGCTTCATCGAGTTCAACTACATGGTCTGCCAGGCCTACGACTTCGTCGAGCTGGCCAAGCGCACCGGCTGCCGTCTCCAGATGGGCGGCTCGGACCAATGGGGCAACATCATCATGGGCGTCGATCTCGGCCGCCGCATGGGCACGCACCAGCTGTTCGCGCTGACGACGCCGCTGCTGACGACTGCCTCAGGCGCCAAGATGGGCAAGACCGCGCAGGGCGCGGTGTGGCTCAACGCCGACCAGTTCAGCCCGTACGATTTCTGGCAGTACTGGCGCAACACCGAGGACGCCGACGTCGGCAAATTCCTGAAGCTGTTCACGACGTTGCCGATGGCCGAGATCAGGAAGCTCGAGGCGCTCGGCGGCTCCGAGATCAACGAGGCCAAGAAGGTGCTCGCAACCGAAGCGACCGCGCTGCTGCACGGCCGCGACGCCGCGATCCAAGCCGCGGAGACCGCGCGCCGCACCTTCGAGGAAGGCGCGCTCGCCGAAAGCCTGCCGACCGTGGAAATTCCGCGCGGCGAGCTCGACGCCGGCCTCGGCGTGCTCAACGCCTTCGTCAAGGCGGGCCTCGTCGGCTCCAACGGCGAGGCGCGGCGCCAGATCAAAGGCGGCGGCCTGCGCGTCAACGATGAGCCTGTTACCGACGAGAAGATGGCATTGTCGGCGGGCAATCTGACGCCCGAAGGCGTGATCAAGCTGTCCTTCGGCAAGAAGAAGCACGTGCTGATCAAGCCTGCATAGGCGTATGAGCTTTTCACTGCTTGTCAGGGCGCACGGATGCGCGCTCCCTGAGGGCAATGAAACAATACACGCCGAGGGAAACGAGCAAGGATACGCACCGTGACGGCGTCGCGGCGACACCGCAAGGCGCCGTGCGCATCGCGCTCACCGTGCTCGCACTCTGCTTCACGCTGGCCGTGCTGGGCCGCGGGCTCGGCGACAGCTTTACGGTATTCCTGAAGCCGATCTCGGAAAGCTTTGGCTGGGACCGCGCGCAGATCGTCTCGGTCTATTCACTCACCTGGCTTGCGAGCGGCCTTACCGCCCCCTTCGTCGGACGCCTGTTCGATCATTCCGGACCGCGCATTGTCTATGCGCTCGGCTTAGCGCTGCTCGGCGCCGCCTTCCTGATCGCGGCGCACGCGCAGCATCTGTGGCAGTTCCAGCTCTCGATCGGCCTCTGCGTCGGCGTCGGTATCGCTTTCATCGGCATCGTGCCGAACTCGATCCTGCTCGGCCGCTGGTTCGGGCCGCGCCTGCCGACCGCGATGTCGGTGGTGTATTCGGCGATGGGCGGCGGCGTGCTGGCGCTGCTGCCGGCCTCGCAGCTGCTGATCGATCACATCGGCTGGCGCGGCACCTACCAGCTGTTCGGCTTCGCGGCATTGGGCTTGCTGGTGCCGCTGCTGCTGCTGCCCTGGCGCATGTTCGCGGCCGGCTCGCCGCACGTCGCCAAGAGGAGCGATCCTGATTTCGTCGACAACGGCTGGACGCTGGTCCGCGCGATGCGTCACCACGCCTTCTGGGCGCTGTTCTCGACGTTCTTCTTCACCGCCGTCGGCATGTACGCGATCGCCGCGCAGATCGTGGCGTATCTGATCGATGCCGGCTTCCCGCCGCTGCAAGCTGCGACCGCCTGGGGTTTTTCCGGCGTCGTGCTGGTGTTCGGCATGCTCGGTGTGTCTGCGCTCGACGGCCTGATCGGGCGAAGGCCGTCCGTGCTCTTGAGCTATGCGATCTCGATCCTCGGCATCGCGCTGCTCTGGCTGCTGCAATATTCCCCGAACATGCTGCTGCTCACCGGTTTCATCGTCTGCTTCGGCAGCATGATGGGCTCGCGCGGCCCGCTGATCAGCGCGACCGCGATGCGGATCTTCCAGGGCAAGCGCGTGGGCACCATCTACGGCACAATCTCAATCGGCAGTGGCCTCGGCTCGGCGTTCGGCTCCTGGAGCGGCGGCCTGATCCACGACGCGACCCACGGCTACAACGCGCTGCTCGCCTTCGCACTTGCGAGCGTGATCCTCGGAATGATTCCATTCCTGATTGTGCCAGCCTTGCGGCGCTAGGTATCTCAGGGGTAACCTGATCGCATTCACATCACCGGATAATTACGGATGGGACCGGTGCGAATACGCGCAAAAAATGTGGATTGCGCGCGGCCGAAACCCCGGCCTGCGGTGTTTTGTCCGACATGACAAAAATGTCAGCGCAGAATCAATCTTGGGTGGCTTGCGAGGAGGAACCGAATGCGGTCCAAGTCGCTACATTGGATGGAGGGCAAACCAAAATGGACTTTTCTTTTCTCTCTCGCTTTCAACCGGTTCTGCTGAGCCTGTTTCGCTTCATCACCGGCCTCTTGCTGTTCCAGTACGGCATCGCCAAGCTGTTCAAGTTCCCGGCTGTGCCGATGTTCGCAAAGGTCGAACTGATGTCGCTCTATGGCGCGGCCGGAACGCTCGAACTGGTGGTTGGCGGGCTGTTGATGATCGGCCTGTTCACGCGCCTCTCCGCTTTCATCCTCTCGGGTGAAATGGCCTTCGCCTACTTCATGGGGCACATGTTCAGGGGCGATGCGCCGGTGTTCCTGCCGCTGCTCAATGGCGGTACCGCAGCGATCCTGTTCTGCTTCGCCTGCCTCTACCTGTCGGCAGCCGGTGGCGGGCCGATCAGCGTCGATGCCGCGATGGGCAAGGAGAGCGGCGCAGCCGGCGACGCGTTCGCGCGGCGCTGAGGCGCCTCCAGATCACTTCGCAAGCAGGACGGCACCGGCGGACCCGCCGGTGCCGTTTCAACGCGTCCCCAGCACGTTCCACATGAGAACCAGGGCCGCGACGAGCAGCACGGACATGATGATGCGATGAACGAATCGATTCATTGCGCGTCCGGCTCCACTCCATAGCCACCAAAATCCAAGATCGATTCCCTTCCTCAGATCGGCTGCAGCCCGCCGGCAGAGCAATTTGCCTGCACCATTGCGCACACGACTGCGAACGCTGTCCGCGCGGCAGGCCGTCGCATGTCTCCATTCATGATTGGTAAGAACTTCATGCTACCGCTGCGAGCAATAACAACCATTCCGTAGGGGCTGTGATGAAGCTGCTGAGCCATCTGAAGATCCGCACCAAGCTTGCCAGCATGGTCTGCCTTGCGGCGCTCACCGTCACAGCCATCATCGGCGTATCGGCCGTGCTCAGCAAGAGCCGCATGATGGAGGACCGCGTCCAGCAGATGCGAACCGCCGTCGAGCTCCTCTACAACTACGCCCAAGCGCTCCAGGACGAGGTGACCGCCGGCAAGCTGACGGCGGCCGAGGCCAAGAGCCTGTTCCACCAGCGCGGCCGCCGCATGAACTTCAACGGCAACCAGGGCTATCCGGTCGTCTACAATCAGGACGGCTCGCTCGTCGTGAACGGCGCCAATCAGCAGCTCGAAGGCAAGATCACCGGCGCCAAGGATTCCAACGGCGTGCTGATCGCCGACGCCATCATCAAGGCCGGCAGCGAGACCGCCCAGGGTGGCGTCACCTCGTATCTCTATCCCCGTCCGGGCCAGACCGAGCCGCTCCGCAAGACCGTGTTCGCGCGCAAGTTCGCGCCCTGGAACGTGACCATCAGCTACGGCCTCTATGTCGACGACATCGACGCCAACGTGCGCGCACTTACGCTGGAGCTTGGCGCGGTCGGCGTCGGCCTGATGCTGCTGATGGCGGCGCTGTCCTGGCTGATCGCCCGCGACGTGCTCGGCGCGCTCGACCGTCAGAAGAACCGCATGCAGGCGATTTCCGAAGGCGCCATCGACAAGCCGGTCGAGGAGACCGACCGCGGCGACGAGATCGGCCGCATGGCCGAGACGCTCGAAGTCCTCAGGCAGACCGCGCTCACGGCCCGCACGCTGGAGGCCGAGCAGGTCGCGGCCAAGTCTCGCAGCGAGCAGGAGAAGCGCGAGGCCCTGATCGCGCTTGCCGACCGCTTCGATGCCTCCGTCGGCCAGCTCGTCGGCCTGATGGCCTCCGGCTCCGGTGAATTGGAGACCACCGCCAAGTCGATGTCGTCGACCGCCGAGGGCACCAACCGCCGCGCCGCCGTGGTCGGCTCGGCCGCCAACGAGGCCAGCCAGCGCGTCCAGACCGTCGCCTCCGCCGCCGAGGAGCTCTCCTCCTCCATCACCGAGATCAGCCGGCAGGTCGCGCAATCCGCCGAAGTCACGGGGCGCGCGGTGGACAGCGCACGCCGCACCGACACCATCGTGCGCGCGCTGTCCGACGGCGCCCAGCAGATCGAGCACGTCGCCGAGCTGATCTCCAACATCGCAGCGCAGACCAACCTGCTCGCGCTCAACGCCACCATCGAGGCCGCCCGCGCCGGCGAAGCCGGCCGCGGCTTTGCCGTCGTCGCCTCCGAGGTGAAGTCGCTGGCGAGCCAGACCGCCGAAGCCACCCGCGAGATCGGCGACAAGATCGCCCAGATCCAGGGCGCGACCAAGGAAGCGGTCGATGCCATCGGCGGCATCACCGCCACCATCGAGGAGGTCAGCCGCATCGCCACCTCGATCGGCGCAGCGATCGAGGAGCAAGGCGCCGCCACCGCCGAGATCGCCCGCAGCGTCTCGCAGACCGCGGAGGCGACCAAGGAGGTCACCACCAATATCGGCGGCGTCTCTACGGCGGCCAACGAGACCGGCAACGCCGCCGGCATGGTGCTCGCGGCAGCGAGCAACCTGTCCAAGCAGGCCGAGCAGCTCTCCGGCGAGGTCGGAACGTTCCTGAAGGGCGTGCGCGCGGCATAGGCTGCGCTTCACCTCTCCCGCTTGCGGGAGAGGTCGGCGTTCCGGGCGATGCGAAGCATCGTCCCGCACGCCGGGTGAGGGCTTTCTCCTCATCGGGAGTCTCTCTGCGGAGGCACCCTCTCTCCAGCCCTCTCCCGCAAGCGGGATAGGGAGCGCATCCTACTTCATGGCTGCAATCGAATCTGACCGCGATGTAAGACCGCGGACCCCGCTCCTACCGCCGCGCGACGGTGCACCCGCTCGACAGCTGGCGCGTCGATCCGGTCGAGCCGTCGTTCGACTGCGACGGGAATTCCTCGAACGGCGAGTTCTGCTTGCCGGTGTTGAACTCGAAGATCTTGCGGAACAGGCCCGGCGCCATCGCCGAGATCGGATTGACGCGCATCACGGGCGCGGCCGGCGTGCCGACGACCTCGTAGGTCACGCCGATCAGCCCCTCATTGTTGCCGCCGCCGAGGAAGATCCCGAACAGCGGAATCTGGCCGAAGATGTTGTTGACGCCATACATCGGCACGAAAGTGCCGCTCATGCAGACCTGGTTGCCGGGATAGTCGATCGAGCCCTCGATTGTGGCGCCGATCATCGGCCCCTTGACCACGCCGTCGCGGATCGTGAGCGCGCCGTTCTGCCGGGTGAACTCGGCGCGCAGCGCGCTGAAGGAGACGCCATTCCCGGTGCCGTTGGGGGCGCCCGCGGCCACGCGATCGAGCTGCGCCTCGCCCTTCACGGTGAAGTCGCGCACGTTGATGAGGCCTTCACGCGCCGTGTTCGGCTCCGAAGACGGCGGCTCCATCGCCACCACCATCTGGCCGCCGACCGCCTTGGTGTAGGTGTCGGTGAAGCGCAGCAGCGCGCCGGCATCATTGGTTTGCAGATAGATCACCTCGCGGCTGCCCTGGGCGCGGCCACCGCGCAGATCTGCCGCGACAGGCGTGTCACGGCCGATCTTGCCGCTCAGCGTGAGCGCCTTGATGGCCCCGTTGCGCTTCGACATCTTGGCGTCGACGCTGCGCATGGCTTCGCCGTTGAAGCCGGCGACGGCACCGAGCTTCACGTCGATGTCGAAATCGAGGTTCTTCAACTTGTTCTTGTCGTCCTTGGAATTGCCTGAGATCGCCGACTTCAAAAAGCCGCGGCCGTCGAACACGTCGCCCCGCATGGTGCCGCGCACCACACCGTCCTGGCTGCGCTCCACTCTGAGCGAGGCCTTGTCGCCGTCGGACGGTGCGTAGGTCGGGAAGTTCGCGTTCACGAGATCGCCGTTCGCATCGAGCTCGAGCGAGCCCTTGATCGAGGCGCCGCCACCTTCGATGACGATGTCCTCGAAACGCGTCGATTGCGCCGTCGGCACCACCTTGAAGCTGGCCTTGCCGGACTTGCCCGGCAGCTTGACCCAGCCCGGCAGGATGTTGTCGAGCCGGACCGAGGTCAGGTCGGCCTCGACGCCGAGCTTCGTGGTCTGATCCGCGCCGCTCGCGATCTTGCCCGACAGCTTGATCGGCAACGATCCGCTGACGGCGGGGCTGAGATCGAAGCCGAGCCGCGAGCGGCTGGCATCGTCCAGCGTCGCCTGCAACCTGACGTCCGCGTCGCCCTCGGTCGGCTTGCGATAATCGAGCGAGGCCGCCTGGCCGTTGATCTTGACGTCGCCCTTGACCTGATAGCCCTGGTTGTTGGCTGATATCTTGAGGTTGTTGGCTTCCAGCTTCTGGTTCATCACCAGCTTGTCGGCGGCAAAGCCGTTGAGATCGGCGGTGACGGCATAGGTGGTGTCGGCCTTGGTCAGTTCGCCCTTGACCGGCATGCCGAGCTGGATGTTCGCCGCGAACGTTCCCTTGCTGGTGTTGGGATCGACGACGGTCGCCGACAGGTCGCTTAAGCGATCATTGGCGAGCATTTCGGCGGCCGCAGGCACCGGGCCCTCGACACGGAATCTGCTCCGCGACGGCGACGGCTTGGGCGCCATGTCGGGCACTTCGAACACGAAGTCGGAGATGGTGACCTTGCGGCCCGCGGGCGTATCGGCAATGCCCTGCCCGATGTTGACGGTCGCGGTGCGCCCGGTCACGCGCGCCTTCAGATCCGCATCGCGCACCACCGGCATGCCGTCCACGGGCCGGACCGCAACGCCGCTCGCCACGATATTGACCGACAGGCCGTCGTCCGGAATGGGCGGGCCCTTGCGCGGCAGGTTCCTGGTCGGCGAGTTGACGCCGATCTCGATGCGCTGAAGCGTTCCGCGCTCGATTCGTTCGATCACCCATTCACGCAATTCGGGGACGATCAGCGTCGGCCACATCCGCTTCAAGGCGGAGGCCGACATCGGCGTGCCCGCAAAACCGAGGGTCAGCCGCGGCTCGCCCGAATAATCGAGCGCGCCGGTGCCGGCGACGCCGATCTCGCCGTTGGAGACGTCGGCCTGCTTCAGCAGGATGCGCTTGTGGTCGGTGTCGAAGCGGAAGCCGATCGCAATGCGGTTGAAGACGAGTGGCGGCTCGTTGTCGATGCCGCCAAGCAGGATCGAACCGCCGCTGAAGCCGAGCTGCCAGTCATTGGTGGTGCCGTTGGGCGGCTCCAGATGCGCCAGCAGCGTCAGGCGGTTCGCGCCGGAGAGAATCTTGAACGGCGCGACCAGCACCCGCCGGTTCGCATCCCACTCGACATTGATCTCGGCCGAGTCGATGGCCATCGGGTAGTCGGGCGTGTCGGTGTCGATGATGTTGCCGGCGCCGACCGCGATCTTGCCGCGGAAGAAGGTCGGCACGCCGTCGCGGCCGAGCTCGCCCTTGAGCTCGCCGGTCAGCGGCAGGTCGGCGGTATAGGTGAGATCCTTCACCCGCAGCGCCAGCAGGATGTTGGAGGTCGAGACCTTGTCGGCCTTGATGTCGACCGAGCGCACGCCGTTCTCGGCCGGGCCGATCGTGGCGCGCAGCATCCACGGGCGCGCGCCCTCCTCGCCGAGGCTGAGCGCGACGCCGCCGCGGCTCGGCCGGCGCAGGCTGAGCGTGATGTTCTCGAACGACCATCTGCTGCCGCGCTGCTGATCGTCGACGACCAGGACGCCGTTCTTCAGACCGATCTCGTTGAGGTTCTGACCGTCGAGGCCCGTCATGCTCAGGCTGTCGAGCCAGTCGAGCCCCTGGAGGATGCCGCTCTGCGCGGTCGCCTGCGGTGCGGCCTGCGATGCATCCGGACCCGCAGGCGCGGTCGCGAATGGCGGCGGGGGGACGCCGCTGCGCGGGAATGTCGGCGGCAGGCCCGCGTCCTTCTTGGACGCGACACCGGTCGCCAGCGGCTTTGCGGTGTCGCCGGCGGACACGGTGACGGTGCCGTCGGGTGCAATGCGGATGGCGAGCTCGGCATCGACCAGGTTGAGGCTCTCGGCCCGCAGGTGGCCCATCAGGAGGGCCGCACCCGACAGCTTCACCTCGGCCTTCGGCGCGCTGGCGACGACGGCATGATCGCGGTCGCGAACGATGATGTCTCGGATGCGCACGGCGATGCGGACCCGCCCGGCACGCTCGATCTGCGTGCCGCCGACCTCGACCGTGTTGCCGTGGCCGATATTGTCCTCGATCGCGGCTGCGAGCCAGGGCGTTGCGATGTCCAGGTTGATGGGACCGGCGCCGAGCCGCCACCACAGCGCACCGAAACAGCCGACGAAAATGACGATGATGGTGGCGATAACCACGGCCGTGCGCTTCAGCCAGCGCCCCCCACCCGCCCGGCGGCGCAACGCGCCGAATCCGTCACCGATGCGGAGGAAGCCCGAACCGGAACGCGCCAGCAGCCGGCGTGCGCGATGGCCCGCCGCCGCTTCCTGATCCGGATCCCAGTCGGCGTCGTCCCATTCCTGCGGCTCAACTTGGCCGCCGCGCCGATCAAGATCCCGGTTGTAGTCCTGGGGCGACGTATTCCTTGCCATTGCTTCTCGATACAGGCGCCCGTCATAGGATTGAGCGCCGCCGGGACCGCAGCCGTTCGCGGGAAGTGACGCTCCCTGCGCCGGCACTGCCGCCATACCTCGAATATTCCTGCTGTTCGTCATTTCGCCCCGGGAGCGCGTTCAACGAGCAGTGGGGTGGTGCGTGGAATTCCTTGTAACCATACTCCGGCGTCGTCAGACTTGCCCAGCCAAGGGCGCGATTCCGGCTCGCCAGACAAGACCTGCAATACCGCTTCGGTTGACCTGCCGAAAGCGTCGAAAGGAAGGCGTATGTCCAAGAAATCCCGAAAGAAATCGTCCAAAACGCCCTCCGGCAGTCCGACCGCCAAAAAGAAGACCGCAAAAACGCGGGCATCCATTCAAACAAGGTCCGCGAAAACGCAGCGGACACCGGCACGCAAATCAGCCGCGACCATAGCAAAAGCAGGATCACATAAGGCCGCATCGAAACAGTTAAAATCCTCCAAATCGGCCTCCTCTCCGGCCGCGGCCAAGTCCGGCTTGAAGTCCGGCTTGAAGTCCGGCTTGAAGTCCGGCTTGAAGTCCGGCTTGAAGTCCGGCTTGGCCGAGGGCCAGAAGGCCCCCGCCTTCAGCCTGCCGCGCGATGGCGGCGACGTGGTCACGCTGGCGGATTATGCCGGCCAGAAGCTGGTCCTGTTCTTCTACCCGCGGGCCGACACGCCCGGCTGCACCAGAGAGGCGATCGACTTCACCCGCCTGGCCGACGCCTTCGCCGCTGCCGGCACCGCGGTGCTCGGCATCTCCGCCGATCCGTTAAAGGCCCAGGAGAAGTTCCGCGACAAGCACAAGCTCGGCGTGCCCCTCATCTCGGACGAGACGCATGAGATGCTGGAGGCCTATGGCGCCTGGGGCGAAAAGTCCATGTATGGCAAGAGCTTCCTTGGGATTCTTCGCACCACGATCCTGGTCGGGACCGACGGCAAGGTGGCGCGGATCTGGCGCAACGTCCGGGTCGACGGCCACGCCGACCAGGTGCTGGAGGCGGCAAGGAGCCTTTAACCAATCCTTTAAATTCGCGCGTTCCCATTTGCGGAAAATTAACCATGACCGGCCCAGATTGCTGCGGCAATTGAGCCGCAAGGAACCCATCCGACCGGCGCGGGAGTGCCGATGTCGAAAAGTTCTGCCCAATATTCGCAGTACCCCCAACATCATCCCCACGACCACGGACGGGCCTTCCAGCGCCGCCTGGGTGTCCCGGCGCCGGCAACCGCGATTCCCCTGCCCGCCCCCGACGATGCCTACACCATCGTTCATGCCGGCAAGCAGGTCCGCTTCGGGCCCGTGGTGTTCTGGATCGTGGTCGGCACCGTGGTGCTGCTCGGGCTGTGGTCGGCAGCCACTGCCACCTATTTCGCGTTCCGTGACGACGTCCTGACCCGGCTGATCGCCCGCCAGGCCGAGATGCAATACGCCTATGAGGACCGCATCGCCGAGCTGCGCGCCAAGGTCGATCGCACCACCAGCCGCCAGTTGCTCGACCAGGAACAGTTCGACCAGAAGCTCGACCAGATCATGAAGCGCCAGACGGCGCTGGAGTCCCGGGCCACGGCGCTCGGCGCCATGCCCGACGTGACCGGCTCGATTCCCCGCGCCGCCCCGCAGCGGAGCGATGCAAGCCCGACCACGCCAAAACCCTCGCCGATCAGTGACACCGTGATCTTCGTGGCGCCGCCGGATCGCGAAGCGCGCCTCGAATCGCGCGCGCCGAGCGTTGTGGCGGCGCCGACCAGCCAGTTCGCCAGGAACCAGGGTTTTGACAACGTGCTGGTCCGGCTCACGACCTCGCTTGATCAGGTCGAGCGG
Organism: Bradyrhizobium sp. CCBAU 11357; assembly: GCF_028128865.1. NCBI lineage: Bacteria > Pseudomonadati > Pseudomonadota > Alphaproteobacteria > Hyphomicrobiales > Nitrobacteraceae > Bradyrhizobium > Bradyrhizobium sp. CCBAU 11357. The sequence goes on along the minus strand of NZ_LBJW01000015.1, from coordinate 5,562 downwards.
CGCCAGATGGCGACGCTCAGCGCCGTCGAAGAAAGCATGGATTCGCGCATGCGCCGGATGCGCAGCGTGGTCAGCGATCTCGGCCTGAACCTTGCCCATCTCGAAGCCGCCGTGCCGCGCAGCGCGATGGGCGGCCCGTTCGTCCCCGTCAAATTGACGGCGAATGCCGGCCCGTTCGAGAAGCAGCTCTATCGCATCCACACCACGCGCGCCGAGATGGACCGTCTCAACCGCACGCTGGCGCTGGTGCCCTACCGCAAGCCCGTCATCGGCGAGGTCGAGTTCACCTCGGGCTTCGGCGTGCGCAGCGATCCCTTCCTGGGTCGGCCCGCGATGCACACCGGCCTCGATTTCCGCGCCGCCAGCGGTGACCCCGTCCGCGTCACCGCCTACGGCAAGGTGGTGTCCGCCGGCTGGTCCGGCGGCTATGGCCGCATGGTGGAGGTCGATCACGGCAACGGGCTTTCGACCCGCTACGGCCATCTCTCCGAGATCAACGTCAAGGTCGGCGAGGTCGTGAAGATCGGCCAGGTCATCGGCCTCGTCGGTTCGACCGGCCGCTCCACCGGTCCGCACCTGCACTACGAGACCCGCATCGAAGGCGAAGCGGTGGATCCGCAGAAGTTCTTGCGTGCCGGCGTGCGGCTCAGCGCGGGTTAGGTCCGCAGCCGGTACTTACTGGCTGCGCTCGTGGCCGACCTCTCCGGTGATGACGTTTGAGATAGTCGGGTCTGCCCCTGATAGCCGACATATCCTCGGCCGCGGGACGCGGCAGCCATGGGCCAACAGTTGACATCGTGAGAGCGAAGAAGCGCATTGCGATTGGAATGGTGTAAGGATTGCAGCAAGCCGGGCACTGTCAGCGGCCGGTGCCCCAGATTTTTTCCAGAAACGCGAAGATTCGTCGCCGCGCCTCGTGCGTTGCGCTTAGGTCGTATCGGTAGATCACTTTAGTGCCACGAAAATCGATCCTTGAGGACCCGTTCAGGTGCTGACAGTCCCAACAATGCGTAGCATTCGGTAAGGTGTACCACTCAACGGGTGCACCTGCGTTCTTTGCCGCTTGAAGTTTGGGAATACATTCTTCAGGAGGCGTTTCGGTATCCTTATCGCCCATCAAGACTAGAGTAGGACGGTCAATCTTTGTCTGAACGATTTCATATGGAGGGCCTGCTTTGGGTTGGATTGAGAAACAACCGGGATACATCGCCACAGCTGCTGTAAATGCCTCACTCCCTGGCGCAGCTGCTCGCCAATTGCTGCTGCTGCCCAGCAGCGCGACCATTGCACCCCAGGAAAACCCTACATGGGCGACTCGTTGCTTGTCGACGAATGGAAGGGCTCGTAGGTGATCAGCAGCCTGAAGAGCATCGCGTACACCGCGCGGAAAGTTAACGCCCTTCTTCACTTCCAAACACACCATATCGACATCGCGAGGTCCTAGGGAATCTATCAAAAGCACTACGAAGCCTTGCTGAACCGCAGCTTGCGCCCAGGCGCCCATCGACCTGTTCGGGCCGCCTTTGGTGCGCAGACCGGCGCATTGGTGGTGCAGGACCATAGCAGGAAACGGTCCCGCTCCCTTCGGTTTGAGCAAGATCATACGTGAACCGTCTGCTGGGCTAGCGGACGGAGAATCGGGAAACGTCAGATCCTTTGCGCCTGTAGCAGCAGCAAACAACCCCTGAGCGCTGGCATTATGTTGATTTAGCCAAACAACGGCAGCAATCACGCCGAGCCACTTGGCTAGCGTACGTACTCTCTTGGGGTGAGATTGAATGAAATAATCCATGTTCGCTGGGATCAAAAATTCCCGCCGCCTCATGCCCATTTCCCCCGCTCGAACCGACATCATAGCGGGTCAGACTAGCGCTTCGATAGGGGCTGAAAGTGCTCGCGCATTCAAGATGACGGCTCGGCCACGTCGGCTTTGGTCAGATGCTGAAATGCTCTGGCCCTTAGAACATGTCCACTCGGACCCCAGCAGCCGACATCGGCTGTCTAAAGCCCGCACTATCCCGCGGGCTTGAGCTTCAAGAGTTCGATACGCGGGTCAATACCCGAATATTGCGCTGATCCTCGGCCTCCGGTGAGACCGGCTTGGTTGGCGAGGCGTCCACCAGCGCCGGACTCTCAGGCTTGCAAGCAAGTGCGTCGGCGATCCATCGCGGCCATTCGGGTTTCGGCCCTGGCTCAACCCGCGTTTGAAGCAACTGCTGAAGTATATCGCTCATGCCTGCTCCTGCGATTCCAGCCAAAGCTCTTCATAATCGGCATCCTCTTCGCGCACCCCGCCGAGGCTGCCAAGCACACTGATCGGTGCTCGCACGCTCTCCTCGATATGTGCCTCCATCGTCACGTCGTCGCCCGGATGCACGATCATCCGTTCGATGCGGTGCACGAACCTTATGGGGTTCTCGTCTTCGCTCGCAATCGGCTGCAACGGCTTGCCCCATCCCCGATCGAGAATGGCGTTGGCGGCCATCACACGGGCATGGGCGGGAGCGTCCTTGTTGCGCACGATCTGCACGAGGGTCTTGATGGCGACATTCGTGTGAGTTCGCGCCAGGGATTTGATCTCGGTTAGCGTGCGCTGCTTTAGAGCGCGGCGGGCCGCCGCCCTCGCGAGAGCATTCTGGGAAAGAAGGTTGTAGTTCACCACTTCAGTCATTTGGAAAATCCGTCTGAAATTTAATCCGATCATCCTGAATCGAGACGCAAAAAACCCGCGGCGGGAGAACCGGCGCGGGTGCAAACAAACTCGTCTCGATGATGCTATTCTGCCAGTGTTTTGCCCGACGGGTCAATGCCAATCGGCTCCTGCAAGCGACTTCTTGCTCTACCAGTGGATTGGACGGGCTGAGGCTAGCCGGCAACCGAATGTCCATAAAGGCACCGGCCGACAGTTGGTGAGCATCTGACAGCGTTGTTGTCCACAGCCACGAGAGGCAGTAGCTCGCCGGCTTCCTCGCCTACCAGGAATCGATAATTTGCCAAACCCTGCGGGCTCATGCCTTTGATGACCGCATGTCCACGAAGTCGCGCCAATATCTCTTCGGCACTCAGATCAAGATGTCAGCCGAGCGCGCCAGGGAGGCGCGCAAGGAAGCTGACAAGCTCGCCTGCGTGGCCTGGAACAGCCGCATGCTCGGTTACAAGGGACCGGCGCAGCCCTCGCCGACGATCGGCGATGCGATCAACGGAGGATACCCATACCTCGAGGTCCGCTGTCATGGCTGCGACACCAACCAGACCATAGCGCTCGAGATCATTAGGCGTCCAAAAACGACTCCGATCCACGAGCTTGAACGCTACATGCGCTGCAAGGAATGTTCGCAGATGCGGGGGCGTCCCTACAAGCGCAGCGAGCTTGTGGCGCTGCGGCCGACAAAGATTTCAGCCAGCCAACCGCCTACGACCTGGTGGCCGGGCGAGCGATAAGAGACAATTCCACTCATGTGCAATCTATATTCGATCACCACCAATCAGGCCGCCATCGCCGACCTCTTCCGCATCGTCCGCCGCTACGAAGGCAACTTGCCGCCGATGCCCGGCGTCTTTCCGGACTACCCCGCCCCTGTCATTCGCGATGCCGGCGGCGAGCGCGAGCTGGTCATGATGCGCTGGGGCATGCCGCCGCCGCCCAGCAAGGGCGGTCCGCCCGTCACGAACATCCGCAACACCTCGTCGCCGCATTGGCGAGCCTGGCTCAAGCCTGAGCACCGCTGCCTCGTGCCGGCGAATAGCTTTGCCGAGTATGCGCCCGAGCCGAACCCTGACACGAAGAAGAAGGATGTCGTTTGGTTTGCGCTTGCGGAGGCGCGACCGCTGTACGCGTTCGCCGGTATCTGGACCACGTTCAACGGCGAACGCGGCACGAAGTCCAAACCCATTCCGGGACCGCATGAGGTCTACGGATTTCTTACCACCAACCCGAATGCAGTCGTTGAACCGATCCATCCCAAGGCCATGCCGGTGATCCTGACGAGCGCGGAGGAATGGGACGTGTGGCTGCGGGCCCCTTGGGATGAAGCCAAGGCGTTGCAGCGGCCGCTTGGAGACAACATATTGAAAATCGTGGCGCGAGGGGCTGAAAAGGAAGACGTGATCGCCTAGCGCCCGATGATACCATTCTGCCGGTGTTTTGCCCGACGTGTCAAACGATGCTTAGCGAATCTACTTACAAGATCCGCTATGTCCGCTTACCTCCCGATAGCGGCGCGAAAGCAGACAATGCGTGAGGTCCGAGAAGGGCCCAGAAGCGGACGTTTGCTTGTTCACTCAATTACCTTATCGGCGCTCGCGAGGAGCGCAGGAGGTACGGAAAGCCCCAGCTGCTTGGCTGTCTTGAGGTTGATGGACAACTCGTGTTTGGTTACTTGGTAGATCGGGATGTCGCCGGGGTTTGCTCCTCGGAGAATTGCGTCGATAGTGTTGGCGGCGCGCTTATACAATTCGATCAGGTCGAAGGAGTAGGCCATTAAGCCCCCAGCTTCAACGGCTTCAGGATGTGTAAAAATCGTCGGAAGCTTCGCCTCGCCGACCAACTTGGCGATCAGAGCGGCGTTTTGAAAGAGCTCAGGCGACTCGACGACCATGACCGCATCTGCACCTTCGCGGGAGATGCTTTCGACCGCCACCCGATAGCCTGCTTCGCTGGTACCGATTTCTAGCAAAGACACCGCGAGAGGGAGGCCTGTCGTTTCGGCCGCCGCGCGGATTGCGGGACCTGTAATTGGTCCATTCCATTGCAATCCAAGAATGAGACAGCCAAGTTTCGACATCGTTGGAAACATCTCGCGCAGCAGTGCGATCCGTTTTCCATAAAGGGATGGACCGGCGTCGACGCTAACTCCCGTGAAATTGCCGCCCGGGTGAGCCAGACTGTCAGCGATCCCTTGCTTAACGGGGTCACCAGTTATCGCTACGATGGGAATACGCGATGTTAGCTTTTTGAAGATGACAGCGCCCGGGCCAACAACCCAGATGACATCCGGGTCGCTTCGAACGATTTCTGTCGCCAAGGCTTCGGGGCCGGACGTGTTTTGCTCCCGGCCGTAACGTTCGACCTTGACGTTTTTTCCCTCGATCTGCCCCAACCGCCGAAGCTCGGCGAATAAGGTTCGAGAAAATTTGCTTTCGCTATTCTCATGCAAGTCCGCGCTTGGCTCTGATGGGCTGAAGATGGCAAGACGTTTCTTATTGGTGCTCTGCTGTGCCGCCGCAGCGAGCGGCCATGCCACCGCCGCACCGCCAAGAAGACTGATGAAATCGCGCCGTCTCATGCAGCCCTCCAAAGAGGCTCAGGACCACGCTAAATCCAAGGTCGAAGCATTACCACATCGCGGCATGGGAGTCCCGGGTGTTGGAGGCGCAGTCGAGCGCGGCAATATTCTGCGTTGCGCCATGACCGCTAAGGGTCAAACTGAGACGACGGCTGGTTACGTCTGGTTCACCGCCAACCCCGGACATCCAACCGGCAACCCAGCATGGCAGCAACGGGCCGATTTTGTTGCAGAACTGCTTGAGCGGTGCACCGAACCATGATTCCGTTGTTCTGAG